>NZ_JAMXMW010000007.1:0-378929 GCF_024055675.1 Actinoallomurus rhizosphaericola | reverse complement strand
CTTCCCCCCGCAGACGCCCCTTCCCCCAGCGGCGGGGGGGGGGGCCCCCCGGCCGCATGGTCCGGAGCCTGCGGGCCTCGGCTCGTCCGAGGCCGCGAACCTCAGCTCTTCGAGGCCGCGGCGAGCGCCGTCTGGCCGCTGAAGACCGGCAGGTAGCCGCTGGCGTGGCCGGTCGCCGTCGGGTGGTAGGAGTTGCCGATCGGCCAGGTGACCGCGTTGAGCCAGTTGTCGCCCGAGCACAGCTCGTGCCCGGCGAACTGGCCGCGTACGTCGGCGAAGGTGAACCCGGCGTTGGCCGCAGCCTTGCCGATCACGGTGTCGAGTTCGTCGGCGGCGCTGTTCAGGGCGACGTGCTTGGTGTGGCTCATCCCGATGCACCCGGAGTCGTTGGTGATGTAAAGGTGCGGGTAGTCGAGCACGACGACGTGCGCGTTCGGGGCCTTCGACCTGATCGACGAGTAGACGTTGTTCAGCAGCCCCGGCAGCTGCGTGTCGGCGAAGTTCTTCGCGGTGTTCACCGCGCTGACGCAGGACGAGTCCGAACTCAGGACGCAGGTCTGCATGACGCTGCTGAATCCGGCGTCGTTGCCGCCGATCGTGATGCTCACCAGCGAGGTGCTCGAGCTGAGCGAGCCGAGCTGGCTGTTCAGCACGTCGCCGGTCTTCGCGCCGGCGCAGGCGGCGAAGGCGAAGGAGGCGGGGGAGTGTGCGGCGGCCCACTTGGCGGGGTAGGCGTTGCTGCTGCGCTGGCAGGCGCTGTCCAGGTCGTAGGAACCGGCACCGGTGCCCGACGAGTACGAGTCGCCGAGCGCAACGTAATTGGTCGTCGACGCCGAGGCGGAGGCGGCGGCGCCGACCACGGTGGCGGCCGAGACGGCCAGCGCGCACGCTGCGGAGACGACGAGGCGGGGGAGTTTCATCGACTCTCCTGAATGGGGGGACGGAGGCTCGACTAACTCAAGCACCGAAAACCCCGTTTGAGGAGAAGCCGAAATCGGCCAGTTTTCGTGACCGATTCAGTCGTTGACATCCGACGGAACAGATGTCAGATTTGTTAACTATTGTCAGAGACGGCCGACTCGGGCGTTCCTCTAAAAGACGCGGGTCGACCTGCGGTCATCTCAGGCGAGGGCGACCTGGGAGTCGCGGCCGAGCGCGATCAGCGCGAGATTGCGCAGTGAAACCGACCCCGGGCGCAGGTAGTCACCGTGGCCTCCGGATCCGGCCGCGAAGACCCGCGCGCCGAACGCCGGCGACACCGGGTCGGTGCCGAAACCCAGTCCGAACACCCGCACGTGCGGGACCATCCCGATCCAGTCGCTCGCCCCACGCCCCGCCCAGACCCGGGCCCGCGTGCCCAGGCCGGCCGCGCTGGACGCCGACATCCCCGGGCTCCCGAACGCCGCCACGTCGTTGACGGGCAGGCCCCTGACCGCCTCTCCGCACACGACCGATCCGTAGCTGTGGCAGAGCAGGGTCGTGTCGGCGGACGGGTTGAGGCGGTGGACGTCGGTCACGAACCGGCGGAGCCGGGCCGCGCCCGTGTCGGCGCGGAAGTCCGTGATGACCCCCGGGCTCGTCACCTTCGGCGGGCTGTAGCCCAGCCAGGCGACAACGGCGAGGTCCGTACCGGGTTCGATCCGGCGGGCCTGGCCGAGCAGCGCCCGTGCCCCGCCGCCCGGCGTGGCGTACGGCCGGCTCCCTCGGACGTCGAAGGTCGTCAGGGTCGTGTCGGCGCCCGGCACCAGGATCGCCACCCGCCGCGCGTGCGCGAGGTCACCGAGGACCTCGACGCCACGGCCGGTGCCGCGCGCGTCGAAGAAGAGGAACTGCCGGCCGGGCGTCATGAGGCGGGTCAGCGACCGGGCCATCGCGAAGTCCTGGATCCGTCGCGCCGTCTTCAGCGCGGCCCCCATCGCGCGGCGGTTCGCCTTGTAGCGGGCGGCGAGGGTCGACACCGACAGGGCCGGCAGGGCCCCGGGCTTGGCGTACATGTTGACGCGTCCCGCGCCGAGAGTCGTCACCCAGATCGCGATCACGACCGCGACGGCCGCCAGGCACCTGCTGAGTCCACGGGTACGAGGCAGTCGAGGTGTGATCATACGGGGGATCCTCCAGGCGACGAGGCACGGCGTGAGCGGGAGCCGGATCCGGACGAGGCCGGCCGCGCACCCCGCCGGCCGGCTCTGGAAGAGGCCCCCACGCGGCACCGGGCCACAGCATAGGTCACATCGATCGTCACCATGCCGTGGTGGGGCCGCCGGGAAGTGAGACGGGCGGCCGGGGACGTTGGTTCGCCCCGGCCGCCCGCCGATCCCGCGGGACCGTCCTCGCCGCTCTCCGTACGGCTCTACCGGACCAGCGCCCAGGAGGACGGGGACGTGTCCGGGGCGGCCGACGTGTTCGCGCGCTTCGCCCGGTAGATCTCACCCTGGTGGTCCACCAGCGCACCCGCCGGGTAGGCGGTGCCGGTCTGCCACACCGTCAGGCCGACCGGCGAGATCCGGCTCGTACGCCCGTCGACGGCGCGGGTGCGCAGCAGCACGGTCGGTCCGGCCTTCACCGGTCCGCCGTACGGCCGCCAGGAGACGCCGTCGGTGGAGTACTCGATCGCCATGCCCGGGTTACGGACGTTGGCGGTGAGCGTCCCGTCGCGCACCTGCCCGCCCGGCAGGGGGATGCGGTAGTTCACGCCGACGCCCGGCAGCCCGACCGGCTTGTAGAAGGACAGCAGCGGGAAGGTGACCTGCCCGAGGGTGTTCGAGAAGACGTCCCACGCCGCCGGCATCTGCGCCGTGTCCGGCGTGTGGCGGTTCCAGGCCCGCTCGGCGACGCCGAGGAGCTTGGGGAACGCCTGGTACTCCCGCAGTCCCTCCGACTTGCCGTTCTCGGCGAACAGCTGCGCCTCCATCCCGAGGATGTTCTTGCGGCCCTCGGGCGTCAGCTTCTCCCAGCTCGGGCTCGGCTGGATCGGGTTGCCCCAGCGGTCCTCGGTCGCGCTCGCGTACACGTCGTACGGCTGGTAGGTGAACGTGCTCTTCTCGTCCACGTAGTTGGCCCAGTAGTAGCCGGGCTCGTCCGGGTCCTTGTTGTAGGCCAGGTCCATGTACAGGTTCGTGGCGTGCGCCAGGATCACCTGCCGGCCGGTGTTCGCGAAGTGGTATGCCCAGTCCTCCCGGCCCCAGCCCCAGACGTTCTGCCAGGGCAGCGCGATGAAGTGGTCGAGGTTCAGCGTCCGCGGGTCGTCCCGGACGACGTCCTCCCACCCCGCGGTCGTCGGCGCGACCGTCAGCGCGATCCGGTTCCACTTCGTGAAGAAGTAGTTCATCAGCGCGGCGTCGTCCTTGCCGGCGGTCTCCGGGTTGCTCTTGCAGGCGGGCGACCCCTGCCAGCGGTTCGGCCCCGGCGGCTCGTCGCCGCCCAGGTTGAAGGTGTTCAGCGGCGCGCCGGCCCGGGCGTACAGCTTCTTGACCTCGGTCGCGACCTTGCCGAGGAACGCGTAGGTGCTCGGCAGGCACGGGTTGGCGAGGTTGTCGGTGTAGCCCTGGACGCTGACGTGGTTCGAGGTGTCCTTCGGGTCCAGCAGCCGGTACGTCGCGTCGCCGGTCCGCTGGTAGCGGTGCTCCATCGACTGGACCGCGGCCCGCGCGTGCGCCGGGAAGTCGAACTCCGGGACGACCTGGATGTGCCGCCGGTTCGCGTACTTCAGGATGTCGACGAAGTCGGCCGTCGTGTAGTAGCCGCTGCCCTTGCCGACGAAGTTCACCGTGTCCTGCTCGAACCCCTGGTACGCGGGCCTGTGCCCCAGGTTGGCCTCTGTGGCGTCGCGGGCCTTGTCCGTGACGCCGTCGCCGCCGCCGAGGTCGTTGCCCGAGCCCATGGCCTGGTGCAGTTGCGTGTTCCGGCCGAGGTCCAGGCCGCGGTGCGCGCCGAAGTCGGTCAGCTCGGGGAGCCCGGGGATCTGCAGCCGCCAGCCCTCGTCGTCGGTGAGGTGGAAGTGCAGCCGGTTCAACTTCAGGTACGACATGAGATCGAGGAACTTCTCGATCGTCTGCCTGGTCTCGAAATGCCGCGCGACGTCGATGCCCATGCCGCGGTATCCGAACAGCGGGGCGTCGCTGATCGTCGCCTGCGGCACGGCGATCTGCGACGGCCGGGCGCCGCGGGCCGCCGCCGCGTACGCGGACACGGGGATGAGCTGGCGCAGCGTCTGCACCCCGTACAGCACGCCGGCTGCGTCCTTGCCGACGATGTCCACGCCGTGGGCGGTCGCGCGCAGCGTGTAGCCCTCGGCGTCGGCCTTGCCGTCGTTGTCGACGTCCAGCTTCGGGTCCACCGACAGTCGGATGACGGTCCCGCCCCCGTCGCCCCGGCCGCCGCCGCCCTTGACGACGTCGCCGAGCGCCGACCGCAGGTAGCCGGCCTCGCCGGACAGCCCGGCCGAGTGGCGGATCGCGGTCCGTCCGGTGATGGTCACCGTGCCCTGGCCGGCGGTGGCCGACAGGGGCTGCGGGACGAGCCGTTGCTGCAGGCTGAGGTTCGCCTTCTGCGCGGTGTCGTCGGCGTACCGCGTCGCCGCCGTCTGGACGGGCCGGTTGTCGCCGGAGAACGCCTTGGTCTGCTTCGGATCGGCCGGATCCAGCAGCGCCTTGGCGGGCACCCATTCGGCGGTCCCGCCGCCGAAGGAGATGCTCCAGCCCGCGGGCGCGTCGGTCTTCTGAATCGCCCAGAGCTCGAAGTTCATGTCGATCTTGCGGCGCTCGCCCGGCTTGAGCGGCGCGAACGCGCTCGTGGGCGTCAGGGCGTAGAGGTCACCGCTCTGCGCCCGGTCCGCCCGGGCGACCGCCAGGCCCTGAGAGGCGAGCTGCGCACGCGCGGTGTCCCCGGCCGCGCCGGACAGGACGGCGGCCGGCTGGCGCACGGAGTTGAAGTACAGGGTCCAGCCGCCCGCGAGGGAACACCGGCCGCCCCCGTTGGCCAGTGTGAGACGGGCGAGGTAGTACTGCGCGTCGGTGACGGTGTGGTCGATCGGCTGGAAGGTGACGGACAGGTCCCGCCCGTGCGGGTGACACGCGCCGGGCGTCGCGTGGGCGGGGGCCGTCGTGAAGACGAAGGACGAGGTCAGCGCGGTCGCCGCCAACAGGCGGAGCGCTGCCGATCTGATGGGGATGCTCATCGTGGAAGGTGCCGCTCTCCTGGGAGTCCGGTAGGGGCCATCGTCGCCCGATGGCTGGGCGTTGAAGAGGCGCAGCGGGGGAGAGGGACGGTCACGGACCGTCGCGCGGCCAGGGCTCTAACACGGACAGGAAACTAACCTGTTTAATTTTTGCGGCGCAATGCGCCCGACCTTCTCCGGCCATGAAGATCGCGGTCAGACCCTCTGACCACGATCGGTCAACGGACCCGGGTCTACGCTCGAACCGTGATCGACGGCGTACGAGACGAAGGAAGCGCACCACACGGCGGCGGCGACGCGCCCGGGGAAGAAGCGACGGCGGGGGCGAACGCGTCCGCCCGGCACCCGCACGCGACGCCGAGCGGGCGGGCGGCCGCGACGACGCCGAGCGGGCGGGCGGGGCGTGACCCGCGCCGCCGCCGGGCCCTGCTCGAGGCCGCGGACCGGATCATCCTCCGTGAGGGCCCGGAGGCGTCGATGGCCGCGATCGCGTCCGAGGCGGGCATCAGCAAACCAATCCTTTACCGGCACTTCGGCGACAAGTCCGGCCTCTACCAGGCCCTCGCCGAACGGCACACGCGGGCCCTGATGGACAACGTACGGGCGGCCTTCCTGCGCCCCGGCGACATCCGCACGCGGTCGCGGGCGGCGATCGACACCTACCTCGCCGCCATCGCCGCCAACCGGCACCTCTACCGCTTCCTCGTGCACCGGGCCAGCGCCGAGGACACCGCCACGCACAGCGCGATGGGCACGGTCATCCGCGGCCTCGGCGGCGAGATCGCCGACATCCTGCTCCGAGAGGGGCTGCTGCCCGACCCGGTCCGGGTGCACATCTGGAGCCACGCCACCGTGGGCATGGTCCAGGCGGCGGGGGAGTGGTGGCTGGACCACCCCGACGTCCCGCGCGAGACGGTCACCGACGGCATCGTCGCCCTCCTTCTCGACGGCCTCCCGGAGGCCACCCGCCGCTGACCCCTGGGGGCGGAGCATGGCCGTTCGGGCGGTTTGTCCAGGTTTGCCATGGGTAGGGCGAGCCGTGACAGGGGGCGAATCCAACAGTGGCCGTCGCGAGACCGGTGTGACCTGTGCGCGCGTCTCGCGTGGGGAGGGGGGCCACATGAGTGCGGCGGAGAGCGGGAAGACGGCCTCGGCGGTCTCCGAGTCCAAAGGCGGCGCGGTGACCGCCCGTACGGGCGGTGAGCTGGTCGGCGAGCACGGCAAGACGTCGATCGCGGACGCGGTCGTCGCCAAGGTCGCCGGTATGGCGACCCGCGAGGTCCCAGGGGTGTACGCGATGGGCTCGGGCCTGTCGCGGGCGGTGGGGGCCGTCCGCGAACGTCTTCCCCGGGCCGGCGGTCCGAGCATCACCCGTGGCGTCATGGTCGAGGTGGGCGAACGGCAGACCGCGATCGACCTGGACATGATCGTCGAGTACGGCGTCTCCATCCCCGACCTCGCCAACGGCGTGCGGCGCAATGTCATCAGCGCCGTGGAGAAGATATGCGGACTCGAGGTGACCGAGGTCAACATCACCGTGGGCGACGTTCACCTCCCGGACGAAGAAGCCGAACCGGCCGAGCCACGGGTCCAGTGACGCTCTTCGGCGACCCCGTCGACACCGCCGAGGCCGGGAGGCTGGCCGACCGGATCAGGAAGGCCGTGACCGGCTGCGCGTCGGTTGCGCGACTCGCCGAGGGCCCGGTCGCCACCTATCTGCCCGGTCGCGCGGTCCAGGGCGTGGCCGTGGGAGAGGGGGAGGTGCGCATCGCGGTCGTGGCCGTCTACGACCGGCCGCTGGCCGAGGTCGCCGACCAGGTGCGGAGAGCAGCGCGGAGCGTGGTACCGGAGTGGCGGATCGACGTGGCCATCGACGACATCGAGATTCCCGGACGGCACGGGTGAGAGCGGATCGGCACGACTTCAGCCTCTGGGTGCGGACCCATCACCCGGACGTGGGCGGCGACCCGGAACGGTTCGCCGCCGGCCTGGAACGCTGGCGCGCCGGCGCTGTAACGGAGGCAGGGGAGACGGGGAACGTGACGGTGTTCCGCTCCCGCGGCGGGCTGTGGCCACTCGCCCGCTGGGCGAGGCGCCGGTGCGGGGCGAAACGGCACCTGGCGTGAGGAATGCGGGGGGTGTGAAAGGCATGGACGAACTGCGCTGGTGGCCGGTGGTCGGTCTGGCGTTCGGAACCGCGCTCGGCTTCGCCGGTGCGTTCGGCGGCGTCGGCGCGTTCCTGATCGTGCTGGTGCTCGGGGTGGTCGGCCTCCTGACCGGGCGGGCGCTCATGGGCGATCTGGACCTGCGCGAACTGATCGGCGGCCGGAGGCACTCGTGAACCCCGCGCCGGCGGTGCCCGACGAGGGCGCCGCGACGGAGGCGGAGACCCGGGGCCACACCACGATCACCGCCCGGGTCGTGGAGAAGATAGCCTCCCGCGCGCTGGCCGAGGTCGAGGGAGTCCGCGGGGCCGCCGGGAGGTTCGCGGGTCTCCCGTTCGGAGGCGGCACGGCGGCCGCCGCACCGCGCGTGAGGGCCCGCGTCGACGGTGGGCTGGCGATGGTGCGGATGCGGATCCGCGTCGCCTACCCGGCGCCGATCCGGCAGGTGACCCGGGATCTGCGCGCCCTCGTCATGTCCCGCGTCGGTGAGCTGACCGGCCTGCGGGTACGCCAGGTCGACATCGACGTCGCCCGGCTGACGCCGCCCGAGCGAGCCGGCGGGCGGCCGCTGTGACCGCCCCGGAGCAGGACCGTCCGGCCGAGGCGACCGCCCCGCTCCAGGGCCGGCCGCCCGCGGAGATGTCCCGCCGCGAGCGTCGGCGCGCGTTCCGGCCGCGCCGTGCGATCCCGGCCATCGTGACGGCCGCCGCGCTGGCCGCCGCCACCATCCTCATCGCCGTCGAGGTGATCACGGCGCTGGTGTCCCACCACGAGGGGAACGTGCTGCCGGTGCCGTTCCTGGCGCGGCTCGGCCGTGACACGCGCTGGGCGGACCCGCTCGCGCTGGCCGTGGCGGCCCTGATCGCGGCGCTCGGCCTGCTGCTGCTCCTGCTCGCGCTGTGGCCCGGACGCCCGCGGGTCATCGCACTGGCCTTCGACGACCCCGCCGCGCTCGTGGGCATCACGGCGGCGGGGCTCCGGCGGCAACTCGCACAGGCCGCCCGGACCGTCGACGGCGTCACCGGCGCCCGCGTCAGGGTCCGGCGCGGCGGGGTACGGGTCCGGGCGGTGAGCCCGCTCCGCGATCCCGAGGGTCTGGCCGAGCAGGTGGAGCAGGCCGTCACCGGACGGATCCGGGAACTCGCGCCGCTGCACCCGCCCCGTGTGCACGTCACCGTCCGGCACCGGGAGGACTGACCCATGCTCCGCCGCACCGCACGCCGGAACCGCATCGGCCTGGCGATCATCGGGCTCATCCTGTTCCTCGGCGGCCTCACGGCGTTCATCCGCGGACTCGGCCTCTACCCCGGTGTCCTCGGAGCCGCCCGCAGGCCGGTCACCGACCGGGCCGCCCGTGCCTTCGTCGACGGTCATGTCTGGTTCTGGGCCGCACTGGCCGCGGTCGCCATCGTGATCGGAGTGGCCGCCCTGCACTGGCTCATCACCCAGGCCGCCACCGGCGTCCAGCGGACGATCCGCCTGGAGGACGACCCGCGGGAGGGGATCACGGCCCTGCCCGCGCGCGTGGCCGGCGACGCCGTCCGGAACGACCTCCTCGACAGCCCCGACGTGCGGGGTGCGACCGCGACGTTCACCGGGACTCCGGCGCACCCGTGTCTCCGCCTCACCATGACCCTGGAGCCGAACGCCGATCCGGCCGGCGTCGAGGACCTCATCCGCCCGGCCCTCGGGCGACTCCGCCAGAGCATTCAGGCCCCGGACCTGCCCGCCATCGTCCGCATCCGCACCGGCCGCTGACCGGGCCCCGTAAGCCCGGCCACGAGCCTCGCCGTGCGGCCCCGCCCCGCCGGCCGGCCGTCATGCGGGCACCGAGTGCCCGGCCCGGCGGAGGTCCTCGGCGAGGCACCGGCCCGTATGTGATCCCTCGGCGGTGAGGAGGCCGTCCGGCCTGCCCTCGTACAGGACGCGCCCGCCGTGCCGGCCCGCCTCCGGCCCCAGGTCGATGACCCAGTCGGCGTACTTGACGACGTCGAGGTCGTGCTCGATCACGATGACGGTGTTGCCGCCGTCCACCAGGCGGTCGAGCAGGCGGAGCAGGCGGCGGGTGTCCGCCATGTGCAGCCCGGTGGTGGGCTCGTCGAAGACGTAGACGACGCCGCGGTCCCGCAGCCGGTGGGCGAGCTTGAGCCGTTGCCGTTCGCCGCCGGACAGGGTGGACAGCGGTTGCCCCAGGGTGAGGTAGCCGAGTCCGACCTCGCGGAGGAGGGAGAGCCCGCTGCGAATGCGGGCGTCGTCGAAGAAGCCGTGCGCATCCTCGGCCGTCATCGCGAGGACGTCGGCGATCGTCCTGCCCCGGACCGTGTGGCGCAGTGCCTCGTCGTTGTACCTGCGTCCGGCGCAGCGCTCGCACACGGTCGTCACCGGGTCCAGGAACGCCAGGTCCGTCTCGATGTATCCCCGGCCCTGGCATTCGGGGCACGCGCCGGTCGAGTTGAAGCTGAACAGTCCGGGATCCGTGCCCGAGGTACGGGCGAACAACCGGCGGACGGCGTCCATGACGTCGAGGTACGTGGCCGGGGTCGAGCGCGTCGAGACGCCGATCGCGGACTGGTCCACCACGACGGTCTCCGGGTGCTGCGCCGTGAACACCTTGGAGATCAGGGTGCTCTTCCCGGATCCGGCCACGCCGGTCACGCAGGTCAGCACTCCGGTGGGAACGCCGACCGTGATGTCGCGCAGGTTGTGCAGGCCGGCGTTCCGGATCGGCAGGGTGCCGGTGGGGACTCGGTACCGCCCCTTCAACCCGGGCACGGTGAGGAGGCTCCGGCCGGTCGGCGTCCCGGCCCGGCGCAGCCCGTCGACGGTGCCTTCGTAGATCACCTGACCGCCGTCGCCTCCCGCGCCCGGCCCCATGTCGACGACGTGGTCGGCGCTCTCGATGACGGCCCGGTCGTGCTCGACGACCAGCACGGTGTTGCCCTTGTCGCGGAGGGCGCGCAGCAGGCCGGTCATCCGGCGCACGTCGCGCGGGTGCAGGCCGACGCTGGGCTCGTCGAAGATGTAGGTGAGGTCGGCCAGGCTGCTGCGCAGGTGCCGTACCAGCTTCAGCCGTTGGGCCTCGCCGCCGGACAGGGTCGAGGTCTCCCGGTCCAGACTGAGGTAACCGAGGCCGACCGCCTCCAGACCTCGCAGGGCCGCCACGGCGGCCTCGGCGACGGGCCTGACGGTGGGCGCCTCGATCCGGGCGAGCCGGGGGATCAGCTCACCGACCTCCAGGGCGGCGTAGTCGGCGATGTTGTCCCCATCGATGCGCGAGTCCAGCGCCGCCCGGTTCAGGCGGGACCCGCCGCAGACCGGGCATGCCCCCTCGACGACGACCTGTTCGACCGCCGCCCGATCCTTGGCCTTGAGACCGTCCAGCCGGTCCTTGAGATAGCGGCGTTCGAACCGGAGGACGATCCCCTCGTAGGCGTTCTTGTAGACGCCGTTGCGGCCCCTTCGGTCCACCGTGAACCCGCTGCCGTACAGCAGCAGTTCCCGGTCGGCGTCACTGAACTCACGGATCGGCAGATCAGGGTCGAACAGCCCGGACTCGGCGTACAGCTGCCACAGGAACGTGCCGGGCGCGAACGCCGGGAACCGGATCGCGCCCTCGTTCAAGCTCTTGTCCTCGTCCAGCAGCCGGCCGAGGTCGAGGCGGACCGTGGTGCCCAGGCCCTCGCACTCTTCGCACATCCCGCGCGGGTCGTTGAAGGAGTACGCGTGCGAGGGGCCGGCGCTGGGCCGTCCGTGGCGGGAGAACAGCACCCGGAGGATCGGGTTGATCTCGGTCATCGTGCCGACCGTCGATCGCGCGTTGCCGCCGACGGGCCGCTGGTCGATGACGACCGCCGTGGACAGGTTCTCGATGACCTCGGCGTCCGGTCGCTCGTACCGTGGCAGCCGGTTGCGGATGAACCACGGGAACGTCTCGTTCAGCTGCCGCTGCGACTCGACGGCGATCGTGCCGAAGACCATCGAGGACTTCCCCGAGCCGGAGACGCCGGTGAAGACGGTCAGCCGGTGCTTCGGGATGCGCAGGTCCACGTTCTTGAGGTTGTTCTGGCGGGCGCCACCAACGACGATCACGTCACCGGGACGAGCGCTCGGATCATCCGTCATGGGTTCGTCCCCCGGGGGTCGGCGGACCGGCGAGACCGGACCGGTCGGGCACGGAATATGGTTTCCGATTGGAAACTATATCGGGGTCCGCCCTCATCGGCCCCCGCTGAGCCGCGCGCCTAGGATTGATCAGTGCCGGCGGATCCGCCGTCCTCGTCATCCGAACCGGGGGTCCTCCATGACGACATCCGGCACCCCACCGGAAATGCCTCTCGGCGAGCCCGACGAGCTGGAGAACGCCCTGTCCCATCTCCAGTGCGTCCTGGTGGCCCGGCGGGCGCTGACCAACCCCGAAGGGGTCACCTGGCAGCAGTACGACGTGCTCGAACTCCTGCGCATCCGCGGGCCGATGATGCCCTCGGCGCTCAGCACGGCCCTCGGCGTCTCCCGGCAGACGATCTCCAAGGCCCTCCGGGTCCTCAAGGACCTCGGACTCGTCGGCCAGGAGACGGCCGCCGCGGACCGGCGCGAGCTGACCACGTTCCTCACCGCGGAGGGGCGCTCCTTCCTCGCCCGTGTCGCGCACCAGCGCCGGGAGAACGCCCGGACCGTGACGGCCGCTCTCACGCCGGCCGAACGCGCGCTGTTCACGGAGCTCTGCGCGAAGGCGACGGCGGCGATCGAGGCGCTCAGCGGCGACGGCGCGTCCCTGCGAGCCGCGTCCTCGGCCCCTTCACCGTGAAACGGCGGCCGCCCCGATCGGGGACGGCCGCCGTCTGCGCGCGAGACCGACTGGGTCAGGCGAGCTCCGCCTCGATCTCGCGGCTGCCCGCGGCGACCCGGGGGTCGCCCTCGTCGGCGTAGTAGTCGTCGGCACGGGTGGCGTCGACGCCGTCCGCGGCCTTGACCGCCTTGAGCACGAGGGTCGCAACGATGGCGACGACCAGGTTCACGAGCAGCGCCAGCATGCCGACGTAGACCGTCACCTTGCTGTCGAACCCGAGATCGCTGAGCGGGTACGCCGAGCCGCCGAAGTGCGTCTTGTGGGTGGCGGGGTTCGGGATGCGGTACAGCATCCACAGGCCCGTCGCGAGGCCCGCGACCCAGCCGGCCATGAGGCCGCCGCGGTGGAACCAGCGGGTGATCAGGCCGAGGCCGACCGCCGGGAGCGTCTGCAGGATGATGACGCCACCGATCAGCTGCAGGTCGATGGAGAACTGCGGGTCGAGCAGCAGGATGCACGCGACCGCGCCGACCTTGACGACCAGCGAGACCAGCTTGCTGACCTTCGCCTCCTCGGCCTCGCTCGCGTTCCGGCGGAAGTACTCCCGGTAGATGTTGCGGGTGAACAGGTTCGCGGCGGCGATCGACATGATCGCGGCGGGGACGAGCGCGCCGATGCCGACGGCCGCGTACGCCACGCCCGCGAACCAGCTCGGGAACATGTGGTCGAACAGCAGCGGGACGACCGTGTTGCTGTCCGGCTTGCCGCCGGAGGTGAGCGGCTTGATGCCACCCGCGATGGCCATGTAGCCGAGCAGCGCGATCAGGCCGAGCACGAAGCTGTACGCCGGCAGCGCCGCCATGTTCCGCTTGATGACGTTGCGGTTCTTGCTGGCCAGCACGCCGGTGACGCTGTGCGGGTACAGGAACAGCGCCAGCGCCGAGCCGAGCGCGAGCATCGCGTAGTTGAGCTGGTTGTTCGCGTTCAGCAGGGTGCCGTCCGCCGGGGCCGGCGTCTTGTCGAACTTCGTCTGCGCGGCGCCGAAGATGTGGCCCCAGCCGCCGAGCTTGTGCGGGATGTACAGCACCGCGACGATGATCACGATGTAGATCAGCGCGTCCTTGATGAACGCGATCAGCGCGGGCGCCCGCAGGCCCGACTGGTAGGTGTAGGCCGCCAGGATCGCGAACGCGATCACGATCGGCCAGTGGCCGGTCACGCCCATCGCCTTCAGGGTCGCCTGGATGCCGACGAGTTGCAGCGCGATGTACGGCATCGTCGCGACGATCCCGGTGATGGCGATCAGCAGCGCGAGCAGCGGCGAGCCGAAACGGGCGCGGACGAAGTCGGCGGGAGTGACGAAGCCGTGCACGTGCGACACCGACCACAGGCGGATCAGCACGAGGAAGACCAGCGGGTAGACGACGACCGTGTACGGCACGGCGTAGAAGCCGGCCGCGCCGGCGCCGAACACCAGCGCGGGCACCGCGACGAACGTGTAGGCGGTGTACAGGTCACCGCCGATGAGGAACCAGGTGATCCACGAGCCGAAGCTGCGGCCGCCCAGGCCCCACTCGTCGAGGGTGTGCATGCTGTCCGGGCGGCGCCAGCGGGCCGCCACGAAGCCCAGCGCGCTGACCAGGACGAAGAGGACGATGAAGACGATGAGTTCGGTGAGGTGTCGGCTCGACATGCCTCAGTCCTCCTTCGAACCCGGGTCGCGCCGCGTCATCAGGTACACGACGGTCGTCGCCGCGACGCCGAGGATGATGAACGCGAACTGGGCCCAGTAGAAGAAGGGGAATCCGGCGAGCCGTGGCTTGTCCTTGTTGAAGAGGAAGGTCAGGAGCGGCACGACGACCGGAAGGACGAGCAGCCAGTTCCAGGGGCTGCGATCGCCGCGACGAGGCCTGGGTGTCGTCTCGGCCAAGGGGGGTCCTCCTTGGTGCGTCAACTACGTGATAAGGCCGTCCGGGGGGCATTCCGGGCAGCCGTAATCGGATTTCTCACCACGAATTTCATCAGCGCTAAGTCTCGGTTAGGTCTCGGCGGCGTACGGCTTCGGCCTCTGACATGGGCGGGAACCGTGCGCCCCCGACCGCGCCGCCGGTCGACGCCACCCGGAGGCGCGGCCGGGGGCCGTGGTCCGCGCGGATCGTGTCTCGTGGCGCCGACGTCGGCGCCGAGGTGGCCTCGTGCTAACTTGGTCATATGACCAAGTTGGTCGATCGGCCAAATTCGGCGCGCGGCGGCCGCCGTCGTGAGCAGCTGGTGGCCGCCGGGGTCGCGTTGCTGCAGCGGGACGGGTGGCCCGGCGTCACGACGCGCGCCGTGGCCGAACACGCCGGCGCCCGCCCCGGTCTGATCCACTATCACTTCGGCGGCCTGCCCGGCCTGCACGCGGCGGTCTTCCGCCGGGCGACGGACCTCATCATCGAGCCATTGGTCTCCGAGCTCCTGGCGGCTCCGGGCGAGCAGGCGGCGCTGGCGATGATGCGGCAGATGATGCCCCAGGCGCCGGCGGACGAGGCGACGGCCAGGCTGGCCGCGGAGCTGATCGTGGGCGCGATGCGCGACCCCGCCCTCGGTGTGGTCCTCCGCGGCGAGCTTCGCCGGGCCCGCGCGCTGATCGCGGACCGTCTCGGGGAGCTGCATCCCGGCTGGCCGCCGGCCCGGCTGACAGGAGTGGCGACCCTGATCACGGCCGCGATCGACGGGCTGATGCTGCACCACATGATCGACTGCGAGCTTCCGGCCCGCGAGGCGCTGTCCGCGGTGGGGGAGCTGCTGGACCACGAGGACGACCGTGGGAAGGACTGAGATCGTGGAGATCGTCAAGCACGTCACCCCGCCGACCGGGCTGCGCCGCAGGCTGTGGCGCCTTCCCATCGGCCTGTACCGCGTCGGGCTCGGGCCGCTGCTGGGACACCGGGTCATGCTGCTCACCCACACCGGGCGCGTCTCCGGCCGTCGCCGCCAGGCCGTGATCGAGGTCGTCGAGCACGACGGACACGGCTACGTCGCGGCGTCCGGGTTCGGGACCCGCGCGGACTGGTACCGCAACGTGATGGCCACGCCCGAGGTCACGATCCAGGTCGGCGGGCGGACCCTCCCGGCGACCGCCACCCCGCTCGACGCCGATGAGGGCGCGCGGATCATGGCCGCGTACGCGCCGCGCCACCCGGCCGCGGCCCGGCGGCTGTGTCAGATCATGGGCTTCGCCGTCGACGGCAGCGTGGAGGACTACCGCGAGGTCGGGCGGCACATCCCGTTCGTGCGATTCGTGCCGCGCGCGAGCCTTACCTGAGGGTCCGCCGGGACGTGGCATGTCCCGGTGGCGCCGCCGGACCGGACCGGGTAGCCTTCGGCCTATGCGAACCCAGTCGACCCAGTGGTGGTGGCGCCGCTAGGCGGCGCGGGTTACGCATTCTCTGACACCGCAGCGACCGCCTTCGTCCGGCGGTCGTGTCACCTCTCCGCCGGAGAAGGCCCGACATCGAGGGGCCGATCGTGGAGACGACGACGGAGTATGTGACGGCGGGGGGCGTCCACGTCACCCGCACCGACACGCCGGTGGACCCGGCACGCAAGAGCGACGCGCTCGACGTCCTCGTCGAGGCCGTGGGGACGCGTCGTGGTGGCGTGCTCAGCTCGGGCATGGAGTACCCCGGCCGGTACAGCCGGTGGCACATGGCCTACGTCGACCCCTGCCTGGAGATCGTCGCGCGCGGCCGCCGGCTCGTGGTCCGCGCCCTGAACGACCGCGGCCGCGTGCTCCTGCCCGCCGTCTCCGCGGCGGTGTCCGCCACCGGCGAGCCCGTGGACCTCCCCGACGGCATCGAGGTGTTCGTCCCCTCCACCGACGAGGTGTTCACCGAGGAGGAGCGCAGCCGCCGCCCCACCGTCTTCACCGCGCTGCGCGCGGTCACCGACCTCTTCCGCGGCGAGGACCCCCACCTCGGCCTGTACGGCGCCTTCGGCTACGACCTGGCCTTCCAGTTCGAGCCCATCCGGCTGAACATCGACCGCCCGGCCGACCAGCGTGACCTCGTCCTCCACCTCGCCGACGAGATGATCGTGGTGGACCGCAAGCGCGAGACCTCGGCCCGAATGTCGTACGACTTCGAGATCGGCGGCGTCAGCACCCGCGGCCTGCCCCGGGGGACCGAGCCCACGCCCGTGCCCCGCGCCGCCGAGCTGCCCCCGCAGCCGACACCGGGCGCCTACGCCGAGGTGGTCCGCGAGGCCAAGGAGAAGTTCATCCGCGGCGACCTGTTCGAGGTCGTGCCCGGCCACGTGATGTACGCGCCGTGCGAACAGCCGGCGGCGTTCTTCGAGCGGCTCCGGGTCACGAACCCGGCCCCGTACGAGTTCTTCTTCAACCTCGGCGAGGGCGAGTACCTCGTCGGAGCGTCCCCGGAGATGTTCGTGCGCGTCACCGGGGACCGCGTCGAGACCTGCCCGATCTCCGGCACGATCCGGCGCGGCGGCGACCCACTCGAGGACGCCGACAACATCCGCGAGCTGCTCAACTCGGCCAAGGACGAGTCCGAGCTGACCATGTGCACCGACGTCGACCGCAACGACAAGTCCCGGGTCTGCGTCCCCGGCAGCGTCAGGGTGATCGGCCGGCGGCAGATCGAGATGTACTCCCGGCTGATCCACACCGTCGACCACATCGAGGGCCGGCTGCGCCCGGGCTACGACGCGCTCGACGCGTTCCTCACCCACATGTGGGCGGTCACCGTGACCGGTGCGCCCAAGACCTGGGCGATGCAGTTCATCGAGGACCACGAGGAGACGCCGCGCCGCTGGTACGGCGGCGCCGTCGGCTGCATCGGCTTCGACGGCTCCATGAACACCGGCCTGACGCTGCGCACCGCGCAGATCCGGGACGGCGTCGCCGCCGTACGCGCCGGAGCGACCCTGCTGTACGACTCCGACCCCGACGCCGAGGAGCGCGAGACCTACCTGAAGGCACGGGCGCTGCTCGAGGCGCTGTCCCCGTCCGGCCGGGACGAGACCGCCGGCGGCGCGCCGGCGCGCGAAGGCGCCGGCGAGGGGATGACCGTCCTGCTCGTCGACCACCAGGACTCCTTCGTCAACACGCTCGCCGACTACTTCCGGCAGCAGGGCGCGGACGTGACCACGCTCCGGTTCGGATTCCCGGACAAGATGCTGGATGAGATCCGGCCCGACCTGGTCGTGCTGTCGCCCGGCCCCGGACGGCCGGCCGACTTCGACACCGCCGGCCTGCTCGACGCCGTCTACGCCAGGGAACTCCCGGTGTTCGGCGTCTGCCTCGGCCTGCAGGCCATGGTCGAGCACGCGGGAGGTGAGCTCGCCCTGCTGCCCGAGCCCGCCCACGGCAAGCCGGGCCGGGTGGTCGTCGACGGCGGAGACCTGTTCGCCGGGCTGCCGGACGAGTTCACCGCGGCCCGCTACCACTCGCTGCACGCCAAGGCGGGGCAGGTCCGCGGCGGGTTCACGGCGACCGCGATGCTCGACGACGTCGTCATGGCGATCGAGGACCCGGCCAACGGGCGCTGGGCGGTCCAGTTCCACCCGGAGTCCATCCTCACCGCCACCGGGGAGACCGGGCACCGGATCATCGCCAACCTGCTGCGCCTGTGCCGCGAGGCCCGCCGGCCCGTGGCCTGAGGGACCGCCCGTACGGGCCCGGGCCGCGAGGTGCGGCGCCCCCGGCTTGAGGGGCCGCCCGTACGGGCATTGATCAGGCGTGAAGGCAGGCGACGCGCTCGACGAGGCACTGTCGATGCCGCTCGTCGACCAGCACTGCCACGGCGTGCGCCGCGACGACCTCGACCGGGCCGCCTTCGAGAGCCTCATCACCGAAGGCGGCCCGTCGCCGGCCGGCACCACGCACTTCGACAGCCCGGTCGGCCTGGCGGTCCGCCGCTGGTGCGCGCCCGTCCTCGGCCTCGAACCGTACGCCGAGCCCGAGGCCTACCTCGACCGGCGACGGGAGCTCGGGGCCGAGGAGGTGAACCGGCGGCTGCTGCGCGCCGCCGGGATCGCCGACTTCTGCGTCGACACGGGCCCGGCCGACGAGACCATGCTGACGCCCGCGGAGATGGGGAGCCTCGGCGACGCACGGGGTCACGAGGTCGTACGGATCGAGGAGGTCGCCGAGGACGTGGCGGGCCGCTGCCCACCGGCGACGGCGTACGCCGCCGAGCTCGCCGACGAGCTCGCGCGCCGCGCGGACCGGGCCGTCGGCCTGAAGACGGCCGTCGCCTACCGGTACGGCTTCGACTTCGACCCGCGCCCGCCGGCGCCCCGGGAGGTCACCCAGGCCGCCTCGCGCTGGCTCGCCGGGCCGAGGCGGCTCACCGACCCGGTGCTGCTGCGGCACGCGCTGTGGACCGGCGCCGACATCGCCGGCGACCGCGAGCTGCCACTGCAGATCCATACCGGCATCGGCGACACCGACCTGACCCTGCACCGGGTGAACCCCGCGCTGCTCACCGACTTCATCCGGATCGTGCCCGCGCCCATCGTCCTCCTGCACTGCTATCCCTACATCCGGGAGGCCGCCTACCTGGCCGCGGTGTTCCCGCACGTGCACGCCGACCTCGGGCTCACGGTCACCTACACCGCCGCGTCGTCGGCGCGGGTGATCGCAGAGTTCCTGGAGATGGCGCCGTTCCACAAGATCCTGTTCAGCACCGACTGCTACGGGCTCGCGGAGCTGTGCCACCTCGGCGCCCACTTCTTCCGGCGGAGCCTGGGCGCCGTGCTCACCGAGCGCGCGGGGGAGTGGTCGTCGGCCGACATCGTGCGCATCGCGCGCCTGATCGGCGCCGACAACGCCCGCCGCCTGTACTCCCTGAATCAGGCCTGACGCGGCTCGATCTCGACGCGGTTGTCGTGGAAGACGGCGCCGTGACCCATGTCGGAGTCGCGTTCGTCGACGGTGGCGTTGACGGTCGCGCCGCCGTTGAATTTCGCCCAGTGTCCCTTCGACGTCGCCGCCACCCCGGGCCGTACGCGATCGGACACGCGCGCGACGGCGTCGAACGCGCCGCGGGAGTTCGACACCCGGATCGGCGCCCCGTCGGCGATGCCGCGCGCGGCGGCGTCGTCCGGGTGCACGGTGACCGTCGGCGCGCCGGCGCGCCGGCGCAGCTCCGGGTTGTTGCCAAACGTCGTGTTGAGGAAGTTGTGCTGCGCCGCCGAGATGAGGACCAGCCCGTCGCCGGGATCGGCCGGGGGAGTGTAGCCGGGCAGCGGGTCGTGCCCGACCCGGGTCGCCCGCACGGAGTAGAACTCCAGCTTTCCCGACGTCGTCGGGAACCCGTCCGCGAAGGGCAGGAACGGCCGCGCGACGTTCAGCCGGGCGAACCCCTCCTTCCGCAGCGTCTCGACCGTGATCCCGGCGAGTGACGGGTGCGGGGAGTCCAGAAGCTGCCGCGCCAGGTCCTCGTCGGAGTCGTACAGGCTCGGCTCGGTCAGGCCCATCCGGCGCCCCAGGCGCCGGAACGTCTCCGAGGTCGACAGGCACTCCCCGGGCGGCGCGACCGCCGGTTCGTTCCACACGAGGTACAGGTGGCCGTACCCGGCGATGACGTCCAGGTGCTCGGTCTGCATCGTCGCGGGCAGCACGATGTCGGCGTAGTCGGTCGTGTCGGTGAGGAAGTGCTCCAGGACCACGGTGAACAGGTCCTCGCGCGCCAGGCCCCGGCGCACCTTCGTCTGGTGCGGGTTGCTGCCGACCGGGTTCGCGGCGATGACGAACAGCGCCTTGACCGGCGGGTCGTCCACGTCGAGCAGCCCCTCGCCGAGCCGCGTCATCGTCAGGGAGCGCACCGGGTGCGGCAGCAGATCGATGCGCACCAGCTTCGGCAGGTTCAATCTGAAGTGCCCGCTGGTCGAGTAGCACAGGCCGCCGCCGGGCAGCGCCCAGTCGCCGGTCACGCCCGGCAGGCAGGCGAGCGTGCGCAGCGCCATCCCGCCGCCCGCGTGCCGCTGCATGCCCTGCGTGGCGCGGATCGCGGTCGGCCGGGTCCGGGCGATGCGCTCGCCCAGCGCGACGATCCGCTCCTCCGGCAGGCCGGTGATCCGAGCGACGCGGTCGGGCGGGAACTCCTCGATCCGCGCCCGGAACTCCTCCCACCCCAGCGTGTGCCGGTCGATGAAATCCTGATCGTGCGCGCCGAGCCGTACGATCACGTGCATCAGACCGAGGGCCAGCGCCGCGTCCGTGCCCGGCAGCGGGGCCAGGTGCTCGTCGGCCTGCGCGGCCGTGCGCGTGCGCACCGGGTCGATCGCGACGACGTACGCGCCGTCGCGCCGGGCGTCCTGGATGAACTTCCACACGTGGTGGCCGCTGGTCAGCGGGTTGGTGCCCCAGAGGATGATCAGCTTGGAGCGGGCGAAGTCCTCCGGGTCCATGCCGCCGGCCGTGCCGAGCGTGTACTTCAGCCCGGTGCTCCCGGCGATGGAGCAGATCGTCGGTTCGTGGACCGACGCGCCGAGCACGTTGAAGAACCGGCGGCCCGCGAAGCCCTCCAGCCCCTGGATGTAGCCGAGGGACCCGGTGCCGTGGAACGGCCAGATCGCCTGCCCGCCGTACGTCTCCACGACCTCGCCGAGCCGCGAGGCGATCTCGTCGAGGGCTTCCTCCCAGCTGATCCGCTCGAACCGGCCCTCGCCCTTGCGGCCCACCCGGCGCAGCGGATGCAGGATCCGGTCGGGCGCCCTGGTCTGCTCCAGGTAGCGGTTCACCTTGACGCACAGCGCCCCGCGCGTCACCGGGTGCGCGGGATTGCCGCGCATGCCGACGGCCTCGCCGTCCTCGACGTCGACCACCCAGGAGCAGCCGTCCGGGCAGTCCAGCGGGCACGCGCCCCAGACCTTGGTCAAACCTCTCCCTCGAAACGCTCGGCCAGGTAGGCGTCGATGTCGGCGCCGTCGTCATTGGCGAGGACGTGCCGCAGCCAGGCGCGCCGCTCGAAGTCGGTGACGGCCAGCTCCCTCGCGCTGCCGATGGCCGGCGTCGGATGCGGTCGCATGGCGCCGAGCCGGTTCGGCAGGGCCGAGAATATCCGCTGGTGGATCTCGCTCTCCCCGGCCCACCAGTCGTAGAGGGCGTAGGCGTAGTCCGGGGCGTCGTGGACGATGACGAAGCCGACGCCGTACCGGTCCATGTCGTGCGGCTCCTCGCCGCCGCTGTGCGCCGCCGGCTGCGGCAGCGCGGTCGGAACGAGCAGCTCGGCCGTCCTCACCAGCTCCGGCCGGGGCCGCTCGCCGCTCGCGGCGATGCCGTAGAACTTCAGCCGCCAGCCGGCCGACTCGTGCAGCTTGAGGAAGCCGACCGACCGGGGTCGATGGGCGCCGGTCCTGGTGATCGTGGTCTGGGTCACGGTTCCTCCTCGGACAGGTGCTCATTCAGTTATACCTGTCATCACCGTCTCGCCCCGACATGCATTACGGGTGGCGGGCCCCGTCGAGGAGCGTCCCGTCTCCCCTAGGCTTGGACCCCATGAAGAGCGTTGAACCCGAGGTCTACCTGGTCGCACGTCCTGAGTTCGACTACGACGAGGTGGCGCGCTACCTCGCCGAGGTGGGCGGCGAGAGCTGGCTGGAGCGGCTCGACCGCGGCGATCTCGACGCCGAGCTGAACGATCCGGAGAACCTCGCGGAGTTCGCCGGACGCCTGTGCTACCGCTCCTGGGAGCCGGGCCTGAACCCGAACGTCACGCGGGTCCGCACCGACCACGCCGCCTACCTGGAGAACATCCTCCGCCAGCTGCACGGCTCGGTGCTGGAGCACGTCAGCTTCTCCTTCGTCCTGCACAACGTCAGCCGCGTCATGACCCATGAGCTCGTACGGCACCGGCCCGGGGTGGCGATCTCGCAGGAGTCGATGCGCTACGTGCGGCTCCAGGACATCCCGTTCTGGTTCCCCGAGTGGGCGCGGGAGGACGCCGAGCTGATGAAGCGGGCCACGGCCGTCCTCGACCAGCTCGAGGAGTTCCAGGGGTGGATGGCGGGCCACTTCGGCCTGGACGACGAGGGCGTGCCGTTCGCCGAGAAGAAGCACAAGACCAGCTTCATGCGCCGCTTCGCGCCCGAGGGCGTCGGAACCGGCCTGGTATGGACGGCGAACGTCCGGACACTCCGGCACGTCATCGAGGCACGTACGGCGGCGGGCGCCGAAGAGGAGATTCGTCTGGTCTTCGGCAAGGTGGGCGACCTCATGCGCAAGGAGGCCCCGTCGTTGTTCGGCGACTATGTCGTCGAGGACGGCGCCTGGGTCCCCCAGTGGCGCAAGGTCTGACGACCCGCCCGGTCGTCCCGGCCCCGTGGGGCCGGGAGGACCCGCGCTGAGCGATGCGGCGGCCCGGCCGGCATCCAGGCCGACCCGGACGCGCGAAAAGGGCTCTTCCCGCCGCGCTCAGAAGAAGCGGCGGGCGCTGGGGTGGTCCTGTGCGCCGTCGACGGGGACGTTGGCGCCGTTGATCCCGCTCGCCCGCGGGGACAGCAGGAAGCAGGCGGCGTCGGCGACCTCGTCCAGCGTGACGAGCCGGCCGGCGGGGAAGTCCTCCCGGGCGAAGGCCGCGAGTCGTTCCGGATGCGCCGCGCCGAACTCCGCCCAGCCGCCGCCCTCGAAGTAGGTCGACCCCGGGCTGAGGGCGTTGACCCGGATGCGGCGGCTCGCCAGCTCCTGGGCGAGCGTCGCCGCGAGGTGGATCTCGGCGGCCTTGGCGGAGGCGTAGGAGGACTTCGGGCCCGGCTTCCAGCCGGTGATCGAGGAGACGATCACGACGGAGCCTCCGCCGCGCCGCTCGAAGTGGGGGACGGCGCAGCGGACCGCGTGCGCGGCGTGCAGGACGTTCAGCGCGTAGGTCGCCGCCCAGTCGTCGGGCGTCGAGTCCAGGAGGTCGCCGCCCTGCGCGCCACCGGCGTTGGCCACCAGCAGGTCGAGGCCGCCCAGCCGCTCGGCGGCGTCGTCGATCGCCCGGCGCAGTTGGTCGGGATCGGTGACGTCGGCGGCCGTCCCGTACACGCCGAGCTCCGCCGCGGCCTCCTCCAGGCGTTCGGGGGCCCGCGCGCAGACGGCCACCGAGGCGCCCTCGGCGATGAGCGAGCGCGCGATCCCGTACCCGATGCCCGACGAGCCACCGGTGATGAACGCCGTCTTTCCCGACAGGCCGAGGTCCACAGGCGTCCCCTTGATCGTCCTTGAGTTCCCGGCCAGCTTAGAACTCTCAGGAGTGGAGCACGGCCTGGGTCTGGGTGGTCTGGGCGACTCTGCGGCCGTCGGTGTCGTACAGGTCGGTCTGGACGACGATCGTGGTCCGGCCCGTGTGCAGGGGGCGGGCCACCGCGCGTACCTCGCCGTCCCGTACGCCGCGGAAGAACCGCGTGCTCGTCTCGACCGTGGTGGTGTTCGCCCCCGGCGGCAGGTTGAGGAAGGCACAGGCGGCGCCGACGCTGTCGGCGAGCGTGATGAGCGCGCCGCCGTGCAGGACGCCGCCGGCGGTGCAGCGCTCCGGCGCCCAGGGGAGCCGGCCGGTGACCTCCTCGGCGGACGCCGACTCGATCACCACTCCGGCGATGCCGGCGAACGGCATGGCGGCCAGGAGCTCGTCAGGAGAGATCATGATGACAGTCTGCCGACGGCCGTAGGCGGGTCCATTACCTCGCGGGTAATCGACGCGCGGGGCGCCGGCCGATTCTTGACGTCCGGTGCGGGCTTTGCGTTGAATGTGCGTCGGTGCCGCACCGCGTACGTACGAGAGCCCTGATGAAGGACGACGGGCCAGGCCGCGTACGCGTGGGCGAGCACCGCGAGAGCCCGAAGGGGATGATGCAGGTGGCCGCCTACCGCATGGATCGCGCCTAGCACATCCGACGCCGTTCGCGTCGTTCCGTCCCGCGCCTCTGCCCGCGTGCCGGGTCTCGAACGCGTCCCCTCATGCGCGTCCGTTCTCCTCCGTGGCCGCCGCCTTCCGCCGCCGCGTGCCCTTCGCCGGACGGGCGCACCGTTTCCACCGTTCGATCGTCGTTCGTTCTTGCCATGCGGCAACGCAGCGAAGGAGAGTCTTGACCATCAATCGCGTCACCGTCCCCGACACCTTCGACACCGTGCTCAGCGCGCTGACCGGCCTGAGCGCGGGCCCGCCGCCGCTGCCGGCGGGCACCGACACGACCGAGCCGTTCGCGCTGCCCGTGCCGGGCCGCTGGGCGAACGCCTCGGACCGCACGCCGCAGGAGGCGGGCGTCGTCCTCTACGTGCACGGCGGTGGCTTCGAGCAGTGCAACCCCGAGCTCGAGAGGCTGATGGCCCACCACCTGTCGAGGGCGACCGGCCGCCCGGTGTTCGACGTGGACTACTCGCTGGCCCCCGCGCATCCCTTCCCGGTGGCGCACGACGAGGTGGTCGCCGTGTACCGCGCGCTGCTGGCCGAGGGCGTACCGGCCGGACGGACGGTCCTGTTCGGCGAGTCGGCGGGCGCGACGATCGCGCTGGAGACGCTGCTCACGCTGCGCGCCGAGGGCGTGCCGCTCCCCGGCGCGGTCGTCCCGGTCTCGGCGATCACGGACTTCACGTTGACGAGTCCGTCGATCGATGCTCCGGCGGGCCGGGACGTCATCGGCCGGGAGGTCCTCGAGCGCATCGTCGGCCGGTACCTGAACGGGCGGCCGAACGACCGGGCACCCCAGTCGCCCATCCACGGCGCCCTGGCGGGCCTGCCGCGCATGCTCCTGGTGGCCGGCGGCGACGAGGTGCTGCTGGACGACTCCCGGCGCTACGCGGAGGCGGCGGCCGAGGCGGGCGTCGAGGTCACGCTGGACGTCTACGAGGGAATGCCGCACGCGTTCCACATCGCGGTCCTGCCGGATCCGCAGCTCCCGGTGGGCGCCGTGTTCCTGGAGCGCCTGTCCGCCTGGCTGGAGAAGGACCGGTAGGGCGAACGCCGCGGTCGGCGGAACAGCTCCGCCGGCCGCCGTCGTCGCGCGTACGCGCCCGGCCCGGGGGACCGGCCGCGCCGTGCGGAGGGCGATCGCCGTCAGCGGCCGGCGAGGTCGAGGGCGACCGCGGCGGTCCAGGACTGGGGTCGGCTGCCGAGCGGGTGCGCGGTGAAGGGCTGGTAGTACTCCGCGAACACCCCGTCGGTGAGCTGGTGCAGCGCGGCCTCACGCAGCCGGCCCGCGGCGTCGTGCTCTCCCGAGCGCTCCAGGCCCCAGACGAGCAGGAGGTTCATCGGCGGCCACTGCGGGCCCCGCCAGTACCGCGCGACGTCGAACTCGGGCGCCGCGGGGCTGGTGCTGGGCGGCAGGGGGTAGGCGAGATCCGGATTGCCGCACCATGCGGCGGAGTGCAGCAGGTCGACGAGGCGGCGCCGGCGGTCCGCGTCCAGGCCGCCGGACAGCAGCGGCGCGAACCCGGCGAGGGTCCTCGTGCGCAGCGTCGTGTCGGTGCGCAGGTCCACGTCGGCGGCGAACCCGTCCTCATCGGTCGTGCCGAGCACACCGCGGCGGAAGCGGGCGGCGTAACCGAGCAGTTCGTCGCCGGCGCCCAGGCCGAGCTCGTCGCCGACGCGGGCGAGGTCCTCGTTCGCGGCCGCGAAGATCGCGCTGGCGAAGACGTCGGCGACGCGGAAGCTCAGCGACTTGCGGGCCAGCTCGTCGTCGTAACGCGCCTGCCGCAGCTCCTCGATCAGCCACTGGTACTTGATGTAGTCCGCGTCGGTCGGGCGTTGTGACTGCTCGCCCAGGGCCTCCAGGTCGGACCGGCGGAACGGCCGGAAGTCGGGGTCGGGGACCACGTCGGCGTACGGCACGTCCCAGCGGGGTGAGTTGTCCATCCCGCTCTCCCAGCCGTGGTAGATCATCAGCAGGCCGCGGCCATCGGCGTCCCGCTGCTCCGCCAGGTACCGGTGCCAGGCGAGCAGCCGCGGCCACAGCGCGCGGACGCGGGCGAGGACGTCGCGCCGTTCGGCGGCGCCGGCGCCGCGGACCGCGTCGAGGATCCGGAGCAGGGCGGACGCGTGCACCGGCGGCTGGATCAGGCCGCTGGTCGCGGCGTGGCCGGGGGCGTGCGGGGAGGTCTCCTGCGCCGCCCAGCGGTCCGGCCCGGGTTCGTACAGTGGGGCGTTCGCGGAGAAGACGATGTGCGGGACCATGCCGTTGCCCCATTGCGCGGCGAAGAGCGTCTCGAGCTCCGTCAGCGCCCGGCTCGGCGAGATCCGCGCCAGCCCGACCGCGATGAACGCCGCGTCCCAGCTCCACATGTGCGGATAGAGCCGGGGCGCGGCCACCGTGAGGGAGCCGCGGTCGTTCGCGCGCAGCACCGCCGCGGCCTGTTCGGCGACCTCCGCGCGGCTCAGTCTCCTGACCACCCAGAGCCGATGGCGGTCGGGGCTCGGTCTGTCGCTGTCGGCCATCTCGCTGTCTCCACACCCAGAAACTTAGTCCGCCATGGCGGCGACTTCGTCCACGATCACGGACATAGTCGCACGCACCGATCCTGCGCCCCTCTTCCGGGCCTGGCAAGTAGCCCGCGTGTAACCGCTGTGTAACTTCTGTAACGCCGGGGAAACGAGCGCGGCACTCGGCCCGATCGCGAGGTACGAGGCCGGGGCGGGTCGTGATCGGGCGGGGACGGAGCTCAGCAACCGGCGCGCAGCGACTCGGCCGCGGCGATCCGGGCGTCGACCGCCTCGGGGGAGAAGACCCGGTCGATGACCATCGAGGCGGCCCCGACCACTCCGGCGCGTCCGCCGAGACGCCCCTCGCCGATCTGCAGCCCGCGCGTCGAGCGGTACTGCACGCCACGGAAGACGACCTCGCGGATCTCGCCCACCAGGTGCTCACCCGCCCCCGCGAGCGATCCGGCGATGATGAGAGAGCCGGGATTCACGACGCTCACGACCACGGCCAGGACCTCGCCGAGGGTGCGCCCGGCCTCCCGCGTGAGGCGGACCGCCTCCGGATGGCCGGCCAGCGCGAGACGTGCCACGTCGGACGCGTCGCGGACCGAGGGGTCGCCGGCGGCGAGTTCGCGGGCGAGCGCGGCGCCGCTCGCCACCGCGGCGAGGCAGCCGCGCGACCCGCACGAGCACACCACGTCCTCCCGGCCGGAGACCCGCACGTGGCCGATCTCACCCGCCGCCCCGCCGACGCCGCGCAGCACCCGGCCGTCCTCCACGATCCCGGCGCCGATGCCGGTCGCGACCTTGACGAGCAGGACCGGGGGCGTGTCCGGGCCGGCGGCGGTGTACTCGCCGAGCGCCATGACGTTCGCGTCGTTGTCCAGCATGATCGGACCGGGGAACTCCGCGGCCAGCGCGGCCGGGAGGTCGTACCGCTCCCATCCCGGGGCGATCGGCGTCTGGACCGTACGGCCCGTGCGAACGTCCACGGGGGCCGGCAGGCCGACGCCGACACCGCAGACCTCGGCGACCGAACGGCCACAGTCGGCGAGGAGGTCCCGGAACCGGGACGTCATCCACGCGATGGCCTTCTCCGGGCCCTCGGCGCTGAGCGGCCGCCCGGTCGTCTCGCCGAGCGCCCGGCCGGCGAGGTCCGTGACCGCGACCCGGCCGTGCGTCGCCCCGATGTCGGCGGCGAGCACCACGGCCGACCCCTCGTCGATCTCCAGGAGACTGGGCCGGCGGCCTCCGGTCGAGGCGTCGACGCCTCCCTCGCGGACGTAGCCGGCGCTGACCAGCTGGTCGACGCGCTGCGCGACCGTGGACCGGGACAGTCCGGTCAGCTCCATGAGGTCGCGGCGGGTGCGCGCCGCGCCGGCCCGGATGAACTGCAGGAGGTGGCCGGCCGAGGGCGCGCTGACATTCGGCATCCGTCGACCCCCTCTCCTCGGCCTGATTTTCCCACGAGGCACGGCCCGGCCGCGCCGCCCGCCCGCCGGCCGCGCCGTTCGCCATCCGCTGCCGCGCCGTTCGCGGAACCGGGCCGCCCGCCCGCCGAGCCGGGCCTCCGCCCGGCCGGAGGCCCGCGTCATCGCTCCGGTTACCCGGCAGGTAATGGTCGCGAGCAGGAACGGCCGATAACGTCTGCTGACCATGGTCACCACAACACCCACCCGCCCCGTCGGCGACCTGCTGCGCGACTGGCGCCGCCGCCGGCGGCTCAGCCAGCTCGAACTGGCCCTCGACGCCGACGTCTCCACCCGTCACCTCAGCTTCGTCGAGACGGGACGCTCCCAGCCGAGCCGCGGGATGGTCCTGCGGCTGGCCGAGCGCCTCGACGTCCCTCTGCGTGAGCGCAACGACCTGCTGATCGCCGCCGGGTACGCGCCGGTGTACTCGCAGCGGTCGATCGACGCGCCGGAGATGGGTCCGGCCCGGCAGGCCCTGAACAGGGTCCTGGACGGCCACGAGCCGTACCCGGCCCTGGTGGTCGATCGGTTCTGGAACCTGGTGATGGCCAACAACGCCGCCATGCTGTTCCTGGAGGACGTGCCCGACGAGCTGGTCCGCCCGCCGGTCAACGTCCACCGGCTCGCCCTGCACCCCGAGGGCCTGGCGTCCCGGGTGGTCAACCTGCCGGAGGTACGGGCGCATCTGATCGCCCGGATGGCGCGTCAGGTGTCGCTCACCGGAGACCCCGAACTCGCCGCGCTGCATGAGGAGACCAAGGCGTACGGCCCGGTCACCGAGGAGGACGCGGTCCATCAGCCGGCCCACGACATCGCGCTGCCCACGATCCTGCGGTACGGCGACGGCGTGCTCAGCTTCTTCAGCACGGTGACGACGTTCGGTGCGGCCGCGGACGTCACCCTCGCCGAGCTGGCCGTCGAGGCGTTCTTCCCCGCCGACGACGAGACCGCCGCCGTGCTACGCCGCCGCGCGGAGTCGGGCGAATAGGGGGCTGCCCTCTCTGCGGGGCCGCCCTCTCGCCAGGGGCCGTGTTCTCGCGCCGGGGCGTCAGCGGTCCGGAGAGTCGTAGTGGATCCGTTCGGCGGGGATGCCGAGCTCCTGCGCGTTCGTGACCGTTCGGGAGACCATTCCGGCCGGCCCGGAGACGTACACGTCGTGATCGGACCAGTCCCGGAGGCGGTCCAGGACGTCGGACACCGGCCCTCGCACGCCGTCGAAGGCCGGTCCCTCCGAGACGACCGGAACCGCGTGGAACCGCGGGCACCGATCCGCGAGCGCGCGGAGGGCCGGCAGGTCGTACAGTTCCGCGGACGTGCGGGCCCCGAACACCAGGTGGACGTCGCGTCGCTCCCGGGTCCGCAGGGACTCCTCGACCAGCGCCTTGAGAGGGCCCAGACCGGTGCCGCCCGCCACGCACAGGACGTCGCGGTCGGATTCGGCGTCCAGGACCATGCCGCCGGAGGCGCGCCCGAGCAGGAGCGCGTCACCGACCCGCGTATGGCGGACGAGCGCGCCGCTGACCCAGCCGGCGGGCAGCGCCCGTACGTGGAAGCGCAGCAGCCCGTCCTCGGCAGGGGCGTTGGCGATCGAGTACGTGCGCCAGACCCGGGGCCAGCGAGCCGTCTGAACCGAGACGTACTGCCCGGCCCGGTAGGGGAGAGGCTCGGTCGGCCGGACGGCCAGCACCGCGATGTCCGGAGTCCGGCGGTCGTGCTCGACGACCTCCCCGACCCACCAGGGCGGCGTCTCCGCGGCGTCATCCTCGGCGGCCTGAATCATGATCGAGGCGGCGGTGTCGAACATCGCCGTCCAGGCCGCCTCCATCTCCGCCGTCCAGGCCTCGCCGGCGTACGCGCGGAGCGTCGCCAGGATCGCCCGGCCCATCGCCTCGTAGTGATCGGGGGCGATCCCGAACTTGCGATGGTCCCGGCCGAGCCGGGTGAGGAAGCGCGTGAAGGTTTCTGGATTGTCCAGGCTTGCGGTGATTTGAGAAAGGGCGTCGAACATCCGATGGCGCTGTGCGGCCATGCTGGAGGGAAAGAGGGTGCGGAGCCGCGGGTTCTCCGCGAAGAGGCGCCCGTAGAAATAGGCGATGCTCTTTTCCGCGTGCGGTTCGATGAGTGCGTAGATCTCCTTGATCACCCTAGGTTTCAGGGATTCCAGTGATTCCACTGCTCGTTCCCGTCGTTCGTTCCGTGCTGCCCCGTACCACGAGTTTCGCATCTCACCAGGGAGAACATCAACCGGTTGGAGGGATCTAATTCCGAGATGTACGAAGAGTAATCAACTGTGGATTTCGCGGGACCGAAGGCTAAATGTCGAGGATTATCGGATACTGATCGGTATCAAACTGGCTGTGGCGCGCGCCTGGCTGCATACTGGGAACGGTAGAAGAAATATCTACGAGTTTGAAGGAATCTCTACTTTGGATCGCCTTCGCGTACGCGAGGATGTTCCCGCGACTCCGGGTCCTTCGGGCGTACGGGGCGAGAGCCCCGGGGGCCGGGCGGCCGGGACGCGCGCGACGCGGCGCGCGCGGCGTTCACCCGGTCCGGCATGCGCCATGATGGCCCGGACCGGCGAGACAGCACCGCAGGACTTGGGAGGAGCTCTGGATGGCAGGGGCGACGTACGGCGCGGGGCCCGCCCTCATCGGCATCACCACCGAGCTGGAGCCCGCCCGCTGGAGCGACTGGGTGCGAGAGGCCGCGCTGCTGCCCGTCTCCTATCTCCGCGCGATCGAGCGCGTCCGCGCCGTTCCCGTCCTCATTCCGCCGTCGATCCGTGCCGCCGTCGCCGCGCACGTCGAGCGCCTCGACGGACTGGTCATCGCGGGCGGCGCCGACCTCGATCCCAGTCTGTACGGCGAGCCGCCGCACGAGCGCACCGGTCCGCCGCAGCCGCACCGGGACGGTTTCGAACTCGCCCTGCTGCGCGCGGCGATCGACGCGGACCTGCCCTTTCTGGCCATCGGACGCGGCATGCAGGCTCTCAACCTGCTCCGGGAGGGCAGCCTGATCCAGCACCTGCCCGACGTCGTCGGCGGGGACGCCCACGCCCCGGCCTCCGGGTGGACGGGCCGGCACCGGGTGCAGCTCAGCGCCTCCAGCGCCCTCGGCCGGATCCTCGGCGAGCAGGTGGAGGTGCCGACCCGCCACCACCAGGCGATCAAGCGCCTGGGCAAGGGCCTGGTCGCGGTCGGCTGGGCCGAGGACCAGGTCGTCGAGGCGGTGGAGCTGCAGGGATACCGGTTCGGCATCGGCGTGCAGTGGCATCCCGAGGAGGGGGAGGACCTCCGCCTGTTCGAGGCCCTGGTCCGCGTCGCCTCCGGCGGCCGTCTCTGAGCGGTCCCAGGCCCCAGGCTCCAACCGCCCGTCCCGGCCCCGGCCGCCGGGGAGATCTCCTGGATAGGCTCGGGCCACTTGGAGCGGAGGTTCGGACCGATGAATTACGAATCGTACGAGCGGTTGCGGATCGACTGGGCGCGGGAGGGTGTCCTCCGTGTGACGATCAGCGCCCCCGAGCGGCTCAACGCCGTCGACGCGACCGGCCATCGGGAGCTCGCGCAGATCTGGCGGGACGCCGACGCCGACGACGAGGTGCGCGCCGTGCTCGTCCGCGGTGAGGGCACGGCGTTCTCCGCCGGAGGCGACCTGGCGATGATCGAGGACATGATGGCGGACTACGAGGTCCGCTCCCGGGTTCTGCGCGAGGCGCGCGACATCGTCTACAACGTCATCAACTGCGGCAAGCCGGTCGTCAGCGCGGTCCAGGGACCGGCGGTCGGCGCGGGCCTGGCGGTGGCCCTGCTCGCCGACATCTCGGTCGCGGGCCGGACCGCCAGGATCATCGACGGGCACACGCGGCTCGGCGTCGCCGCCGGCGACCACGCCGCCGTGGTCTGGCCGCTGCTGTGCGGCATGGCCAAGGCGAAGTACCACCTTCTGCTCTGCGAGCCGCTCAGCGGTGAGGAGGCCGAGCGCATCGGCCTCGTCAGCGTCTGCGTCGACGACGACGCCGTGCACGACAAGGCCCTCGAGATCGCCGGGCGGCTGGCCGACGGCGCCGCTCAGGCCATCGCGTTCACCAAGTACGCCCTCAACAACTGGCTGCGGACGGCCGGCCCCGCCTTCGACGCGTCACTGGCCCTGGAGTTCTACGGCTTCGCGGGCCCCGACCTGCGTGAGGGGGTCCAGGCCCTCCGGGAGAAGCGCACGCCCCGCTTCTGATTCACGGCGAGGCGTCCGCTCCGGGGACGCGGGTTCCGGCCTACGACGAGGAGGCCGCCGACGGGCCGGCCGCACCCGCGGCCGCGCCCGGGGCCGCCTCCGGGGCCGCCTCCGGGGCCGCCTCCGAGGCCGCGTCCGGCTGGCGCAGATAGCGCGCGACCAGTCGTGCCAGACGCTCGGCGACGACGTCCACGGGATCCGTCGGCAGCATCACGTGGCTGATCGTCAGGCGGATGACCGCGTCGACGATCTCGGCCATGTCGGTCGCGTCGAGCCACGGCCACTGGCGTGCGGCATGGCTGATGATGCGCTCGCGCGCCGCGAACAGCACCGGCTCGGCGTGCGTGGTCATCAGGGGCAGCAGGTCCTCGCTGCCCTCACCGGTCAGCGTGGCCTTCTTGAGCGGGTCGTCCGCGGCGGTCCGCAGCGTGTACGACACGGCGGCCGCGACCGCGGAGTACAGGTCGGCGTGGTCGGACAACGCGGCGTCCACGCCGTCGAGGTAGCGCTCGTTCTCCCGGAGGTTGAGCGCCTGCGCCAGCCCCCACTTGTCCCCGAACTCGTTGTAGACCGTCTGCCGGCTGACCCCCACCGCGTCCGCGACGTCCTGCATCCGGACGCGCCGGAACCCACGCTCGATGATCAGGCCGGCGGCGGCGTCGAGCAGGTCCTCGCGGAGCCGGCGATGTTGCTGCATGGTCCCAGATTCCCAGAGAGACGGCGGTGCGGGAACATCCGTGTCATCCGGCCGGCGCCGCGGTGCGTCCTTCTTTCTGTGGCGGCGAAGAGAAGAGACGTGATGAAGGTATGGCCTCCGGGCAAGCCTCACCATCCGGTCACCCGGCACCTGTCGCCTCGTCACGGGTCCGACCTCGCGGGCTGGGTGATTCGTGACGAGAAGCTGCTGGTCGAGACCAGGTTCGGCGGCGACCGGGAGCTGTATCACGCCTGGCGGGACCGCCTTTGGCGGGAGATGCACGACGCCGTGCACGAATCCCGGCCGGTGCGCGAGACCGCCGAAGATGAGGAATTTGTCGTGATGAAGGCATTCGGTGGCGACTGGGCGCAGTACCGTGTCTGTCGTGACCGGCTGCAAGAAGAGCTGTGGCAGATCATGAAGGTCACCGATCCGCGCTGAGAAAGCGCCTCAGGGACCGCCGCGTGGCCGGGGTCATCCCCCCGATCCCCGGCCGCGCGGCCCTCATCCGGATAAAAGGGCATCACTGCAGGTCAGGGCCCCGGTGTAGTGACGGACGGCTCGGATATCGCATCGGCCCTCAGGAACGGATCGGGCAGTCGTTCGCGCACTGCCACCTCGCCTCAGAGCAGTTCCACCAGCAGCGTTCGGTGTGCTGCCGGTCTTCAGGCGACAAAGGATCAAGCCCGGGGTTCACGGTGAGTCGACTCCTCGCTTCATTCAGGTGATGCCGAAAACGCTAGGCATGGGGCGAGCCGCGATCGATACCGCAGGCACGTCACTACGTGGTACAGCAGCCGGTACCTCACCGCGTCGTGCCTGGTCAGGGACGCCGTCGACGTGATGTCCGCGGCGGTGACGAGCTGCTCCGTCCGGTGGAGGCAGACCGCCGGACCGGCACGGTGCTCCTCGGCGGGTTTCCGATGAGCCGAAATGTCGGCAATGTGAAAGAAGACCGGTACGCGCCGCGCGGCGAAGATGATCGGGATGGAAGGTGGGGTCGCAGGGGGAGACGGCATGTCCAGCGACGATCGGCTTCATGGACGGCTGGGGCGGACCGGACTGAGCGTCAGCCGGCTGTGGCTCGGAACGGTGAACTTCGGCGGCCGGGTCGACGAGCCCGCGGCGCATCGGCTCCTGGACCACGCGCTGGAGCGCGGCATCGACGTCATCGACACCGCGAACATCTACGGCTGGCGCGTGTACAAGGGGTGGGCCGAAGAGGTCATCGGCAACTGGCTCGACCGTGGATCACGGCGGGACGAGGTCGTGCTGGCCACCAAGGTCGGTCACCCGATGAGCGACGCGCCGAACGACGGCGGCCTGTCCGTACGCAACATCGTGGCCTCGTGCGAGGCGTCCCTGCGCAGGCTGCGGACCGAGTGGATCGACCTCTACCAGATCCATCACGTCGACCGCGGAGTCTCCTGGGACGAGGTCTGGGAGGCCATGGAGATCCTCCTGCGTCAGGGGAAGATCCGCTATGTCGGCACGTCGAACGCGGCCGGATGGGACCTCGCCGCCGCGCAGGAGGCCGCGCGCCGCCGTGGCCTTCTCGGGCTGGCCTCGGAGCAGTGCCTGTACAACCTCGTGACGCGCCACCCGGAGCTGGAGGTGCTCCCGGCGGCGAGCGCCTACGGCATCGGGGTGTCGGTCTGGTCGCCCCTGCACAGCGGACTGCTCGGCGGGGTGTTGCGCAAGCAGGCGGACGGGACCGCGGTCAAGTCCGCGCAGGGGCGCGCGGCGGCCGCGTTGGAGGTCCACCGTGACGCGATCGCGGAGTACGAGCGCCTCTGCGCGGAGTTCGGCCGCTCCCCGGCGGAGGTCGGACTCGCCTGGGTCCTCTCGCGCCCCGGGGTGACCGCGGCCGTCATCGGCCCGCGCACCACCGCTCACGTCGACGACGCGGTCCGCGCCCTCGAGACGCCGTTGTCGGACGCGCAGACGGCTCGGCTCGAAGCGCTGTTCCCGCCCGTCGGTAACGGCCTGCCCGCCCCCGACGCGTGGATCGGCTGACATGAGCCGGCCGAACCGGCCCGGGCCGCGGATCCCGATCCCAGAAGGGTGCCCTGAATGACGTCCAGGATGACGATGCCCCGGAGCGTCGACCGCATGTTCACCGAGTCGGCGTCGGCGACCCGGTCGGTCGGCGAGTTCCGGCCGTGGTGGTCGGAGCGGGCACGGGCGAACCGTTTCAACGTCACCCCGATTCCCTTCGACGAGCTCGTCGACTGGCGTTTCGACCCGGAGACCGGGAACCTGTCCCATTCCAGCGGACGATTCTTCACGATCGAGGGGTTGCACGTCCGGAGCGACTACGGACCCGTCCCGGAATGGTCCCAGCCGATCATCAATCAGGCGGAGATCGGGATCCTGGGCATCATCGTCAAGAGCTTCGACGGAGTGCCGCACTGCCTGATGCAGGCCAAGATGGAGCCCGGCAACGTCAACACGCTCCAGCTGTCCCCGACGGTCCAGGCGACCCGCAGCAACTACACCCGCGTGCACCGGGGCGGCCGTACCCGATACCTGGAGTACTTCGTCGGTCCCGGACGGGGGCGGGTCCTCGTCGACGTCCTGCAGTCGGAGCAGGGCTCGTGGTTCTACCGCAAGCGCAACCGGAACATGGTCGTCGAGGTGACCGGCGACCTTCCGCTGCACGACGACTTCTGCTGGCTGCCGCTGCGCGAGGTGCTGGACCTGCTGCACACGGACAACCTCGTCAACATGGACGCCCGTACGGTGCTGTCCTGCATGCCGTTCGCCCCGCCGTGGGCCGACAGCGGGTCGCGGCACGCGCCCGAGGCGTTCCGCCGCGCGCTCGCGCGGTCCCTGGACCGCTCCGCCGGCGCCCTGCACGACCTCGGTGACGTCCTCAGCTGGTTCACCGAGGAGAAGACCCGGCACGAGGTGTCGACGCGGCTGATCCCGGCCGACCGGATCGCCGGCTGGAGACGCACGGCCCACGACATCGCCCGCGAGGACGGCAAGCACTTCCGGGTGATCGCGGTCGACGTCGAGGCGAGCAGCCGGGAGGTGCCGTCCTGGCGGCAGCCGTTGCTCGCACCGGCCGGACGGGGCATCATCGCGTTCCTCACCAAGCAAATCGAGGGGGTCATGCACGTACTCGTGCACGCGCGCGTCGAGCCCGGTTTCGTGGACAACGTCGAGCTCGGGCCCACCCTCCAGGCCATCCGGGAGAACTACACCGGGCTGCCGGAACCGCGCTACCTCGACCACGTGCTCGGCGCGGATCCCGCCCGCGTCCGGTTCGACGCCTATCTCTCGGAGGAGGGCGGCCGCTTCTTCGACGCCCAGAACCGGTACATGGTGATCGAGGTCGACGACGACTTCCCGGTGGAATGCCCCCAGGACTACCGCTGGGTGACCCTCGGTCAGCTCGGCGCCCTGCTCCGCCACGGGCACTACCTCAACGTCCAGGCGCGCAGCCTCGTCGCCTGCCTCCACAGCCTCTGGTGAAAGGACCCGCCGCATGCGATCCGTAGTCCGCGTGGGAGTTCTGGGATGCGCGAGCATCGCGCTCCGCCGGGTCCTGCCGGCGATGAAAGAGGCCGAGGGCGTCGTGCTGACGGCCGTCGCGAGCCGGGATCCGGCCAGGGCGCGCGAGGTCGCCGAACGGTTCGGCTGCGGCGTGGCCGGCGGGTACGACGAGCTGCTGGACCGGCCGGACATCGACGCGGTCTACCTCCCCCTGCCGACCGGCCTGCACGCGCACTGGGCGAGCCGCGCGCTCGCCGCCGGCAAGCACGTGCTCTCGGAGAAGCCGCTCACCTGCGACCACGCCACCGCCCTCGACCTCGTGAACCAGGCGGAGAAGGCCGGACTGTGGCTGATGGAGAACTTCATGTTCCTCCACCACGGCCAGCACCGGAAGGTCCGCGACCTCGTCGCGGACGGCCGGATCGGCGAGCCCCGCGTGTTCACGGCGAGCTTCGGCATCCCGCCCCTCGACCCGGCCGACGTGCGGTACGACCCCGAGCTGGGCGGTGGCGCGCTGCTGGACGTGGGCGTCTACCCGATCCGCGCCGCCTCGTACTTCCTCGGCCCCGACCTGGACGTCGTCGGCTCGGTGCTGCGCCTGCACCCGAGCCGGGGCGTCGACGTGGCCGGCCACGTTCTGCTGTGCGCTCCTTCGGGTGTCACGGCCGAGCTGTCCTTCGGCTTCGAGCACGCCTACCGGTGCCGCTACGCCCTGTGGGGCGACCGGGCCCGGCTCACCCTGGACCGGGCGTTCACCCCGCCCCCGACCCTGGAGCCCCGGATCCGCATCCAGTCCCAGGACGGGATCGAGGAGCTGACCCTCCCCGCGGACCACCAGTTCAAGAACATCCTGGAGTTCTTCGCCCGGTCGATCCTCCAGGGCGCGGACCACACCGCCCAGGCGGAGGCGATCATCCGCCAGGCCCGGCTGGTCGACCAGGTCCGTTCGGCCGCGGTGCGCGTCACCGCCTGAGCCCGGCAGCCGACATCACGAGAACCGGCGATGGGCGCGCTTCCCGCGCGCTCATCGCCGGTTCGTACCGTTCCCGGTCACGGGGCGGTAAGCGTCTCCAGCGTGCGCACGACCTCGGCGGGGGTCGGGAGCGTGGCGATCTCCTCGGCGAGGGCCCGCGCCCGCTGCGTGTACGAAGGGGTGGAGAGGATCTCCTGGCAGCCGGCCGCGATCGCGTCGACCAGGTCCTCGTCGGACCCTTCCTGCTCCAGCGGCACCGTGAGCGCGGCGCCGGAGCCGGAGACCGCCCGCGCGATGGCCTTCGCGTAGCCGTTCTCGGGGAGGAACAGCTGCGGCACCCCGGCGTTCAGGAGGGTCATGGCGGTCGCCCCGCCTCCGTGATGCACCGCCAGGTCGCAGGTGGGGGCCACCACGTCGAGCGGGATCCAGCCGACGCGGACGTCGCCCAGCTCCCCGCCGAGCTCCGCGGCGGTCTCCTCGGAGGCCGCGATCAGCACCTCGGCCCCGGTCCGGGTCAACCGGTCCACCAGACGCCGCGTGGAGCCACCGGAGAGCATGCGAACGCGGGTCCCCGACGTGATCAGGACGCGGGGCCGCCCCTGCGCCCGGGTGTACATCCAGGGCTCGAGGCGGCGCTGGGGGTTCCTCGGGATCCAGCGCATCGGCTGCGCGTCCGGGGCGTCCGCGGGCCGCAGCGAGGGCGGGCAGACATCGACGAACAGGTTCGGGTCCGGCAGGCTCGCCAGCCCGAGGCGGTCCAGGTCGGGCCGGATCCCCTCCGCGATCCTCCGGGCGAACTCCGGCGGCATCGGGCCGATCTCCCAGGCCTGGCGCGCGTACGGGATCTTGAGATGACCGGCGAGCATGCCGGCCACATGGCTCAGCGTGCCGCCGATGACCAGATCCGGGGGCCAGTCCTGCGACAGGTTCACCAGCGCGTCCAGCCGGGCGGAGGTGTTCCTCGGCTCGGGCGTGGGAACCGCGGGGATCGCGATGGCCGCCGCGGCTCCCAGAAGCGGCTCTTCGGCGGCCAGGAGGATCTCGTGTCCCGCGTTCCGCGCGGCCGTCGCCAGAGGGGCGACGGAGAAGACGGTCGCCTGGCTGCCACCGGCGGTGAACAGTATTTTCATGGCAGGAACGCTTTCCGTGAGGGGCGTCAGCGTGACGCGGTCGCGTGATCCGTCCGACGATGGAACCGTTCGGTCACCTGCCGTCCCCTGGTGACCGCGCACCGCACGACGTCGCAGACCCGCCGGATGTCCTCTCCGGAGACGGCGGGCCCGGTCGGCAGGACGAGCACCTGGTCCGCCATGCGCTCGGTGTGCGGCAGCTCGACGGGACACTCCGACCGGTACGGCTCGACCTGGTGACAGGCGGGCGAGAAATAGCGCTGCGGGACGACGTTCTCCGCTCTGAGCACCTGCATCAGCAGGTCACGGTGAACGCCGGCGACGGCCTCGTCGATCTGGACCACGACGTACTGGCAGTTGGGGCTCTCCTCCTCGTCGAAGGAGAAGACCGAGACGCCCTCCACCCCCAGCAGCTCGGACTGGTAGAGCGCGTGGTTGGCGCGGTTGTGCCGTACGGTCGCGTCGAACGCGTCGAGCGAGGTCAGTCCCATCGCCGCGGCGGCCTCGCTCATCTTGGCGTTGGTGCCGATCCGCTCGGTACGGCCGCCGGCTCCGGTGCCGAAGGCGTTCAGCGAGCGGAGGTGCTGTGCGAGGCCGTCGTCGTCGGTGACGATGGCGCCGCCCTCGAAGCTGTTGACCACTTTCGTGGCGTGGAAGCTGAACACCTCGGCGGTCCCGAAGCCGCCGATGCGCCGGCCCTGGTAGGTGCAGCCCAGCGCGTGGGCCGCGTCGAAGGCCAGCTTCAGGCCGTGCTTGACCGTGACCTTCTGCAGCTCGTCGATGGGGCACGGCCGTCCGTACAGATGAACGCCGACCACCGCGGACGTACGGGAGGTGACCGCGGCCTCCGCCTCCCGCGGGTCGATGCATCCGGTGGCCGGATCGATGTCGCAGAACACCGGTCGCAGGCCGACCATCCGGGCGGCGTGCGCGGTGGCGATGAAGGTCATCGAGGGCATGATGACCTCGCCGGACAGCTCCATGGCCAGGTACATCAGCTGCAGCGCCGTGGTCGCGTTGCAGGTCGCCACGCAGTTGCGCACGCCGGCCAGGTCCGCGACGCGCTCCTCGAACTCCCGGAGCAGCGGGCCGCCGTTGGTGAGCCACTGGTTGTCCAGCGCCCAGTTCATTCGTTCCAGGAAACGCGACCGGTCACCGATGCTCGGCCGGCCTACGAAGAGTGGTTGCAGGAATGCCGCGGGTCCGCCGAAAAGAGCGAGGTCATCGACTTGCTGCTTCATGCCCGGATCTCCATCGTGAACCATCGTGGGTACCGTGGACCGGTTTCACACGGGTTCCCTCGGCACAGGAGTGTTCCGAAGGCTCCTCGCACCCCGGTTGAGGGCGGCTGGTGCGGGAACGGGTCAGGTCGGCCGGCCACGGGTCAGGTCGGCCGGCTCTCGACGATGAAACGGCCCGACGGTCCGTCGCCGGCCGCCGTGACCGTGAGACCCGCCTTCGCCGCGAGGTCGCGGAACTGGTCGAGATTGCGCGTCTTGCCGCCGGTCATCACCATCAGCAGGAGGGCGCCCCTGCTGGGCGCCCCTCCAGGCGATACGCCACCGACCACGACGACGCGGCCGTTGTTCGGAGCGGCGGCCTCGGCACAGCGGGTGAGCAGCGTGGTCGCCTGGTCGTCGGGCCAGTCCAGGAGCACGGAGGCCAGCAGGTAGACGTCCGCCCCCGGGGGGAGCGGGTCGAGGAAGCTCTGCGCGCTGACCGCGGCGCGGTCGGCCACTCCCGCGGACTCGAAGACCTCGCCGGACCGGGCGACCGTGCGGGGGAGGTCGACGAGGGTGCCGCGGACGCCGGGGTGGGCTCGCAGGATCTCGGCCAGCATCGCGCCGGTCCCACCGCCGACGTCGACGACGTGGCGGACGTCCTCCCAGTCGTCGTCGACCAGGATCGCGGGATCCGGAACGCCACGGCCCTGCCGGCCCATGAGCGCGTCATAGCTGGCCGCGATCTCGGGATTGGCCTCCAGGTCCTCCCACCAGGGGCGGCCGAAGACCGTCTCGTACGACGGGCGGCCCGTACGCACGGCGGTGAGCAGGCCGCTCCAGGCACCGGCGAGCCTGCCGGCCGAGCCGTCGAGATCGAGACCGCCGCGCACCCGGGGCTCCAGGAGGCCACGAGCCGCCTCGTTGAGGGTGAACTCGCCCTTGGCGGGTTCCTGGAAGAGGCCCTTGTCCACCAGGTGGCGCAGGACCCGGGCCAGCGACTCGGCGTCACAGTCCGACTTCCGGGCCAGCTCGTCGATCTTCGTGATCCCCGCCGCCATGTGCTCGGCGACGCCCAGGGTGACCACCACACGTACGCTCCACGGGGTCGCCAGGTCGCTCAGCGCCCGAAGATCCGCTTTGTCCGACACTCGTTACCTCCAGGGTCAACGGGCCTTGGGAGACAGGCGCTTGTAGACGGCCTGCCAGAAGAAGGTCCAGGGAACGGCCCAGCCGTCCGCGGCGCAGGTCCACGAGTCGCCCGGCCGGTAGGCGGCGAGGAATTCCGGTACGGCGGCCTGCACGGCCCGGCTGTCGTCGATGTCGACCACCTGCCGCAGCGGCCCGGTCTCCATCGCCATGCGCACGACCTCCGCACCCTGCGCGTGCCCGTCCAGGCTCTTGTCCATGTACTTGCCGACGGGGTTCTTGACGTAGAACGCGTCGCAGTGGCGATCGATCAGGGACAGGTAGTTCAGCACCGTGTCCACGGGCATCTCGGTGAGGGAGTTGATGTTGACGGCCAGGTCGAAACGGTGCGGGCCGAGCGCGTCGTCGATCTCGTCCACGGTGATGAACGTGACCTTGGCGAACTGCTTGTCGTCCAGGGTGGCGCGCAGGTAGCTCCGGGAGAGGCGGAGCGTGTTCGGCAGGTCGATGATGTGGTACGAGGCGAGGTCGTGGTTGCCGAGCATGGCGTGACACGTCCGGCCGTAACCGGCCCCGATCTCCAGGACGCGCGCGCCCGCGAGGTCGATCTCCTTCTCGATGAACTCCAGTTCGAGCACCGCCTGCAGGTAGTCCAGGCAGACGCTCTCACCGTCGATCGTCACGCTGAACGGATCGCCTACCTCGCGGTTGCGGATCCGCCGGAGCCTGGACCAGTCCTCGGGGCCGAGACCGGCCGCGAGGTTGTAGAGCAGGGTCTTGAGGTATCTGGTCCCGTTCGCCGCGGGATTCCAGATGGCGATCTTGTGGTTGGGAGAACCCGACTTGAAGTGCGCCAGATTCCTCGACACGTCTTCGGTGACCCAGCGTTTGCTGATGTTCTCCCACTGCGCGCTGGCCTGATAAGGGGACTTCATATCGCTCTCCCGGTCGCACCTGACGCGGTGCGGGAATCGTTTCCGGCGGCTGGCACCGTCATGGGCGGTCGGGTCAGGGGCGGTCGGATCATGGGGCGGCGAGCGTCTCCAGCGTTCGCACGACCTCCGCGGGGGTCGGGAGCGTGGTGATCTCCTCGGCGAGGGCCTGCGCCCGCTGGGCGTACGCGGGAGTGGACAGGATCTCCCGGCAGCCGGCGGCCATCGCCTCCACCAGGTCCTGATCGGTCCCTTCCCGCTCCGGCGTCACCGTCAGAGCCGCCCCGAAGTCGGTCAGGGCCTGCGCGATGGCCTTCGTGTGGAAGTTCGGCGGGACGATCAGCTGCGGCACCCCGGCGGTCATGACCGTCATGGCGGTGGCCGCGCCCGCGTGGTGCACCATCAGGTCGCAGGTGGGGGCCACGACGTCGAGTGGGATCCACCCGACGCGGACGTCGCCGAGGTCTCCGCCGAGCTCCTCGGCGGCCCTGTCGGGGGCCGCGATCAGCACCTCGGCTCCGGTCCGGGTCAGCCGGTCCACCAGGTGCCGCATGGAGTCGGCCGGGAGCATGCGGAAGTGCGTTCCCGAGGTGATCAGTACCCGGGGGCGCCCTTCGGGCCGGGTGTACATCCACGGCTGGAGGCGGCGCTGGGGGTTCCTCGGGATCCAGCGCATCGGCTGCGCGTCCGGGGCGCCTGCGGGCCGGAGCGAGGGCGGGGAGACGTCGATGAACAGGTCGGGGTCCGGCAGGGCCGCCAGCCCCAGACGCTCCAGGTCGGGCCGGAGCCCCTCCTCGGCGATCGGGTCGATCTCCGCCATCGGGATCTGGAGATACTCGGCGTGGCGCACGTAGGGGACCTTGATCCGGGAGGCGAGCAACCCCGCCGCGTAGCTCATCGAGCCGCCGACGACCAGATCGGGGGGCCGGGCCTCCACCAGGTCCAGCAGCGCGTCCAGCTCGGCGGAGGCCATCCGGGCGAAGGCCCGGCCGAAAATGAGCGACTCCTCCTCCCGCAGATCCCGGAAGGGACTGGGGGCGTTCCCCGAGTCGCCGTTCTTCATGAAGTGCCGGATCGGCTCGGGCATGACGGAGACCGCAGGCACTTCGATGGCCTCCGCGAACCGCATCAACGGTTCGTTGCCGGCCATGAGGATCTCATGGCCGGCATTCTGCACGGCCGCCGCGAGAGGGGCGGCGCCATAGACGGTCGCCTGGCTGCCGGTGGCGATGTACAAGAATCTCATGGGCAATTCATATGCCTTCTGTGAGACGGCGGAGTCAACGACCTGCCTCAGCCGGATTCGGCCACTTCCATGATGTATCGGCCATAGGCGGACTTCGCCAGGCGACTGCCGAGGCGATAGAACTCATCCCGGTCGATGTATCCCAGGCGCCAGGCGATCTCCTCGAGACAGGCGATCCGCACGCCCTGCCGGTGCTCCAGGACCTGGACGTACTGGCCCGCTTCCATGAGGGCGTCGTGCGTTCCCGTGTCCAGCCAGACGAAGCCGCGTCCCAGGGGTATGAGCGTGGCCTCGCCCCGCTCCAGATAGGTCCGGTTGACATCCGTGATCTCCAGCTCCCCGCGTTCGGAGGGCTGCAGCCTTCTGGCGATGTCCACCACCTGGTTGTCGTAGAGGTAGAGCCCGGTGATCGCCATATTGGTCCGCGGCCTGGCCGGCTTCTCCTCGATCGAGACGAGCCTGCCCTTCTCGTCCAGCTCACCGACCCCGTAGCGCTGCGGGTCCCGTACCGGGTGGCCGAAGAGGACACAGCCCTCGACGTCTCGCGCGGCCCGGTGAAGCAGGGTCCCGAACCCCGCTCCGTGGAAGATGTTGTCGCCCAGCACCAGGGCGACGGAGTCGTCTCCGACATGGTCGGCGGAGACCAGGAACGCGTCCGCGATTCCCCGGGGCTTGTCCTGCTCGGCGTAACTCAGGGAGATGCCGAGCCAGGAGCCGTCGCCCAGCAGTCTCCGGAATGTCTCCAGGTCCTCCGGCGACGAGATGATCTGAATTTCGGTGATGCCCGCCATCATCAGAACCGACAGCGGGTAGTAGATCATTGGTTTGTCGTAAACCGGAAGCAATTGCTTCGAGACGCCGAGCGTAATGGGGTGCAGCCGCGTGCCATGGCCGCCGGCCAGGATGATTCCCTTCACGGCCCGCCTCCTCGCCCTGTCCGTATCGGCACAGCGAATATCGATGGCCGTGCTCGCCACCGGGTGGTCCATTTTCCGTCCACTCCACATGGTGGACAGCCGTACGGCCTGCGGGCATCTTCGACGGTGCCGTGGTGACTCGAGTTCGCATTCCGGCCGGGCCGGGCCCGGCGGCGTTCAACCGCGCGAGGTCGCCGGTCGAACGAGGTCGCCGCCGTCGACCAGGTGATGGCCGGCCGCCTGGGCGGAGAACCGTCCGGCCGCTTCGGCGAGCGCGCGGTGAAGCCGCTCGTCCTCGGTCTGACCGGCCTCCCACTGCACGCCGATCGCGAATGGGTGATCGGTCACCTCCACCGCCTCCACGACTCCGTCCGGCGCCCAGGCCGTGGCGGTGAGACCGGCGCCGATCCGGTCGATCGCCTGGTGGTGGTGGCAGGCGGCCTCGGGGGAGTCCTCGCCGAGGATCTCGGCGATCCGGCTGCCCGGCGTCAGGTCCAGGCGGTTCCTGCCGAACGTGAAGACCTCGGTCTCCGGGCAATGGCCGTCATGGCCCGTCACCTCGGGCAGGTGCTGGTGCAGGGTGCCCCCGAAACCCACGTTGAGCAGTTGCATGCCACGGCAGACGGCGAGGACGGGCAGACCGGCCCTGAGCGCCGTCGTGACCAGTGCGAGCTCGGCGGCGTCGACGGCCGCGTCGGCTCCGCGCGTCCTGGAGTGCGGGGCGCCCCCGTACAGCGACGGATCCACGTCCGGGCCACCCGGAACCAGCAGCCCGTCGAGCCGGTCGATGAGGTGCTCGACGCCGGGCAGCAGCGGAAGCAGCAGGGGAGCGCAACCCGCGGAGGCCAGGAACTTCACGTGCGACTGCAGCGTGAAGCTCACGGTCAGGGGGGCGCCCATGAGTGTGACGGGCGCCGTCCGCGCGCATATCCCGACCACCGGCCGCCCGGAGGACCGCCCTGTGCTCACCGGACCATTCGGTGCTGAGTTCATCGGCTTCTCGGCGTGGAGACCCCGGCCTTCAGGCCGGGGAGGAAACGCCTTTCCCTCCTCGTTTTTCGTTGTTGCGTCTGCGGGCATGTCGATCATGCGGATGTGAACGCGGCCGAGAACATCAGAGACAGCGCCGTCGGGCGGACGGTGACAGCGCGGGGAGCCCTCCAGCCGTTGGGCGGGGCCGTGAACCGCGAACCTCAACCTGTCCTCTCCTCCCGGTAGGGATCGGGTTGGAATCCCCCGCCTTCAGGCGGGGGAGGAACGTCAAGCTCACCCTCATCGTTGTCGTCGGTCATGCGGAAGTGCGCCGGCCGGGCATCGCCGCCCAGGCCGGTGATCGGCCGGGGTCTCAGGAGCGGGGCCGGGCGGGCGGTGCGGGCCGGTGCAGGGGCGCCCACCAGTCGCGGTTGTCCGCGTACCACTCGACGGTGGCCTTGAGACCCTCGGCGAACGGCACCCTGGGCGCGTAGCCCATCGACCGCAGCAGCGAGTCGTCGAGGCTGTAGCGGCGATCGTGGCCCTTGCGGTCGGTGACCGGCACGACCATGTCCCAAGACGCGCCGCAGGCCGCCAGGATCGCCGCGGTCAGCTCTCGATTCGACAACTCGGTGTCGCCGTCGATGTGGTAGACCCGGCCCGGCCGCCCCTGCTCGAGGACCAGCTGGATGCCGCGGCAGTGGTCGTCGACGTGGATCCACCCGCGCACGTTGAGGCCGTCCCCGTAGAGCGGGACCGGGCGGCCGTCCAGCAGGTTGGTGACGAACAGCGGGATGACCTTCTCCGGGTACTGGTGGGGGCCGTAGTTGTTGCAGCAGCGCGTGATCGACACGTTCAGCCCGTGTGTGCGCGCGTAGGCCATGGCCAGCAGGTCCCCGCCCGCCTTCGCCGCCGAATAGGGCGAGTTGGGGTCCAGCGGCGCGTCCTCGGTCCAGGAACCCGCGGCGATCGACCCGTACACCTCGTCGGTGGACACGTGGACGACCCGAGGGACTCCGGCCGCTCGGCATCCGTCGAGGAGTACCTGCACACCGGTCACGTTGGACGTGACGAACTCCGCCGCCCCGGTGATGGAGCGGTCGACGTGCGTCTCGGCGGCGAAGTTCAGCACCGCGTCGTGACCCGGCAGCAGCTCCGCCAGGAGGTCGGCGTCGCAGATGTCGCCGCGCATGAACTCGAACCGCCCGGCCACCGCGTCGAGGTTCGCCGGGTTCCCCGCGTACGTGAGCTTGTCCAGCACGGTCACCCGCGCGTCTTCGTAACCGGGATAACCGCCGCTGAGGAGCGTCCGCACGTAGTGCGAGCCGATGAAACCGGCGCCGCCCGTTACCAGGATTCTCATGAGCTGATCCGCACCTCGCCGTGGCCGCCGAGCACGAGCCCGTATGCCCCGTGCACGCCTCCTAGCGTGCGCCGAGCGCAGAGCGCGTCCATCTCGGAGCTTGCCCTACCGGCCGGTCCCGCCCGGCAGGCCGTACGGGAGCGGGCGGCACCGGTTCCCGCGCGGGAGGACAGGCGGGTCGAACCCGGACGGGAGGTGCTCGCCTACATCATCACCGTCAGCTGGCCCGCCGCCGCGACCGGCCGCGCCTTCTTGTCCGTCGGCGAGTAGAAGACGTCGCCGTCGACCGCGAAGATGACGGGCACCACGTGGGCCCGGCGCGGTCGTCGACCGTGGCCGGCCGGACGACCCGCTCTCGCTCGACACGACCTCGCATCTCGTCCTGCTCGAGATTCATCACCGCCCCTTGTCGTTGGCGCTCAGGAAGACGATGTCGAGGTCGTGGAGCAGGTCGGGCTCCGCGTCCATGGCGATGCGGGTGATCCTCCCGTCGGTGATGCTGAAGTTGAAGACGACCTTCGGCCGGCCGCGGTACGCCCAGACGGCCGCCGGAACGCCGTCGACCAGAGCCGGCCGGGCGGCCTCGGCCCGTCCGGAGAACATCGCGGCCACCGCGTCGGCGCCGCGGACCTCTCCGGGGGCGCCCATCCGTACGGCCTCCGGGTCGGCCACGAGCACGGCGCCCGGATCGAGCAGCGCGAGCAGGGCGGAGAAGTCCCCGCCCCGGGAGGCGGCAAGGAAGGCGGCGACGATCTCCCGCTTCCGTGAGTGCGCGGAACTGGACGCCGCGGCCGCTCCCTGCACCCGGCGGCGGGCCCGGCTGGCGAGTTGCCGGGCGGCCGCGGGGGAGCGGTCGATGATGGCGCCGATCTCACCAAAGGGCACGTCGAAGACGTCATGCAGGACTAATGCGAGCCGCTCGCCGGGCGTCAGCGTGTCCAGCACCACCATCAGCGCGACGCCGACCGAGTCGGCGAGCAGCGCCTCGTCCTCGGGACCGGCCTGGCCGGCCGGCTCGGGGTTCGCGTGCGGCACGGCCGGATCGGGCGGCACCGCCCCCGCGGGCTCCTCACGCCGGGCCCGGCGGGTCTCCAGCATGTTCAGGCAGACCCGGGCGACGACCGTGGTCAGCCACCCCGCAGGATTCTCGACCTTGTCGGCGTCGGCGCGGTTGACCCGCAGCCACGCCTCCTGCACCGCGTCCTCGGCGTCACCGCGCGAGCCGAGCATCTTGTACGCCAGGCCCGTCAGACGGTTCCGGTGCTCGGCGAAGCGCTGTGTCAGCCAGTCGTGCTCGCTCATCTGTCACATTCCTCCGTCCGCACCTGTCATACCAGTCGACGGGTGAGACGGGCGAGCCGACGGAGTCTCGCACCGGCCGAACGCCTCTGCCCCGCGGTGCCGCCGGGGCCCGGGGCGGCCCGTGAAGGACCGGAATACCAAGGAGGAAGCGGATGTCACCGAAGGTGAACGTCATCATGCTCGGAGTCCGGGACATGGCCCGGGCGAAGAAGTTCTACGCCGAGGGCCTGGGCGCCGAGATCGAGACGGACTACCCGAACTTCGTCTCGCTCAACCTCGGCGAGGGCTCCTCGTCGCTGGCCCTCTACGAGTGGGACGCCGCCGCGCAGGACGCGGGCGTGTCCGCGGAGGGTTCCGGATTCCGCGGCGTCTCGTTCCACTACGGCGCCGAGTCCCGCGCGGAGGTGGACGAGGTGATCTCCAAGGCCGAGGCCGCCGGCGGCAGCGTGGTCCGGAAGCCGGAGAGCGCGCAGTGGGGCGGGTACTTCGGCTACTTCGCCGACCCCGACGGCTACCTGTGGAAGGTCGCTACCAACAGCTGACCTGACCGTGGACCGCTGGGGGCCGGCCGCCTTCCTCTCCGGCCGGCCCCCAGCTTCACGACCGCCACCGATCGCCCGCCGCACTGCGGCCGACCTTCCGCGAGGAACGCGTTCCACCTGGCAGAGTCCACCCGTCCTTGACCGGGATTGCAGAGATCTTCGTCAGGCTGCGCCCAACGCTCACCTCTGGGTTGTCACCTTTCGGAAGGACGAACATGGGAACAGTCGAGGTTCCGGTTCTGATCGTGGGCGGCGGCGGATGCGGCCTGTCCGCCTCCATCTTCCTGTCCGACCACGGAATCGGCCATCTGCTGGTGGAACGGCACGCGGACACGTCGAGGATCCCGAAGGCGCACTACCTCAATCAGCGCACGATGGAGATCTACCGTCAGCACGGGCTCGACGAAGAGGTGGTCGAGCAGGGGGCGCCGCTGGACAAGTTCGGCAAGGTCCGCTGGCAGACCTCCCTCGCCGGTGACGGACCGCTGGACGCGCGGCTGATCCATGAGATGGACGCCTTCGGCGGCGGTGCGCTGCAGGAGTCGTACGAGGCGGCCGGGCCCATCCTGCCCTCCAAGCTGCCGCAGTTCCGGCTGGAGCCGATCCTGCGCCGCCACGCCGAGCAGCGCAATCCCGGACGGGTCCTGTTCAGCCACGAACTGACCGCCTTCTCCGACGAGGGCGACCGCGTGATCGCCGAGGTCCGCGACCTCACGACCGGAGAGCTCACCACGGTCGTCGCGCAGTACGTCATCGCGGCCGACGGCGGCCGCACGTTCGGCGCCGCGCTCGGCGTGGAGATGCAGGGCCTGCACGGGCTGGTGCACACCACGACCGTGTACTTCTCCGCCGACCTGTCGAAGTGGTGGCACGAGGGAACGCTCCTCACCCACCTCCTCCACCCGGAGGACCCGCGGCTCTCCAGCACGCTCATCGAGATGGGGCCGACGTGGGGCAAGGGCTGTGAGGAGTGGGGGCTGCACTTCTCCCCGAACGACCCGACCCGCTACGACGAGCGGACGGCGATTCCCAGGATCCGCGAGGTCCTCGGTCTGCCCGACCTGGACGTGACCTTGCACCGGGTGACGTACTGGACGGTGGAGGCACTGCTCGCCGAGCGCTACCGGGCCGGACGGGTGCTGCTCGCCGGCGACGCCGCGCACCGTCAGCCGCCCGCCGTCGGGCTGGGTCTGAACAGCGGGATCCAGGACGCGCACAACCTCGCGTGGAAGCTGGCCGCGGTCATCACCGGCCGCGCGCCCGAGAGTCTGCTCGACAGCTATGAGGCGGAGCGGCGGCCCGTCGGCAGGCACAACATCGACTGGGCGATGTCCGCGGCGACCCACCACCAGGCGCTCCTCGACGCCATCGGCTTCGGCGAGCGGGTGCCGCCGGAGCGCCGGGTGTCGCGGATCTCTGCGCATTTCGACCCGTCGCCGCTCGGCGCGACCGTACGGGCGCGGGCGGAGGAGATGTTCCACACGCACCGGGGCGGCTGCCAGGCGCTCGACGTGGAGATCGGGTTCGCCTACGAGGAGGGCGCGGTCATCCCGGACGGCAGCCGGCCGCCGGCCCGCGCGCCCATGCGGGACGTGTACCACCCCACGACCCGCCCGGGCCACCGGCTGCCCCACGCCTGGCTCGAACGCGGCGGCCGGCGCCTGTCCACCCACGACCTGACCGGCGCCGCGACGAACTTCGCGCTGCTCACCGGCCCGGGAGGAACGCCGTGGTGCGAGGCGGCCGCGCAGGTGGCCGAGAGGTTCTCGATCCCCATCGTCGTGGCCCAGATCGGAGACGGCGCCGAGTTCACCGACGTCGACGGCGGGTGGGAGGCCATCCGGCAGATCTCCGACGAGGGCGCCGTACTCGTGCGTCCTGACAACCACGTGGCATGGCGCAGCCTGGGCGTCGGTGACGATCCGGTGGAAGCCCTGACGAACGCGGTCTCCCGCGTCCTGGACCCCGGCGTGAGCGTCAGCCGGGTTCCCCAGGCGGTCTGAGCGAGCGTGGCCCCCGGCCCGCGGCCGTGCTCTGAGGCGGTCGCCGGCCGGGGCGTGAACGCGATCACCGACCGGGAGAGGGAACCGGCCGCCGGTCCGGGAGAACGACGCCGGTCGCCGGCCCGGAACGAAGCCGGTCGCCGGCCGGGGACGACGCGGCGGATGGTCTACGGGCCGGTGCGCATCTCGCGCACCGGCCCGTGTCCATGTCGGCCGGCGCCGGCCCCACGACCCTGGGGAGCCGGCGCCGGCGGTCTTCGATCTCACCGCGCGGCAGGAGCGGCGGCGTCCTTTCGCAGGAAGGCGAGGACCTGGTCGGCGGCCTTACGCGCCGTCGCGATGGACGTCCCGACCCCGACGCCGTCGTACGCGGCGCCGCAGACCGCGAGGCCGGGCTGCTCCGCCACGGAGGCGCGGATCCGCGCCACCCGGTCCGGGTGACCGACCGTGTACTGCGGCAGCGAGCCGTCCCACCGCGTGACCCGGGTCGCCACCGGGCCTCCGGTCACCCCGGTGGCCTCGGCGAGCTCGGACGCCGCCACCGCGGCGAGGTCGGCGTCGTCACGCTGCAGCAGCTTCTCGTCGCCGACCCGACCCGCCTGGCACCGTACGATCTCCACCTCGCCCGCCAGGTGCGGCCACTTCACGGTCGTGAACGTGACCGCGCTGACCGTACGCCCGTCCACCGCCGGTACCCGGTAGCCGCTGAGCCTCCGGCCGGTGAGCTCGCCGGGGAACGCCGTGCGGGGGTAGGCGAGCGTGATGATCGCAGTGTCGGCGTACGGGATCTCGGCGAGCCCGGTGGCGGCCTGCGTCGCCCCGGGCACCCCGGCCAGCAGCCGGCCGGCGGGACCGGCGGGAACGGCGACCACCACCGCGTCCGCGTCGATGTGCTCCGGGCCGGCGGCGGACTCCACGGTCAGCCGCCAGCCGCGCGCACTCCGCGCGAGCTCCGTGACCGTGGCCCCGGTCCGTACGGCCGCTCCGGGTGAGGCGGCGAGCACGACCTCCGCGAGGTGGTCGGGCAGCGTGCCGAGCCCGCCGGTGAGGGTGGCGATGCCCGGTGGCATCTTCTCCTCGGCCGGGTCCGGCGGCGGCGTCACCGAGGCGGCCGCGGCGGCCAGCGACGGGTACCTGCGGGACGCGGCGGCCAGCGGGGTCAGCGTGGCCTCGAACGACAGCTCCTCCGCGCGGCCGGCGTAGACGTCGTTGACGAAGGGGTCGACGAGACGGTCCACGACCTCCTGGCCGAGCCGCCCCGCGACGTACGCGGCGACGGAGACGTCTCCGTCCCGGTCGGACGGAGGCAGATCCGAGTCCTGCCGTGCCCGGGCCACCCCGTCGGCGGACAGGATGCCGGTCCTGGCGAGCTCGTCCAGGTCGCCGGGCACGCCCATGATCTGGCGGCCGGGCAGCGACCGTATCTCGTTCCGCGTCCAGACGGCGGCCGCCTTGGTGCCCGCCAACGTGATCCGATCACCGAGCCCGGCCGCCTTCAGCAGCCCGGTCGTCTTCGGACGCCGGGCGTACAGCGCCTCCGCGCCCTCGTCGACGGCGACGCCCGCCACCTCCGACACGGCCAGCTTCCCGCCGAGCCTGGACGCTCCTTCGAGGACCGTCACCCGTACCGGCTCGTCCTTGAGGTAGAACGCCGCCGCCAGCCCCGCGATGCCGCCCCCGACGACGACCACATGTGGCGCCCCGTCTGTCCGATCCTGTCCGTTGTCCGCCATTCCGCCTGCTCCTTCGTGAGAATGGTCTCCGTAGCAGTCTGAATGGGGCTCCAATAATCTCGGTCGAGCGTGGGTGGGCTCGGATCGGGTGATCTCAGGATTCCGGTCCCGGCCACGTGAACGCTCGGCCGGCCGCGGGGGAACGCCTTCCGCGCAGGCGTTCCCCTACGGCGCTTCGGGTGGCTACCGGACCGTTTCCTGCCTGTTCTTGAGCCGTTCGGCGAACAGGCTCCATTCCTTGCCGATGCTCTCGGCTATCGGAGCAATGACGCTGAGCCAGTGCGCCGGAATCGCGTTGAGGAATTGCCGCCACCGGTCCGGATCGGTCGCGTGCAACCCCATCCACCGGAGGAACTCCTTACCGCCCTCGGTGTATCGGATGGCCGGGTCGTTGGCCACCTTGGCGGCCACCTCGGCCCAGGTGAGCGGGGTGTCGATGTGGTTCTTGCGCCGCAGCGGGGTGGCGCCGGCCTCCGGCCCCGGGGTGACCGTCTCGGTGACGACGCCGACCGGGCGCACGGATGCCGCCTCCGCCGCCCGGTGCCCGTTGCGCTCCGGGCTGACGCCGCGGCGAAGCCGGGCGCTCACGTCGTGCACCGTGCCGAGCGACACGTCGGTCTCCCTGGCGACCTGCCTGAGCGGTGCGTTCGGATGTGCGCTGATGTACTCGGCGGCGCGGCGCCTGCCCTCGCCGGCGGTCACCGGGCGCCGCTTCCCGTCGCGGCCGAGGCGTTTGCCGCCCGACCGCGTCCCGTCCGACGACCTGCTGCGCAACGACGCGATCGTCTTCGCGCTGAGCCCGGTGATGTCGGCGAGGGCGCGGTCGGACCAGTCGGGGTGAGCGGTCAGGACCCGTTTGGCCCCGGCGACGCGGTCGGCCCTCGACAGCGGCAGCCCGTGGGAACTGTTCGCCTTCATGGCGAGAACGAGCGCCTCGGAGTCCGTGCAGTCGAGAAAGCGCGCCTTTATGGTGTGGTCGCCGCGAAGCCGGGCCGCCTCCAGTCTGTGCAGCCCGTCGATGACGCGCCAGCCGTCCTCCTGAACGAGGATGGGCGGGAGCTCCGATGAGCCCGCCGCGTCGATGAGCAATTGAACGTGAGCGGCATTCATTCCGCCCTGACGCAGGTACAATCCAGAAGACAGTGCGCTTACCGCCACATCCTGGGCCGGTAGCTTATCGAAATTCTTTAGGTCGAATCCGTCGTCGGTTACCGATTCGTCGTGCTCCGGTCTGACAGAACCGAAGCCGCCTGCGATCAAGACGGCCTGCCCATTGTTACGAACCATTGCGTTCGCTCCTCTCTGCGCCGCACCCGAGGAGCCTGGCAAAGCCGTCTTTAGCCGCAGTCGAGCGTGGGTGGACGTCCCTAGGCCGGACCGGTGGTGACGGTGGTGCGGGCGGTGCCGAACCAGCGGTCGAGTGCGTCGGTGAGGGGGGTGTCGGTGCCGGGGGAGGTCCAGGCGATGTAGCCGTCGGGTCGGATGAGGACGGTGTCGAGTCCGGGGTCGTGGCCTGGGGCCCAGGTGGCGGTGAGGACTTGGAGGCGGTCGGTTCGGTCCGGGGTGATTTCTGCGGTCTGGCCGGTGGTGGTGATGAGGAGGCCTTGTGCGGTGTGCAGGAGGTCGGCGATGCGGGTGCGGGTGCCGTCGGGGAGGGTGAGTTCCTGGTCGGGTGGCATGCGCTTGCCGAGCAGTGGGTGGTCGCCGGGTCCCATGTCGTAGCGGATGCCCAGCCCGCTCAGCATCCCGGCCAGGTGGCCGGCCGCGTCCTTGTACGCCACCAGTTCGCCCATCACGCTGCGGATCGGGTCCATCTCCTCGCCGGTGAGCCGCAGTTCGATCGCCGCGCGGGCGTTGCGCGCCAGCTGCCGTCCGATGGGCTGGCGTTCGGCGTGGTAGGTGTCGAGCAGGCCGTCGTGCGCCCAGCCGTTGATCACCGCCGCCAGTTTCCAGCCGAGGTTCACCGCGTCCTGCACGCCCACGCTCAGCCCCTGCGCCATGGCCGGAGGCTGCACGTGCGTGGCGTCGCCGGCGAGGAACACCCGGCCGCGCCGGTACTCGGAGGCCACCCGGGAGGCGTCGGTGAAGCAGCTGATCCAGCGGCACTCCCCGTGGTGGATGGACTCGCCGGTGAGCCGCTGCCACGCGTCCGCGAGCTCGGTGTAGCTGAGCGAGTCCCGGTCCCGCGGCGCCATGCCCCTCTCGTGCACGACGACCCTCGTGACGCCGTTCTCCAGGTCCATCGCCATGACCATGCTGCCGCCCGGCAGGTTCTCGCCGATGCGCCGGCGACGGGTCTCGATCCCGGTCACGTCGGCGGTGTAGAACCCGCGCGTGGGCTCCGGGCCGGGGAAGTCGATGCCGGCCAGCCTGCGGATGGTGCTCCGCCCCCCGTCGCAGCCCACCAGGTACCGGGCGGTGTCCTCACCGGGGCCGTCCGGCCCGTCGAAGGCGACCACGACGCCGTCCGGCGTCTCGCGGAAGCCGGTCACCTCGTATCCGCGAAGGATCGGCACCCCGAGCTCGGTCGCCCAGCCCTCCAGCATCCGCTCGGTGCGGAACTGAGAGATCCCCCTGGCGCCGAAGTGATTCTCCTCGAACATGCCGAGGTCGATCGGCACACCGCCGAAATGACTGTCGGCGGGCTCGGTCTCACCGAGCCTGCCGAGCAGCCCTCGCTGGTCGAAGCACTCGGCGGTACGCCGCGTGAAACTGGCGCCGCGCGACTCCCGTGGCGGGGAGGGCAGCTTCTCGTAGACGACGACATCGACGCCGCCCAGGCGGAGCTCGCCGGCCATCATCAGCCCGACCGGGCCCGCGCCGACGACTATCACGTCCCTTGCCATTCTTACGCTCCCGTTCGGTCGGTGCCGCCGGTCAACGGCCGGCCGGCTGCGCGGTGACGGTGTCGGTGGTGACGGTGGTGCGGGCGGTGCCGAACCAGCGGTCGAGTGCGTCGGTGAGGGGGGTGTCGGTGCCGGGGGAGGTCCAGGCGATGTAGCCGTCGGGTCGGATGAGGACGGTGTCGAGTCCGGGGTCGTGGCCTGGGGCCCAGGTGGCGGTGAGGACTTGGAGGCGGTCGGTTCGGTCCGGGGTGATTTCTGCGGTCTGGCCGGTGGTGGTGATGAGGAGGCCTTGTGCGGTGTGCAGGAGGTCGGCGATGCGGGTGCGGGTGCCGTCGGGGAGGGTGAGTTCCTGGTCGGGTGGCATGCGCTTGCCGAGCAGTGGGTGGTCGCCGGGTCCCATGTCGTAGCGGATGCCCAGCCCGCTCACGATCCCGGCCAGGTGGCCGGCCGCGTCCTTGTACGCCACCAGCTCGCCCATCACCTCGCGCATCGGGTCCATGTCGGCGTCACCGAGGTACAGCATCGACGCCGCCTGCGCGTTCCGGATCAGTTGCCGTCCGATGGGCCGGCGTTCGGCGTGGTAGGTGTCGAGCAGGCCGTCGTGCGCCCAGCCGTTGATCACCGCCGCCAGCTTCCAGCCGAGGTTCACCGCGTCCTGCAGACCCGCGCTCAGCCCCCACGCCGCCAGCGGAGGTATCGCGTGCGCGGCGTCACCGGCCAAGAGGACCCGGCCGCGCCGGTATTCGGAGGCCAGCCCGGCGGCGTTGCCGCAGGCCCACAGCCACTGGGCCTGCGCGTGGTGGATGGACTCGCCGGTGAGCCGCTGCCACGCGTCGGCGACCTCGCCGAACGTCAGGGCGCCGGGGTCGGGGTCAGGGGGCAGGCTCCTGTCGTGGATCACGATCCGGAAGCGGCCGTCTCCCAGGGGGGTGCAGACCACCATGTTGCCGCCGGGAAGGCGCTCGCCGATCGGCCGTGGGCGCAGCGCGATCCCGCTGATCTCCGCGGTGTACATGCCCCGGGTGGCAGCCCGGCCGGGAGCGTCGATGCCGGCCAGCGTACGGACGGTGCTCTGCGCGCCGTCGCAGCCGACCACGTACGCGGCGGTGTCCTCACCGGGGCCGTCCGGCCCCTCGAAGGCGACCACGACGCCGTCCGGCGTCTCGCGCAGGCCGGTCACCTCGTACCCGCGCCGCACCGGCACCCCGAGCTCGGCCAGCCGGCCGCCCAGCATCTCCTCGGTCCTGGCCTGGGACAGGCCGAGCACGCCGCTGTGATTCTCGTCCAGCATGCCGAGATCGAAACGGACGCCGCCGAAGTGGCCCATCGGGCCCCACCTGAAGTCGCCCAGCCGAGGGAGCAGCCCGCGCTGGTCCAGCGACTCGGCCGCGCGCCTGTTGAAGCCGAGGGCGCGGGATTCGCCGGTCGGGGCGGTCAGCCTGTCGTAGACCGTGACGTCCACCCCGCCCAGGTGGAGCTCCCCGGCCAGCATCAAACCGACCGGTCCGGCGCCGACGACTATTACGCCAGTTCTCATGTTCTGGCCTTCCGCACGCTGTATCTGGAGAATCGGCAGCGTCAAACTACACACCCTCATGTTCGGCTTCAATATGAGGAATGCGGGTGCCGGCCGGAAGGGCGTTCGTTCAACTGTGGATTTCTCCGGTTGAACACGCTGCCGTTTTGAACACGCCGCCGTTTTCGCGGCAACATCGAAGATGCCGACGGGACATACGACCCTTCATGGTGAACGCGAGAGTCCTGCGATCACGTGAAGTGAAAGGATCGATATGCGGCCTGCCATCGTCCGCATCGGCAATTTGGTCATCGAAGGCGGGCCGCTCGGCGACCCGCATGCCGCTTTCTCTGGAACGACGGTGCGGCGGTCATGGGGGAGCGGAACGTGGGCGCGTCCCGGCGCGGCGGGCCGGCTGCCGGACCCGTGGCAGCGCGCGGCGGATCGCCCGAAGCGCGGCCCGCGCCCCGAAGAGACGAGACGCGGCTGAGGCGAGCCCCCGACGGGAAGGGAGTCCCGACGTGCCGGTCGAGAAGATCGCGCTGATCACGGGCGCCAACAAGGGCATCGGCTATGAGGTGGCACGGCAGCTCGGCGCACGGGGGACCATCGTCCTCGTCGGCGCCAGGGACGACGTGCGCGGCAAGCACGCGGCCGACTCACTGGCGGCCCGCGGCATCACCGCGGTGTCGTTGCGGATCGACGTGCGGGACGCGACCACCGTGTCCGACGCCGCGACCGAGATCGAACGGCGCTACGGCCGCCTGGACGTCCTGGTGAACAACGCCGGCATCGCCGGTGGCTTCACCGGGCCTCCCAGTGAGGCGACCGCCGACGACCTGCGGGAGGTCTACGAGACCAACGTCTTCGGCGTGGTGTCCGTGACCAACGCGATGCTGCCGCTCCTGCGCCGTTCGGAGGCGGGGCGTGTCGTGAACATGTCGAGCCACGTGGGGTCGCTGGCTCTCAACGCCGATCCGGCCTCCCCGTTCGCGCGCCTCAACATGATCGCCTACCAGTCCTCGAAGACCGCGCTGAACGCCCTGACGATCGCGTACGCGAAGGAGCTGCGCGGGACGCCGATCAAGGTCAACGCGGCCAACCCCGGAGTGGTGGCCACGGACATCAACCACCATCAAGGACAACGGACTCCCGCCGAGGGAGCCGTGATCGCGGTCCGGCTGGCGCTGCTGGACGCCACGGGACCGTCGGGAGCGTGCCTGTCGGAGGACGGGATCGTCCCGTGGTAGCCCCCGGAGAACGGGATTCCGACAGCGAATGGACAGGGAGGAACGCGGTGGCGGTCGACGGGACGATCCTGGTGCTGGGCGGTACCGGCCGGCAGGGCGGCGCGACGGCGCGCGAGCTGCTGCGCCGTGGGCACACGGTGCACGCTCTGGTGCGTGACCCGCAGGCGCCCGCGGCGCGGGCGCTCGCGGACGCGGGCGCGGTGCTCGTGCGCGGTGACATGGAGGACGAGGCGTCGTTGCGGGCGGCGATGCGAGGCGTCCGCGGCGTCTTCAGCGTCCAGACCTTCAGGACGCCCGGCGGGGTGGACGCCGAGGAACGCCAGGGCAAGGCGGTGGCCGACGCCGCGGCCCACGCCGGGGTGGCTCACCTGGTCTACAGCTCGGTCGGCGGCGCGGAGCGCTCGACCGGCGTACCGCACTTCGAGAGCAAGTGGAACATCGAGCAGCACATCCAGAAGCTCGGCCTGCCGGCGACCGTCCTGCGGCCGACGATGTTCTACGACGTCTTCCACGACATCGGCCCGCGTCTCGTGAACGGCGAGCTCGTCCTGGGCCTGTGGCTGCGCCCCGAGACCGCGGTCCAGGTGATCGCGACCAGGGACATCGGCGTGTTCGCCGCGGACGCCTTCGACGACCCGGACGGCTGGCTCGGCCGGCAGGTCGAGATCGCCAGCGACGAACTGACCGGACCGCGGATGGCCGAGGCCTTCGAGCGGGTGTCCGGCATCCCGACCCGCTACCAGGAGCAGCCCATCGAGCGGCTCCGCGCGGTTCGCGAGGACCTGGCCACGATGTTCGACTGGTTCGAGCGCGAGGGCTACCGCGCCGACCTCCCCCGGCTCCGGAGCATGAGACCGGACCTCACGACCCTCGAGGCCTGGCTGCGCGACAACTGGACCGCGCCGGAGGCCCAGCCGCCGCGGTGACCTCGGCCGCGGCGCCGACCGCGGAGAAACCCGCCTGGACACGACGAACCCGCCTGGACGAAGAGCCCGCCTGGACAAAGAGCCCGCCTGGACAGGAAGAACCCGCCGGGACGCCGCGTCCAGGCGGGTGAGTTCCACGAAGAAGACCCCTCATCCGGAGAAGGACCGCTGATCCGGATGAGGGGTCCGTCGTTCGCGTCGGGAACGCCGCGCCTCAGTAGTTCCCGAGGCCGCCGCAGACGTTGATCGCCTGGGCCGTCACGGGCGCGGCCGCGTCGGTGACCAGGTAACCGACGAGGCCCGCGACCTCCTCGGGCGTGGAGTAGCGGCCGAGCGGGATCTTCGCCTGGAAGCGCTCGAGGATCGCCTCCTCGGTCGTCTCGTGGTGCGCGGCGTAGCCCTGCCTCACCCGCTGCGCCATCGGGGTCTCGACGTATCCGGGGCAGACGGCGTTGACGGTGACGCCCGTCTTGGCGAGTTCCAGGCCCAGCGCCTTGGTGAACCCGACGACGCCGTGCTTGGAGGCGGAGTAGGGAGCGCCGAGCACCACGCCCTGCTTGCCGCCGGTCGACGCGATGTTGATGATCCGTCCCCAGCCGCGCTCGAGCAGCCCCCCGGTCCTGAGCACCTCGCGGGTCATCAGGAAGACGCTGTTCAGGTTGGTGTCGATGACGTCGTACCAGAGCTCGTCCTCGATCTCCGCCGTCACGCCGCCGCCGCTGCGGCCGGCGTTGTTCACCAGGACGTCGACCTGTCCGTACCGCTCCACGGCGGTGCTCACGAGGCGTTTCACGTCCTGCGGACGCCGGACGTCCGCGGCCACGCCGTCGGCCTGGTGGCCGTTCGACCGGAGCTTGCCGACCGTCTCCTCGACGGCTTCGGAGTTCCGCGCGCAGATGAAGACCTTGAGGCCGCGAGCCGCGAGGGTCTCGGCGACCGCCAGGCCGATGCCGCTCGTCCCGCCGGTGACGAGCGCGACCTGCTGTCCGTTGTCCGTCATTCGGCCTGCTCCTTTCATGAATACGGTGTCGCAGCAGTCTGGCGGTGATTCCACTAATTCCGGTCGAGTGCGGGTTGATTCGATCAGGTTCGACTGCCGCGCTTTTTCAGTTGAACGTTCACGAGGGCCACCGCAAAACCGAAGTTGCGGGCCGAAAACGCGCCGACCTATCGTCGGCAACCAGCGGCTAGGAATTCAGGAGGGAAACCATGGCCACGTCGCCTGCGGTGCGGGATCAGTCCGCCGCGTACTCGTTGCTCGATCTGATTCAAGGCGCGGTGATAACCCAGGCGATCTCTGTCGCGGCCAAGCTCGGTATCGCGGATGTTCTCGGCGATGGGCCGCTGCCCGCGGAGGAAATAGCCAAGCGGGTGGGAACCGACCCCGAGGCGACGCGCCGGCTGCTGCGCACGCTGTCCGGCTATGCGGTGTTCGCGGTCCGGCCGGACGGCCGGTTCGAGCTGACGCCGATGGCCGAGGCGCTCCGCGACGACGCGCCGGACTCGATGCGCGGCATCGCCATGCTGCTGGGCCACTCCCTGCTCTGGGAGGACTGGGGGCACCTGCTCGAGTCCGTGCGCACCGGCGAGGCCAACATGCCGAAGCTGCGCGGCATGGGCGCGTACGAGTTCCTGATGGCGAACCCCGAGTACGCCGGCGTGTTCTTCCAGGGAATGCGCAGCATGTCGGATCCGGAGACGGATCCGGTGCTGGCGGCGTACGACTTCTCGCAGTTCCGCACGATCGTGGACGTCGTCGGCGGGCGCGGGGCCCTCCTGGCGGGGATCCTCTCGCGGGCGCCCCGCTCGCACGGCGTGCTGTACGACTCCGAGTCCTCGACCGCGGACGCGCCGCAGGTGTTCGAGGCGGCCGGCGTCGGGGAGCGGGTCACGATCAAGAACGGCACCTTCTTCGACAAGCTGCCGGCGGGCGCGGACGCCTACGTGCTCAAGCACATCCTGCACGACTTCCAGGAGCCCGAGTGCCTCACGGTCCTGAAGAACGTGCGTGAGGCGATGGCCTCCGACGGCAAGGTGCTCGTCATCGAGTACGTGCTGAACGGGAACAACGAGCGGCACATCGGGAACATCATCGACCTGTGGCTCCTCCTGCTCCTGGGTGCCAGGGAGCGCACGCTGCCGGAGTACACCGAGCTGTTCGCCAAGGCGGGCCTGAAGGTCGTCGGAGCGGTCCCCACCACCTCGCCGGTCTCGATCATCGAGGCGGTCCCCGCCTGAAGTCCCGGAAGCGACGCCGGTCCCCAGACGCCCCCACGCGAAGCCGAGGACAGGACATGGATACTGATGTGATCATCGTCGGTGCCGGGCCGACCGGACTGATGCTCGCGGGCGAACTGCGTCTCGGCGGCGCGGAGGTCACCGTCTTCGAGCGGCGGACCGAGCGCAGCTGGGAGTCGCGCGGCATCGGCTTCACCGCGCGGGCGACCGAGATCCTCGACCAGCGCGGGCTCCTCGAGCGGCTGGAGAACGCCGAGATCACCCGGCAGGGCCACTTCGGCGGCATCCCGATCGACTACGGGGTGCTCGAGGGCTCGCACTTCGGAGTGCGCGGCGTACCCCAGTACAAGCTGGAGGAGATGCTCGAGGGCTGGGCCCTCGAACTGGGCGTGTCGCTGCGCCGCGGATACGAGGTCACGGGCGTGGAGGACACCGGGGACGGCGTCACCGCGGTCGTCGAGGGTCCCGACGGCCGTGGCGCGTGCTCGGCCCGCTACCTGGTGGGCTGCGACGGCGGGCGGAGCACCGTCCGGGAGCTCGTGGGCTTCGACTTCGCCGGCTCCGACGCGACCCGCGAGATGTACCTGGCGGACGTCACCGGCTGTGACATCCGGCCGCGGATGATCGGTGAGCTGGTGCCCAACGGCATGGTCATGTCGGCGGCGCTGGAGAAGGGCTACCACCGCATCATCGTCTGCGAGAACGGGACGCCGCCGCCGGACCGGAACCGCCAGGTGACCTTCGCCGACGTCGCGGACGCCTGGCAGCGGCTGACGGGCGAGTCGATCCACGGCGGGGAGGCGCGCTGGGTGAGCAGCTTCACCGACGCCACCCGCCAGGCCACCGAGTACCGGCGCGGCCGCGTGCTGCTGGCGGGGGACGCCGCGCACATCCATCTCCCGGCCGGCGGGCAGGGACTCAGCGTCGGCGTGCAGGACGCGGTCAACCTCGGCTGGAAGCTGGCCGCGACGGTCCGGGGCTGGGCGCCCGACGGCCTGCTCGACACCTACCACGGCGAGCGGCACCCCGTGGGTGAGCGGGTGCTGCGGAACACGCGCGCCCAGGGGACGCTCAACCTCAGCGGCAAGTCCGTCGAGCCGCTGCGGGCCGTCATGACGGAGCTCGTCGCGATCCCGGCGGTGGCGCGGCATCTGTCCGGCATGGTGAGCGGGTTCGACATCCGCTACGACGTGGGCGACCAGGGGCATCCGCTGCTGGGCGCGCGGGTGGCCGACCGCGAGCTGGAGCTCGCCGGTGGCGGGCGTGAGCGGATCGCGCGGCTGCTCCACCCGGCGCGGGGCGTCCTGGTCACCGCCGACGACTCGGGCGAGGTCGGCCGGTGCGCCGCCGGATGGTCCGACCGCGTCGAAACGGTCCGCGTGAAGAGCTTCCCGGCGGGCCCGGAGGAGGGCGGCGCCGCGACGGAGTCGGTGCTGATCCGCCCCGACGGATACGTCGCCTGGGCGGCGCCGGGCGCGGGCCGGCTCGCCGAGGCGCTACGGCGCTGGTTCGGCGAGGCACGGCGGTCCACGGAGAGCCGGGACTCCGAGCCGCTGGCGTCCGTCCGCTAGACGTTTCGGCAATGCAGAGGAGAGGAATCGTGGCTGCGAGCGCGGTGCGTGACACGGAACACGAGATCAACGTCAGTGCTCCTGCCGAGCGGGTGTACGCGCTGATCGCCGACGTCGGCAGGTGGCCGGAGATCTTCCCCCCGACCGTGCACGCCGAGTGCGTCGAGAGGGACGGGAACTCCGAGCTGATCCGGCTCTGGGCGACCGCGAACGGCGCCGCCAAGACCTGGACGTCCAGGCGTGAGCACGACCCGGAGCAGATGAGCGTCTCGTTCCGTCAGGAGCGGTCCCAGTACCCGGTCGGCGGCATGGGCGGGAAGTGGATCGTGGAACCCGTCTCCGCGTCCGAATGCCGCGTGCGCCTGCTGCACGACTACTTCGCGGCGAGCGACGATCCCGCCGATCTGGAGTGGATCGACCAGGCGGTCGAGCGGAACAGCAGGTCGGAGCTGACCGCGCTCAAGACGAGTGCGGAGCTGACCGGGCCCGACCGGCTCATCACCTTCGAGGACACGGTGACGGTCGACGGCAGCGCCAAGGACGTCTACGACTTCATCAACGAGGCGCGGCTCTGGTCGCAGCGCCTCCCGCACGTGGCCCGGGTGTCGCTGGAGGAGGAGACGCCGGGCCTGCAGATACTCGAGATGGACACCTCGACCAAGGACGGGTCCGTGCACACCACGCGGTCCGTACGCGTCTGCCGGCCGTACACGAGCATCGTGTACAAGCAGATCGTCGTGCCCGCGCTGATGACGCTGCACACCGGGCGCTGGCTCATCGAGGAGCGCGACGGGGCGGGGGTGTCCGTGACGTCGCGGCACACGGTGCGGATCAACACGGAGCGCATCACCGAGGTCCTCGGCGCCGGAGCGGACGCGGAGACCGCGCAGCGGTTCGTGCGTACGGCCCTCAGCGGCAACAGCATGACCACCCTGCGCGCCGCGAAGGCCTACGCCGAGGGCTCCGGCGGCGAGCGCGCGGCGTCGTGACCCGATCCGAGGCGGCCGCGCCGGTCGTCATCGTCGGCGCGGGACCGGTCGGGCTCCTGCTCGCCTGTGAGCTCGGCCGGGCCCGGGTGCCGGTCGTCATCGTCGAACGGCTGGCCGCCCCGATGACCGAGTCGCGGGCCAGCCAGCTCAGCACCCTGACCGCCGAGCTCCTGCACGAACGCGGGTTCGACGCGCTGCTCGACGAGGCCGCGCACGAGCCGCGGGCGCACTACGGCGGGCTCGGGTTCGACCTGTCCGGCCTCGACAGCGACTACGCGGGCAACTGGAAGGTGCCCCAGTACCGCACCGAGGCCGTCCTCGGCGAGCGCGCCGAGGCGCTGGGCGTGACACTGTTGCGGGCGCACGAGCTGACCGAGATCACCGAGCTGCCGGACCACGTCGTCTGCGGAGCACGGGGCCCCGAGGGCCACGTCCGGATCCGGGCGCGGTACGTCGTGGGGTGCGACGGAGCCCAGAGCACCGTGCGCGAACTGTGCGGGTTCCCGGTCTCGGCCACGGCGCCGACGAAGGAACTGCTGCGGGCCGACGTCACGGGCGTCGCGATCCGCGACCGGAGGTTCGAGCGGCTCGCGACCGGATTCGCGGTGGCGGCGACCCGCGACGGCGTCACCCGGGTGATGATGCACGCGGCCGGCCAGGGAGTGGCCGAACGCACCGGGCCGCCGGAGTTCGCCGAGGTCGTACGGCTCTGGGAGAAGGTCACCGGCGAGGACATCTCCGGCGGGACCGCCGTCTGGCTGGACTCCTTCGACAACGCCAGGGGCCAGGCAGACTCCTACCGGCGGGGGCGGGTCCTCCTCGCCGGCGACGCCGCCCACTGGCACATGCCGATCGGCGGCCAGGCGCTGAACGTGGGGCTCCAGGACGCGGTCAACCTGGGCTGGAGGCTCGCCGGCACGGTGAACGGCTGGGCGTCGCCGCACCTGCTGGACGGCTACCACGACGAGCGGCATCCCGCCGCGGCACGGGTGCTCGACCACGTCGCGGCGCAGGAGCTCCTGCTGCTGGGCGGCCCCGAGATCGAGCCGCTGCGCGCGGTGCTCGCCGAGCTGACCGGTCTGCGGCAGGTTCGTGACCACCTGGCCAGGGTCGCCGGCAACCTCGACGACCGGTACGGCCCTCCCGCGGCCTGGCCGGTCGGGCGGCGCGTCGCGAACCTCCGGCTGCGGACGGAGTCGGGTCCGCTGCGGGCCGCGGGCACCGAGCCCGTCCTCGTACGGCTGACGGACCCGGCGGGCCGCGGGGATCCCGCCGGCCGCACGGACTCCGCCGGCGACCTCGGCCGATTCGCCGTACCGACGATTCGCGCGACCGCGGACGAGGGCCGTCTCCCGGGGATCACCACCCTCCTCCTGCGGCCCGACGGCTACGTCGCCTGGGCCGACGACGGCGAGGAGGACCTGGACCGGGCGCTCGGAAGGCTGCTGCGCGCGGAAGAAGGGAAGGACGATGCAAGGCTTTGACGCGGACGTCATCATCGTGGGGGCCGGCCCCACCGGGCTCATGCTCGCGGGCGAGCTGGGCCTGGCCGGAGCCCGTACCATCGTCCTCGAACGGCTGGCCGAGCCGACGAGGCAGTCGCGTGCGCTCGGTTTCTCCGCACGCGCCATCGAGGAGTTCGACCAGCGAGGGCTGCTGCCGCGCTTCGGCGACCTGCAGACCATTCCCTTCGGCCACTTCGGCGGGCTGCCCATCGACTACCGGGTGGTCGAGGGCGGCTCCTACGGCGCGCGGGGGAAACCCCAGTCCCTCACGGAAGGGGTGCTGGCCGGGTGGGCCGCCGAACAGGGCGCCGTGGTCCGCCGGGAGCACGAGGTCACCGGGCTCGCCTCCGATGACGACGGCGTCGAGGTGGACGTCGTCACGCCGGAGGGCCGCGAACGCCTGCGCGCCCGGTACGTCGCCGGTTGTGACGGCGCCCGCAGCGCCGTCCGCAAGCTGATCGGCGTCGACTTCCCCGGCACCGATCCGGCCATCGAGCTGTGGTTCGCCGACGTGGCCGACTGCGACCTGCGGCCGCGGTTCTCCGGCGAGCGCGTACCGGGCGGAATGGTCATGGTCCTGCCGACGGGCCCGGGGATCAACCGCGTGATCCTCCACGAGCGGGGCGGGACGCGGCAGGGCGACGGCGCGCCGGACTTCGGCGAGATCGCCGCCGCGTGGAACCGGCTGACCGGCGAGGACATCAGCGGCGCAACGCCGCTGTGGACGAGCTGGACCACCGATTCGAGCCGTCAGGCGGCGGAGTACCGCCGGGGGCGGGTCTTCCTTCTCGGCGACGCCGCGCACATCCACCTGCCGATCGGCGCGCAGGGGATGAGCGCGGGCGTTGGCGACGCCGTGAACCTCGGCTGGAAACTCGGCGCCGAGATCAACGGTCACGCCCCCGCGGATCTGCTGGACACCTATCACACCGAGCGGCACCCGGTCGGAGCCCGCATCCTGGCCAACACGCTGGCCCAGCGGATCCTGTACCTCAGCGGCGACGAGATGGACCCGATGCGGGCGGTCCTGACCGAGCTGCTGGCCTATGAGGAGGTCCAGGAGTTGCTGGTCGGCATGGTCACCGGCCTGGACATCCGGTACGACGTCGGGGCGGGCGACCATCCACTGCTCGGCCGGCGGCTGCCGGACGCCCAGCTCACAGGCGACTTCGGGCCGTCCGGCGTGGCGCGGGCCTTCCGGCTCCTGAACGCCGGGCGCGGCGTCGTCCTCGACCTGGCCAGCGACGCGAAGGTGCGCGCCGCCGCCGCGCCGTGGGCGGACCGGATCGACGTCGTCACCACGACCTCACGGCCGCACGGCGCGCTGGCGGACATCGAGGCCGCGCTGGTGCGGCCGGACGGCTACATCGCGTGGATCGGCTCCGGCGGGGCCGGGGCGACGGGCCTGCCGGAGGCACTGACCCGCTGGTTCGGCCGGCCACAGGAAGGTCACCACGGCGTGACGCCCGCCGCGGCGGGCGCACGGCCGTAGGCACGGTAACCGGAAGAAGCGAGGAGAACATGCCGTTCATCAATCCCGAGGACGGGTACCTGACGGTCCTCAACCTGTTCAAGACGGACGCGCCGGACCGGGTGGACCGGCTGGTCAACGAGATGCGGGCGATCGTCGACACCGCGGCGTTCCCCGGCTGGATCTCCAGCACCGTGCACCGGGGCCATGAGAAGGCGGGGACCGCGAACTTCATCCAGTGGCGCGGTCGGCAGGACCTGGAGTCGCGGTACGACGGCGCCGAGTTCAAGCACCATACGGTGCCGGTGTTCCAGCAGATCACGACGTACATGCGGCTGATGCAGACGGAGGTGGAGTCCAGCCTGCGCCACCCCGCGCAGGGCGACGTCACGGAGATCTCCCCGGACCGCGACGACTACACGGTCATCGAGATCCTCGGGGTCGAGCCCCGCGACCAGACCGACCTGGTCGGCGTCCTCGGAGCGGCCCACGACTGGCTGGTGGACGTGCCGGGTTACCGCTCGCAGACCGTGCTGCGCGGCATCCGGTCCCGTGGCCCCGACGGCGGCAGCGGCCTGGCGGCCATCGGTACGGACAACGACTTCGTGGTCGTCTACTCGCAGTGGGACGGCAAGGACTCCTACGACGCGTACCGCGCGCTCGCGGAGGACGAGCAGCCCGCCGCGCGGCGCAAGAGCCAGGACCGGCGGAACGCGCTGACGACCGCGACCGACTGGAACACCTACCGCGTCGTCCACACCCGGTCGGCACCGCAGCCGGCGACGGCCTGACCGGACCGGCCACACCCATCGACGCCCGGTCGTGGGCCCGCCCGTACGGGGCGGTCCACGGCCGGGCGTCGATGCCGTCGGACGTCAGGTGTCGGGCGTCGGGGGAACGGTGGTGCGGCGGGCTCGCGGTCCGTTCGTCCCGGTACCTTCGATCAGCGCGGGGGCCGGGCGATCTTCTCCCAGTGCCACTGCGTGTCGAACGCCGTGATGTCGAAGTCCGCGCCCTCGGCGGCCAGCGCGGCGGCGAGGCCGGTGGCCTTCGCGATGAAGCCCGAGGCGCGATGCGCGGCGAGCAGGTCCTGCTCGTCGAACGGCAGCCCCTCGCAGCGCAGCAGCCGCAGATCGACGAAGCCGTTGAACGCCCGGCCCAGCACCTCCACCGACTGCGGGCTGCGGATGCTGAAGCGCACCTTGGCGGCCACGTGGCCGTGGTGATGCTGGTCGGAGTAGTACGCGATGTCCGGGATCGTGGGCGGGACGAAGTAGTCGCGGGCGGCTATCTCCGGGGACTTCGGCAGATTGCCGACCAGGAAGTGCCACGAGTTGTACTGCATCCGCGCGGACATCGACCAGGCGACGTCGGCCAGCTGCGCGGGCGAGTCCGCGAAGTACCGCCGGGCCTCGGGCGTGGGGACGACGCAGCAGAAGAAGTGGGGGAGGTCCCAGGTGGCGATCTCCGCCCACTCCTGCTCGCGCAGGGCCGTGACCAGCGCCGTCAGCGACCGCATCCCGCGGCTCATCGCGAAGTCGGCGTCGAACGTCGCGGTCGCCGCGCGGACGGTCTCATAGACCAGGGACTCCAGTCCCGTCCCGAACTCGCCGTGCGGCTCCGCCAGCCACCCGGGCGACGCCGCGAGGGCGGTGCCCAGCTCCCCGAGCGTGTCACCGGTGACCGGGAGCCGGTCGCGTACGCGCGCGCAGAGGTCCGCCTCCAGCCGCCGCGCGTCGCCGGCGGGAGCGCCGGCGACGCGCTCGATCTTGTGCATCAGCGGACCGTGGATCTCACGGTAGAGCTGGACCTTCGAGGTGATCTCCCGGCGTCGCCGGGCGACCGCCTCCGCCAGGTCGCCGAGCGTCGCCACCCGGGCCGAGGCCGCGGGCGGAACCTGCTCTCCGCCGGGCACGCCGTTGTACGCCAGGCGCGTCCGCTCCAGGAGGTGGGCCACGTGGTCGATCGTGAGCTGTGTCCCGTTGGCCTCCTCGATCCGGGCGAAGCCCGCCGAACGCACCAGCAGCGTGAGGCAGGCCACCATCAGCACGTCGCTGTCCGACCACAGCTCCAGCGGGATCGGCGCCAGGCTGCTCAGCGCGCAGTCGGGGTGACCCGGCCACAGCGTCTTCCCGGTCAACGTGTTCCGGTCACGGAAGTTGGTGTACTGCCGGTCCCCGGAGTACAGCACGAAGGGCGCCGTACGGCGGGCCGCCTCCTTCAGGGTCTCCAGCATGTCCCGGCGGCCGTCGGGACCGGCCGCCGTCAGCCACGCGCGGCAGTCGGCGACCGATTCCCGCAAGCGCGCGGTGGCGCGGGCGAGCTCGGCCTGGTAGTCCGCCAGGTCACGGCCGGACCACGGCACGCGCAGCACGCCGCCCACGAGTTCCTCCTCGCCGGACAGCGGTCCCTTCGAGGGAACGCGCAGGACGACCCGGCCGCTCGTGTTGAGCCCGATCTCGCCGAGGAACGCTGCCTCGGCCTCGCCGGCCGCCCCGATGGCGCGGGCCGCCTCGGCGTCGCGGATCGCCTCGGTGCCGCCGGCGACTTCGGCGTCGCCGGCGGCCTCAGCAGCAGCGGCGGCCGGACCGGCGATCCGGCCGTTCCCGCGCCACGACCTGCCGAACAGGATCTTCAGCGCGCACTCGTCCGCGACGGGCAGCGCCCGCAGCTGGATGTCCGCCGGGACGTGCCCGGCGAGGGTGAGCAGCGTGTCCACGGCCGAGGGCAGGTCCGGAGCGGCGGCCGCCTCCCGCCAGACCCGCTTGAGCAGTCCCGGGAACCCGGCGTCCTCGGCCACCGGGTAGTCCGGCTCGGCCGCCGTCCCGGCCCGCCGGCCGAGCCGGCTGGGCCGGCGGCTCTGCCGCGCCTTCGCCAGCGCGGCCTTACGAGAAAGCCCGGTATCCCGTTCGATCGGCAAGGTCATCGCGACTCTCCTTCGGCTGTCAGCTCGATGTGGTCCCACATCTGGGCCTCGGTCGGGGTCCATTGCTCATCCACATAAATGCAGTCGACGGGACAGACCATCACGCACACCGGGCAGCCGGAGCACAGTTCAGGAATGATGACGACGTCCAGTCCGCGATCGAATATCGCCCCGAATTCAGGAGGGCAGTTACGCAGGCACGTGTCGCACGTGATGCATTCCGACGCCTCGATGCGACGTGGCGGCTTCTTCCAGTTCTCGTTTCGGGATCGGTGCGCGATCCGCTCCGCGCGTCCGGTGTTCGCTGCGGGAGGGGTTTCCTTCGCCCACGGCATGTCGTGCTCTCACCTCGGTTTCCTGGCGACGCCCCGGGCCCGCGGGGGTGCGGGCCCGGGGGATGTGGGATCGGGTCCGATCAGCGGGAGCGCTCGAGGATCCTGCCGAGAATGCCGTCCCACAGGCTCGTCCTGGCCGCGAGCGCGAGGTTGATGGTCTCCTCGCACTGCGCCCATTTGCCGTCGTCGTCGCCGCACAGGTCGGCGAGCATCTGCATCGCCATCGGCGTGTGCTCTTCGCTGTCCACCTGGATGTGCCGCCTGAGGTAGTCGACGAATGTCGACAGCGCGCCGAACTCCGCGTTCAGCGCGGCGACCTGGTCGAACATGTCCGGGATGAGGTCCTCGCGGCCGAACGCGAACGCCGCGGCCTGGCAGTGCACCGGAGCGTTCTCGATGAAGTCCCACGTCCTGGCCACGAACTCGGCGGCCGGCTTCGGCGCGTCCGCCTCCCCGATCGCCGAGAGGACCGGCCGACCGGCGCGCAGCAGGCGGAGGAAGGCGTCGACGCGGGTCGTGTCGGCGCCCGCCTGCCGCATGCCCTCCACGTACAGCTCGAAGTGGCTGATGAAGCCCTGCCCGAGCTCGTCGCTCTCCTCGACGAGGACGATGTCGTTGATGAGCCGGCGGCTGCCGGTCGGGCCGGACGGCACCCAGGGCACCTCGACACAGGTCAGACCGCGCTGCAGGGACTTCAGCAGCGACATGAAGTCCCATACCGCGAACACGTGGTGCTCCATGAAGGTGACCACCGCGTCCATCGTGTTCAACTGGTGGTACAGCGGATGACCGATCACCTTCTGGCGGGCGGGCTCGATGGAGTTCTTGAGCCTTTCGATGGCGGGGTTCGTCTCTCCCCATTCGTACCGTGACACGACTTTCTCTCCTTCACTTCAGGTAACAGGGATTCATCTGCGGTCAGAAGACACCGAAGTACTCGCGGTGCTCCCACTCGGTCACCTCGTCCGCGGGAGGACGCTGCGCCGCGCACCATTCGCCGAACCGCGACGCCTCGCTCTCCTTCAGCTTCGTCAGGCAGGTCTTCAGCGGTGTTCCGAGCAGTTCCTCGGCGCGGCCGCTCTCACGGAAGGCGTCCAGCGCCTCGGGCAGCGAGTTCGGCAGCGCCGGATACGCGGCGCGGTTCGCCTGCGTGCCGGCGGTCAGCCCCTCCAGGCCCGCGTAGAGCTGGGAGGCGATGGTCAGGTAGGGGTTGGCGCACGGTTCGCCGATCCGGTTCTCGACGTGCGTGGAGCTGTCGCCGCTGAGCACCCGGACCATGGCGCTGCGGTCCTCGAAGCGCCAGTCGACCGACGTGGGGGACAACGTGAACTGCGGAGCCAGCCGCCGGTAGCCGTTCACGGTCGGAACGGACAGCAGGCAGAACTCCCGCGCGCGGGACAGCAGGCCCTCGACGTAGGCCTCTCCCTCGGGGGAGATGGTGTCCTGAGCGCCGCCGCCCGGCGCGAACACGTTGGCGTTCGTCTTCGTGCTCGTGACGGACTGGTGCAGGTGCCAGCCACTGGGGTCGAAACCGTCCAGGCGCGGCAGCGTCATGAACGACGCGTGGAAGCCGCGGCGCCGGCAGAACCGCTTGACCTGGGTCCGGAACAGCAGCATCGCGTCCGCCGCGTCCATGGCCAGCATCGGGCCGAAGGTCGTCTCGAGCTGCCCGGGACCGGACTCGTGCTCGAGCGTGCGCAACGGCAGGCCGAGCGCCATGAGCATGCCGGCCAGCGGGTCGGCGACCTCGGCCACCGAGTCGTAGTAGGCGTCGAGGTTGAACTGGTAGCCGGGGTTCATCGCCTCGACCACCGGGGCGGGTCCCTGCAGGCCGAAACCGTTCCCCGCGTTACCGGGCGGTCCGCCCATCAGGCGCGTGAGGTACCACTCGACCTCGAGGCCGATGACCGGGGCCAGGTCGCGCTTGGCGTAGTCGGCGCAGACACGGCGCAGGACGTCACGGGAGGCGAGCGGGTGCGGCGAGCCGTCGCGCAGGTACTCGTCCCCGAGCACCCACGCGGTCCTCGGCTCGGTCCCGGGGAGCACCTGGAAGGTGCGCGGATCCGGGACGAGGACGAAGTCGCCCGCGCCGAGCAGCTCGCCGACCCCCACGCCGGAGTCGGCGAGGAAGTCGACGGCGACGGCGTGGCCGGTGTCGAAGAGGAACGGCCCGGCACTGAAGTCCATGCCGTTGCGCAGCACCGTGCGGAAGACGTTCGCGGGCACCGTCTTGGACCGGGCCAGTCCGTGCGGGTCGCAGAACACGACCCGTACGAGATCGACCTCGTCCAGCTCCACCTCGACCTGCTCGGCCGCGGCGGCCTGCCGGTCGTCCCAGAGCCCGAACTCGGCCACGAACGAGGGGCGCCCCACGCCGCTCTCGTCGCCGTACCGGGACCATGGCCTGGAGATCATGTTCATTCCCCTTTCGGGTGCCCGGCGGGAGGCACCATCGTGAGAGCGAGCTCCGCCTCGATGCGTCCGGCGGCCGAGAGGACCAGGTCGTCATCGCCGACCCGGCCGACGAGCTGCAGCCCGACCGGGAGCCCGTGGGCCGTGAGGCCGGCGGGAAGGGACAGGGCCGGCTGGCCGGTGATGTTGAACGGATAGGTGGCGGGCGACCACGCGAGCCAGAGCAGGTCCTCCGGGTCGGCGGCCCAGGACGGGGCGATCGCGCCGGCGGCGAACGGCTCGGCCGGAACGGTCGCCATCGCCAGGAGGTCGTAGTCCTCCATCACCGCGGCCAGCCCGGCCCGCAGCGCCAACCGCGTCTCCTCGGCGCGCATGACGGCGGCGCCGCCGAGGGAGCGCCCGTACCGTACGACCGCGAGCCTGCCCTCGTCGCACCACTCTTCGTCCTCGGGCGCCGTGCCGCTCGCCTCGGTCGCGGCGAGGACGTCCACCAGGGCGGCGTACGGGTCGGGGAACGGGACGTCGATGCGGTCGACGCGGTGCCCCAGCCCGGTCAGCGCGGGCAGGACGTCCTCGGTCACCCTGCGCACCTCGTCGGACGTCCGCGGGAACTCGATCCAGCCGATCCGCAGCGGGGCGGGCCGTGTCCTGGGCGCGGGCGGGCCGGTCAGCGAGTCCGGGTCGCGGGGGTCCGGCCCGGTCAGCACGGACGTGAGCTCGGCGACGTCGGCCACGCTCCGCGCGAGCGGCCCGACGTGCGAGAGCCGCTCCGCGCAGGGTGGCACGTACGGGATCCGGCCGAAGGACGGCTTGAACCCGATGACGCCGCAGAACGCCGCGGGGATACGGATCGACCCCGCTCCGTCGGTGCCGAGCGACGCCGTGCACAGTCCCGCCGCCACCGCGGCGGCGGAACCGCCGCTCGAGCCTCCGGCGGACCGGTCGCGCGCCCAGGGATTACGGGTCGGGCCGGCGACCCTGCTGACGGTGCTCGCGCTCCACCCGTGCTCCGACGTCGCCGTCTTCCCCACGACGATCGCGCCCGCCGCCCGGAGACGGGCCACGGCGGGCGCGTCCGCGGCGGCGCGGCGGTTCGGCAGGAGCGACCCTCTCCTGGTGGGGAGGTCCCGCGTCTGGATGAGGTCCTTCACCGAGAGCGTGACCCCGAGGAGGGGCCGGTCGCGGAAGGCGTCCGCGCCGAGGCCGGCGACGAGCCGGTCGGCCGCCTCCGCCTCCCGAAGCGCGCGATCGTCCGCGACCGCGACGTAGGCGCCGAGTTCCGCGTCGGTCTCGCGGATGGCGGTGAGCACGGATCGCACGTGCTCGGCGACCGTGGAACGACCTTGGAGGAACGCCTGCCGTGTTTCGCGAATGCTGCGGCAGATCGGCTGCTTATTTACCGTTGCGGTGAAGACTGACACAGCCCAACTACATGACGCCGGTGGAATGCGGTGCAAGTCGCGAACGCGGAGAAACGGGCCGGGTGCGGCAAGCTCGGATAAGTAAATCCGGAAGTCGTCGGGCTCAGCGCGTTCAACTGGGGAGAATCGGCAGTCGAACGACAGCACGCACGGAGAAATCGGAGGCGTTTCGGCGGAGGTCTGCTATACACCTCGCCGCCCGCATTTGTATCCTGCGCTCGGCAGTTATGATTTTGAAGGGACTGCGATCATGATTCCCCGTTATTCGCTGCCCGAAATGGCGGAGCTCTGGTCCGACCAGGCCCGCTATGCCACCTGGACCAAGGTGGAGGTCCTGGCGTCTCAGGCGCAGGCGCTGCTCGGCCGGGTCCCCGAGAGCGCGCTGGCCGACATCCGGCGCGCCCCGGCGCCGTCCGCGGCGCGGGTGGCCGAGCACGAGCGCCAGCGCGACCACGAGATCCTCTCCTTCCTGGCCGCCTTCTGCGAGGGCATCCCCGACGACTCCGCGCGGTGGGTGCACCTCGGCATGACGAGCTATGACCTGGTGGACACGGCGCTGGGGCACACCCTCGCCCGCGCGTGCGACCTCCTCCTGCAGACGGCGGCCCGGCTTCGCGGCGTGCTGGTGGACAAGGCCGTGAAGCACTGGGACACGGTCTGCATCGGGCGTACGCACGGGATGCACGCGGAGCCCACGACGTTCGGCCACAAACTCGCCGGGTTCGCCTTCGCGATCGACCGATCCGTACGCCGGCTGGAGGCCGCCCGCGCGGAGGTCGCGGTGGGCACGATCTCCGGCTCCGTCGGTACGTACGCGCTGATCGACCCCTTCGTCGAGAAGTACGTGTGCGCCGAACTCGGCCTCGCCGTCGAGCCCGCGCCGAGCCAGGTCGTGGCCCGCGACCGGCACGCCCAGCTCCTGCAGGCGGTGGCGACGCTCGGCGCCTGCATCGAGCAGATCGCCACCGAGGTGCGGCTGCTGTCGCGCAGTGAGATCCGCGAGGTGGAGGAGAGCCGGACGGCCGCCTACCAGGGGTCGAGCGCCATGCCGCACAAGCGCAACCCGACGACCAGCGAGCGCCTCTGCGGGCTGGCCCGGCTGCTGCGCGGGTACGCGGGAACGATGCTGGAGAACGTGGCGCTCTGGCACGAGCGGGACCTGTCCCACTCGTCCGTCGAGCGGGTCGCCATGGCGGACGCACTGATCGTCGCGCACTACCAGACGACCGCGGCCGCGGACCTGGTGGCGGGTCTCGAGGTCTTCCCGGAGCGGATGCGCGCCGCGATCGACCAGACCAACGGCCTGGCGTACAGCTCGGCGGTGCTGGCCGACCTCCTGGAGGGCGGCACGGAGCGGGAACGCGCCTACCGGGCGATCCAGGCCGCCGCGAACGGCGCGATCTCCGGCGACGGGGATCTCGGTACTCTTCTCGAGGCCGAGGGAATCGACGTCGGCCCGCTGCGGCCGGAGCGTTTCCTCACGCACCACGACGTCATCTTCGAGCGATTGGAAGCCCTGCGTGACCTGGGACATTAAGCGCGAGAACGGCGCCGATCTGGACCTGAACGACGTGCTCGAGGTCTACCGGTCATCGGGGCTGGGCGAACGCCGGCCGATCGCGGACACCGAACGCATGGCGGCGATGGTGCGGACCGCCAACCTGGTCGTGACCTGCCGCGTCGACGGCGAGCTCGTGGGCATCGCGCGGAGCGTCTCGGACTTCTCCTATGTGACCTATCTCTCCGACATAGCGGTCGCCCGTGAGCACCAGCGGTCCGGCATCGGAAGAGCCCTCATCGACGCGACCCGTAAAGAGGCGCCGCAGGCCAAGATCGTGCTGCTGTCGGCGCCCGCGGCGACGGACTACTACCCGCACATCGGCTTCACCCAGCACCACTCCGCGTGGGTGCTGAACCCTTAGCGGCGTACGGCTCCGCCCGGGTGCTCGAATGCGCAGCGGCGCGCGGTGCCGCCTGGCCCGCCGGTTCGATCCGGCCCAGGTGGCGCCGCGCGCCGCTCGCGCGTTCGCCGGTGACACGCCGGCGCTCGGACGGCCCGGCTCAGAGCGCGTTCGGACCGCGGACGGCAGAAGGCCCACGGAGTTCCCGCCGTTCGCCGATCTCGGTCGACGCCGTGGCGACGGGAGGTCCGTGGGCCCGTCCGGCCGGGCTCGGCGCCCGGCCCTGATCACATCAGCCCTGGAGCACCAGCGCGGGATCCCCCGACAGGATGGCCGCCTGCAGGCGCTGCAGTCTCGCGCAGGGCTCGACGCCCAGCTCGCGGTTCAGGACGGAGCGGAGGCGGTGGAAGGCCTGCAGTGAGCGCCCCACGTGCCCCGCGCGGTACAGAGCGGTCATCAAGAACGCGCAGAGGTTCTCGTTCATCGGGTTCCTGGCCGTGACGAGCGTCAGCTCGCCGAGCAGGTCGGCGTGCCGGCCCAGGGCCAGATCGGCTTCGATGCGCCGCTCGAGCGCGCCGAGCCGGCACTCCTCCAGCGACGCCGCCTCGATCTCCAGGACACGACCCATGCGCACGTCCACCAGAGCAGGGCCCCGCCACAGCTGCAGTGCGCGATTGAACTCCTCGGACGCGAGGCGATGATCACCCTCCTCGGCGGCCACGCGACCGGCACGTACATGCCGGTCGAACACTTCGACGTCCGTTCGACATGCGTCTTCCTCAAGCAGATAACCGTTGTGGCGGGTGCTGAGCATCTGCCGTGCGTCCGGGTTGCCGGAATTCGCGGCGGCGAGCGCGTTGCGCAGTTGCAAGATGTAAGTCTGCAACGTCGTTGCGTAACTACGCGGCGGGGAGTCTGCCCAGAGTTCCTCGATGAGCGTCGGTACTGTGACGACCCGGCCCACATTCAGCGCGAGCACCGCCAGGACCTGGCGTTGCTTGGGCGCGCTGGTCCTCACCGGCGTCTGGTTCAGGCGCAGGGACAGGGGGCCGAGCAGTCCGATGCTCAGCGGCCTGGGATCCCGGTTCATGCCGTCTCCTCATACCCCTCGTGTAACAGGCGGATCTCTGTCCCGCTGAGCATGCCTCTAGGGCGGCTCAAATTTCCAGTGAGAATGTCACATAGCGAAAAGGGGTGGCTTAACGACGCATCCAGGACTTCAGGTGGGGCATAAGAGACTAATCCGGGGACTCTGCCGGGCAAAGTCATAGTTTTGTCACCTGGGTCGCGTGTTGATTTCCGTGTTTGGGTTGTGTACGGGCTCTTGGGGCGGAGCCGGCCGTGATCAAGAGCACTTACCGGATGGTTTCGCCGTGCCCGTCGAGTGGCCTCACCTGTGCATATGAGTGCCCCCACCTGCGGGAACGCTCTGCCGCAACGGCCCGCGCGTTAATGATCAAGGGTGGCCTTGGGGGCGACTTCCGCGTCTTGCTGTCGAGTCGGCTCGGCTGATAATGTCTCGGTTCGTTGGGCTTTTAGTGCCGCGACTACTCGCTGCGCAGAAGTCAACACGCTCGCCAAACCTCCGATGGTTGTTACCGATTCTCGACCGGCCGTCAACCGGCATGCTCGAAATTGACGACGCCAATGCATCCATTCGGTGTGAGGGGAGCGTCATGAACAAGGTCGTTTCGCGCGACGGCACGACGATCGCTTATGAGAAGGCCGGCGACGGCCCGCCGATCGTGCTTCTCAACGGCGCTTTCCGCGATCACACGATCTTCGATTCCCTGGTTCCGGAGCTGGCGCCGCACTGCACGACGTACGTCTACGACCGCCGCGGCCGGGGGGAGAGCGGTGATTCCCCCGCCTACGCCGTCGACCGGGAGATCGAGGACCTCGAAGCCGTCATCGATGAGGCCGGCGGCCAGGCGGTGGTGTTCGCCGGATCCATTGGGGCGAACCTCGCGCTCGAAGCGGCGATGGCCGGCATACCGATCACCAAACTGGCGCTGCACGAGCCGTATTACCGGGTCGAGGGTTATCCGAAGCCCCCGGCCGACTTCATGGAGCGCCTTCGGGGCCTGCTGGCGGGCGGAGAGCGCGGCGAGGCCGCGGAGTACTTCCTCGCCGAACTCCTGGGGCTCCCGCCCGAGATGATCGCCGACTGGCGGCAGGGCCCGCTGTGGGCGACGAACGAGGCGAACGCCCACACCCTCCCCTACGACACGGAGATCTGCGGCGACTTCCAGGTGCCGGCCGAGCGTCTCGCCGCTCTCCGGACGCCGGCGCTGGTCCTCAACAGCGACGGCACGGGCGACTGGCTGCGTGCGGCGGCGCGGGCGACCGCGGCCGCGTTGCCCAACGGCTGGGGGCTGGAACTGCCCGGTTCGTGGCACCGGATCGAGACGGAGATGCTCGCCCGGGTCCTGGTGGGGTTCGCCACCACCTGAGACGGAGCCGGTCCACGGGCCGCGACACCACGTGCGGCCCCGCTGGTCACGCCGGTTGCGGCTCGGTGACCCGCGCCTCCCGGTTTCTGATCGGCCTGGTCACCTGCTGCGCCACGCACGCCGGGATGCCGGCCGTCGCGCCCGTCGCCTGCCGCCGGTAGGTGCTGGGCGGCATGCCGACCAGCTCGGTGAAACGGGTGCTGAACGTGCCCAGTGACGAGCAGCCGACCGCGAAGCAGACCTCGGTGACGCTCAGGTCCCCCCGGCGCAGCAGCGCCATCGCACGCTCGATGCGCCGGGTCATCAGGTAGGAGTACGGCGACTCGCCGTAGGCGGCGCGGAACTGGCGGCTGAGGTGCCCGGCCGACATGTTCACACCGCGGGCGAGGGCCTCGACGTCCAGCGGCTGTGCGTACTCCCGGTCGATCCGGTCGCGGACACGGCGCAGGCGTGCGAGGTCGCGCAGGTGCTGCGCGTAGTCGGGTCTGCTGGTCACACGTGAAATCGTCCCACGGGCCACCGACGTTTCCCAGCACCGCTGAGGTCTCGTGTCGGCTTGGGCGGGTTCGCTCGGCATCATCCCGGGCCGCTCGCCTACGGCCGGCGAGCCCCTAATCCGGGCATTTCTCAAATCTTCCCCGGAACGCCCGGTGCCATTCTTCCTGCCGGTGATCGTCCACCGCTGTGCCGAGGCTCGCCGAGAACCGGGTCTCCAGCGAGCTTCGACGCTTTCTCGGCTCTCTCTTGAGAGCCGCGGCGCAAAGTGGCGATGGCTGGTTCCCCGTCCTAGGACAGGTGACGGCGGAGTGTGCCGGGGGCGCGCGAACCCTGCGACAAGGGGTCTGACCCTGACATCCGGAATGGGAGCGCTCTTCCCCGGCGTACGCGCACGTTGCTGCCATGAATGACCGAGGTGGCACTACAATGCACAGCAATTTGATCGTGGCCAGGATGGACCCTCGTTCGAGCGCCGAGGTGGCCGAGCTCTTCCGAGCTTTCGACGAGACCGACATGCCCCATCGCATGGGCACACGGCGACGTCAGCTCTTCTCGTTCCACGGCCTGTACTTCCACCTCCAGGACTTCGACGGCGAGAACGGCGGGGAGCTCATCGAGGAGGCGAAGACCGATCCGCGCTTCATTCGGATCAGCGCGGACCTCAAGCCCTTCATCGACCCCTACGACCCGGCGACCTGGCGATCGCCGGCGGACGCCATGGCGAAGAGGTTCTACAGCTGGGAGTCCGCGTGACCGGCAGGCGAGTGGTCATCACCGGAATCGGGGTACTGGCGCCGGGAGGCATCGGGGTCAAGAACTTCTGGAGCCTCCTCAGCGAAGGCCGGACGTCGACCAGGGGGATCACCTTCTTCGATCCCTCGCCGTTCCGTTCCCAGGTCGCCGCCGAGGCGGACTTCGACCCCTGGGAGCACGGTCTCGGACCGCAGGAGATACGCCGCATGGACCGGGCGGCGCAGTTCGCCGTCGTCGCGGCGAGGGAGGCCATGGCCGACAGCGGCCTGGACCTGAACGACGTCGCGCCTCATCGCGCCGGCGTGACCGTCGGCAGCGCCGTGGGCGCCACCATGGGCCTGGACCGGGAGTACCGCGTGGTCAGCGACGGCGGCCGGCTCGACCTCGTCGACCATGAGTACGCCGTCCCGCACTTGTACGACTACTTCGTGCCGAGCTCCTTCGCGGCCGAGGTCGCCTGGTCGGCCGGTACCGAGGGGCCGGCCACCGTGGTCTCCACCGGCTGCACCTCGGGGCTGGACTCGGTCGGCTACGCCGTCGAGCTGATCCGCGACGGCTCGGCCGACGTGATGATCGCCGGTGCCACGGACGCGCCGATCTCACCGATCACCGTGGCGTGCTTCGACGCGATCAAGGCGACCACGCCGCGCAACGACGATCCCGAGCACGCCTCGCGGCCCTTCGACCGCACCCGCAACGGCTTCGTGCTCGGTGAGGGCGCCGCGATGTTCGTCCTGGAGGAGCTGGAGTCCGCGCGTCGCCGTGGCGCCCACCTGTACGCCGAGATCGCCGGATACGCCTCCCGGTGCAACGCCTTCCACATGACCGGGTTGCGTCCCGACGGCAGGGAGATGGCAGAGGCGATCCGCGCGGCACTGGACGAGGCGCGGACGAACCCGGAGGACGTCGACTACATCAACGCGCACGGCTCGGGCACCAAGCAGAACGACCGGCACGAGACGGCCGCCTTCAAGCGCAGCCTCGGTGAGCACGCCCGCCGTACGCCCGTCAGTTCGATCAAGTCGATGGTCGGCCACTCGCTCGGCGCGATCGGCTCGATCGAGATCGCCGCCTCGGTCCTGGCCATGGAGAACAACGTGGTGCCCCCTACAGCCAATCTGCACGTGCCTGACCCCGAGTGCGACCTGGACTACGTGCCGCTGACCGCGCGCGACTGGCGAACCGACACGGTCCTGACCGTGGGCAGCGGTTTCGGGGGTTTCCAGAGCGCGATGGTCCTGACCCGTCCCGAGAGGAACCTGGCATGACCTCGCGGGCCGTCGTGACCGGGATCGGCGTCGTCTCTCCCAACGGATTCGGCGCGGAGGACTACTGGACCGCCACCTGCGGCGGTAAGAGCGGCATCGGCCGCATCACACGCTTCGACCCCCAGCGATATCCGGCGCGACTCGCCGGCGAGGTGTCCGGGTTCAGCGCGGAGGAGCACCTCCCGAGCAGGCTCATCCCGCAGACGGACCGGATGACCCAGCTCGCCCTGGTGGGCGCGGATCACGCGCTCGCCGACGCCGGGGTGAGCACGGGGGACCTGCCCGAGTTCGGGATGGGCGTGGTGACCGCCAGCTCCTGTGGCGGCTTCGAGTTCGGCCAGGGAGAGCTGCAGAACCTCTGGAGCAAGGGCGGCCAGTACGTCAGCGCGTACCAGTCCTTCGCCTGGTTCTACGCCGTCAACACCGGCCAGATCTCGATCCGGAACGGCATGCGCGGCCCCAGCGGCGTGCTCGTCAGCGACCAGGCGGGCGGGCTGGACGCCATCGCGCAGGCGCGCCGGCTGATCCGCAAGGGCAGCGACCTGATCCTCTCCGGCGGTGTCGACGCGTCGATCTGCCCGTGGGGATGGGTGGCGCAGCTCGCCGGCGGAAGGCTGAGCACCAGCGAGCAGCCGGACCGGGCCTACCTCCCCTTCGACGCCGACGCGGCCGGGCACGTGCCGGGCGAGGGCGGCGCGCTCTTGATCATCGAGGACGCCGAGGCCGCGCGCCGGCGCGGCGTGACCCGCGTCTACGGCGAGATCCGCGGCTACGGGTCCACGTTCGACCCGAGGCCGGGCAGCGGGCGGGAGCCGGCGCTGCGGAAGGCGATCGAGATCGCGCTCGACGACGCGGGCCTGTCGCCTGGGGAGATCGACGTCGTCTTCGCCGACGCGGCCGCCGTCCCGGAGCTCGATCGCGTCGAGGCCACGGCGATCACCGAGGTCTTCGGCCGCCGCGGGGTCCCGGTCACGGCGCCGAAGACCATGACGGGACGACTCGGATCGGGCGCCGCTCCGCTGGACGTCGCCGCCGCCTTCCTGGCCATGCGGACGGGAGTGATCCCGCCGACGACGAACGTCACCCTCTCTCCGGAGTACGACCTCGACCTGGTGACGACGTTGCCGCGGCGGGCGTCCGTGAACGCGGCCGTCGTCCTGGCGCGAGGGCACGGCGGCTTCAACTCGGCCGTCGTCCTGCGATCCACCGACTGAACGGACCGAACGAAGGGAACGAGCATGGCATCCGGTGAATTCACCGTTCAGGACCTCAAGCGCATCCTCCACGAGGCCGCCGGCGAGAGCGACGGTGCCGACGTCGACGCCGGCACCATGGACACCGAGTTCATCGAGCTCGGCTATGAGTCCCTGGCGCTGCTCGAGACCGGTAGCCGGATCGAGCGGGAGTTCGGCATCACGCTGGACGACTCGACGCTGTTCGACGCGCCCACCCCGCGAGCCCTGATCGAGGCCGTCAACGCGCAGCTCACCGTACAGGAAGCCTCGTAGGGTCCTGTGACTACCGCCGAATCGACTACCGCCGACCCCCGTGTGCCGATGCGGCGCATCTTCCGGCTGTTCCGCCCGTACCGGTGGAGCCTGCTGTCCGTCGCCATCTTCGTCGGCGCCTCATCGCTCGTCTCCCTCGTCAACCCGTTCATGATCCGCGAGATCATGGACGTGGCCCTGCCCCGGGGGCGGACGGGCCTGCTGACCCTGCTCGCGCTCGGCATGATCGTCGTCGCGGTCGCCAACAGCGCATTCAGCGTCTGGCAGACCTACGTGTCCACCAAGGTCGGCCAGCTGGTCATGCACGACCTGCGCACCGCGGTCTACTCGCACCTGCAGCGCATGTCGCTGGCCTTCTTCACCCGGACCCGCACCGGCGAGGTGCAGTCGCGCATCGCGAACGACATCGGCGGCATGCAGGCCACGGTCACGACCACCGCGACGACGCTGGTGTCCAACCTGACCACCGCGGTCGCCACGCTCATCGCCATGGTCGTCCTCGACTGGCGCCTCACGATCGCGTCGATGGTGATCATGCCGATCTTCCTTTGGATCAGCCGCCGCATCGGCGCCGAACGCCGTCGCATCACCCGTGACCGGCAGCGGCAACTCGCCACGATCGCCTCGATCGTGCAGGAGTCGCTGTCGGTGAGCGGCATCCTGCTCGGCCACAGCATGGGCCGGTCCCGATCGCTGACCGGCACCTTCGCCGACGAGTCCGGCAAGGTCGCCGATCTGGAGGTCCGCTCCAGCATGGCGGGCCGCTGGAGCCAGTCGATGATCAACATCGTGCTGGCCTCGATGCCCGCGGTGATCTACTGGGTGACCGGGCTGACCGGCCGCGGCGACGACATGGCGATCTCCCTCGGCACGCTGGTCGCGTTCACCACCCTGCAGCAGCAGCTGTTCCGGCCGGCGGTCCAGCTCCTGAGCGTCGGGGTGGAGATCCAGAGCTCGCTCGAGCTGTTCGGCCGCATCTTCGAGTACCTCGACCTGCCCGTCGACATCGCCGAGCCGGACCACCCCAGGGATCCCGTCCCCCTGCGCGGGGACGTGCGCCTGCAGGACGTCCGGTTCGTCTACGCCGGCGCGGAACGGCCCGCGCTGAGCGGCATCGACGTAACCGTCCCCGCCGGGCACAGCCTCGCCATCGTCGGCGAGACCGGGTCCGGCAAGACCACCCTCAGCTACCTCATCCCACGGCTGTACGACGTGTCGTCCGGCCACGTGACGATCGACGGCACGGACGTACGGGACATGTCCTTCGGCGCGCTCGCCGCCGCGATCGGCCTGGTCTCCCAGGAGACCTACCTGTTCCACGCCTCGGTGGCCGAGAACCTGCGGTTCGCCAAGCCCGACGCGACCGATGAGGAGCTGTTCGCGGCCGCGAAGGTCGCCCAGATCCACGACCACCTGATGTCCCTGCCCGACGGCTACGACACGGTCGTCGGGGAGCGCGGCTACCGGTTCTCCGGCGGGGAGAAGCAGCGCCTGGCGATCGCTCGCGCGGTCCTGCGCGACCCGCCCATCCTCGTGCTGGACGAGGCGACCAGCGCCCTCGACACGCAGACCGAGCGGGCCGTGCAGGAGGCGATCGACGCGGCGAGCGCCGGCCGTACCACGATCACGATCGCGCACCGGCTGTCCACGATCCGGCACGCCGACGAGATCATCGTGCTGGAGCGCGGCGAGATCGCCGAACGCGGCACCCATGACGAGCTGCTCGCCCTCGGCGGCCGGTACGCGGCGCTGGTCAACCGCGACGCCGACCTGGTCGAAGCCGCCCGGCGGACGGCCTGACCCCTGACACGACGTGGACCGGCTCCCCGGCCTCCAGGCCGGGGAGCGCGTCACGCGGGGGGATTCCCGTGCTTGCGCGGCATCAGGTCCGGCCGCTTCTCGCTGAGCAGGTCGAGCGCCCGGATGACCATGACCCGCGTGTCCGCGGGGTCGATCACGTCGTCGACCAGGCCTCTCTCCGGCGAGTAGTACGGGTGCATGAGTTCTTCGGTGTACTCGGTGATGAGCTGCGACCTGAGCACCTCGGGGTCGTCGGCGGCGGCCAGCTCCTTGCGGTAGATCACTCCGACGGCGGCTTCGGCGCCCATCACGGCGATCTCGTTGATCGGCCAGGCGAAGGACAGGTCCGCTCCGATGGACCGCGAGTCCATCACGATGTACGCACCGCCGTAGGCCTTGCGGAGGATCACCTGCACCCGCGGGACGGTGGCGTTGCAGTACGCGTACAGCAGCTTGGCCCCGTGCCTGATGATCCCCTGATGCTCCTGGTCCACGCCGGGCAGGAAGCCGGGCACGTCGACGAGCGTGACCAGCGGGATGCTGAACGCGTCGCACATCTGCACGAACCGGGCGCCCTTCTGGGAGGCGTCGATGTCGAGGACCCCCGCGCGGACGACCGGCTGGTTGGCCAGGATGCCGACCGTCCGGCCGCCGAGGCGCGCCAGCGCGCAGACGAGGTTCTGGGCCCAGTGCTCGTGGACCTCCATGAACTCGCCGTCGTCCGCGATCTCCGTGATCACCTCGCGGATGTCGTAGGGGATCTTCGGGTTCGCCGGCACGATGTCGGCGAGCCGGGGGCATCGCCGGTCCGGCGGGTCGCCGGTCTCGCAGAGGGGGGAGAGGTCGTGGCTGTTGGACGGCAGCAGCGACAGGAGGTAGCGGACGTCGTCCAGGCAGGCCGCCTCGTCGTCGTAGACGAAGGTCGCGACGCCGGAGGTGGCCGCGTGCACCTGTGCGCCGCCCAGTTCCTCGTGGGTGACCGACTCGCCCGTCACGGTCTTGATGACGTCCGGTCCGGTGATGAACATGTGCGAGGTCTCGCGGACCATGAAGGTGAAGTCGGTGAGCGCCGGTGAGTACGCCGCGCCGCCGGCGCACGGTCCCAGCACGATGCTGATCTGAGGGATCACGCCGGAGGCGCGGACGTTGCGGCGGAAGATCCCGCCGTAACCGGCCAGCGCGGTGACGCCCTCCTGGATGCGCGCGCCGCCGCTGTCGTTCAGCGCGATGAGCGGGGCTCCGGCGGCGATGGCCAGATCCATGACCTTGTGGATCTTCGCGGCGTGCTCCTCGCCGAGTGAGCCGCCGAAGACGCGGAAGTCCTGGGCGTAGGCGAAGACCCGGCGGCCGTGTACGGTGCCGGCGCCGGCGACGACCCCGTCGGTGAACGGTCCCGCGGGTCCCGCGCCGGCCGTCCGCCGCCGGAACAGGTCGAGTTCGGTGAAGGAACCGCTGTCGAGCAGGTGCTCGAGCCGTTGTCTCGCGGTCAGTTTCCCTTTTGCGTGCTGGCGCTCGGTGGCCAGCTCATCCCCTTTGATCGCCCGCTCGCGGATCTCCAGCAGGCGGCGGACGTGGTCCCTGGTCGTCGCCGCGTGCCGCGCGGATTCCGGCACCGGATCGGAAGGCTGTTCGCTCATGGTCATGCGTTCTTCTCCTACGGCGGGGATTCGGCGATCTCTTAGCGTGCGCCGATCGCCCGACGCATCCATCTCGTAGCTTGCCTTCCGGGCACGACGCGAGCGCTGCTCGACCTGACCGCGACGCACGCGGGCCATTCTGATGGCCGGTACGGAATGCAGTGAGGTGAATATGGACAGCGCAATCGAAAGGGCGATCGAGTGTATTTGGGAGCGCTACAGTGAGCCGCTGTCACTCACGGAGATCGCGGAGAGCGCTCTGCTCAGCCGCTTCTACTTCGCCCGCCTTTTCAGGGACACGATCGGAATCACTCCCTGCCGGTTCCTCGCGGCCATCCGCATCCACCAGGCCAAGCGGCTGTTGCTGAACACCTCAATGAGCATAACTGACATATCCTCGGCGGTCGGATACAACAGCCTGGGTTCGTTCACGAACTATTTCACCGCCAGTGTCGGCGTCTCTCCCGGCCGGTTCCGCCGTCTGTCGCGGGGCGGGGGATTCGAACTGCCCGGCCCGCAGCCGGATCCGCGCACCGGCGTCGGCGCGGTCGCGGGGACGATCAGCCTGCCGGAGGGCCACGGGAACGCGCGCGTGTACGTGGGAGCCTTCCGGACGCCGATCGTCCAGCATCCGTCGGCCGCCGCCGTCATCGTCGACGTACCCAGCGGCCGTCCGTCCTGCTACCACCTGCCGGACGTGCCCGAAGGCACCTGGTTCGTGCACGCGGTCGGAGTCGCCGACGGCGTCGGCCCCGACCCGTGGGACGACCGGACCACGCTCGTCGGCGGTCGCGACGCGGTGACGGTGACCGCGGACAGCGTCACGAGCGCCGCGGTGCGGCTGCGCCGCGGCCGGCCCGCCGACCCGCCCGTCCTGCTCGCGCTGCCCGACCTCGAGCCTCCGCCTCCCCTCGCGGCGGTCGCCGGGTGCCCCGCCATCACCCCACGCCCGGTCTCGGCCGGCCACCACCGGGCCGCCGGATTTCATCTGCGCCATTCCGTCAGTTGAACACGTCTTCCGGGAGGAAGCCCATGTCACCACGGATGACCAACCCGTCGCTGGTCGTGCCCGACGCCTTGCCGCCCCTTCTCGAACTCACCAAGGTCATCGGCAAGGTCGGCCTGCCGCAGCGAACGCTCGACCTCATCCGCCTGCGCGTGAGCCAGATCAACGGCCGTCCCATCCGTCTCGCGGAAGGGGAGGCGGACGAACGCCTGCTCAAGGCGGCCGAGTGGCGGGAGGCCTCCTGCTTCGGCGACGCCGAGCGCGCCGCGCTGGCGCTGTCGGAGGTGCTCACCCGCATCAGCGACCGGGCGGAGGACCCCGTGCCGGACGAGGTCTGGCTGGAGGCCGCCCGCCACTACACCGAGCAGGAACTCGGCGCGGTGGTCATACAGATCGGCCTGGTGAATCTCTGGAACCGCATCAACGTCGCCACCCGCGAGGTGCCGGGCGACCTGAGTTGAGGGAAGACGGGACGGAGAAAGGGGCATCGCCTTGTTGAAGCTCATCAACGCGGGGCTGGGCAGGACGGGTACGACCTCGCTGAAGGTGGCGCTGGAACGGCTCGGATACGGGCCGTGTTACCACATGTTCGACATCGTGGGCAGCGAAGAGCGTCTCGGGCAGTGGGAGAAGATCGTCTGCGACGGGCGGCTTCCCGATTGGAAAGCCGTCTTCGACGGCTACACCTCCGCGGTGGACGGGCCCAGCGCCATCTACTACCGGCAGCTCATGGAGGCGTTCCCCGAGGCCAAGATGATCCTCACGGTCCGCGACGCCGAGCGCTGGTATCGGAGCACCTACGACACGCTCTTCCAATTCGCTCTGAAGAGCGAGGAGAACCCCCCGCCGGCCGGTTCCCGGCAGGCGCGGACGTACCGCGTGACCAACACCATGACCTGGAGCGGCCTCTTCGACGGACGGTTCTCCGACAAGGAGCACGCGATCGAGGTATTCCACCGGCACAACCAGGAGGTGATTCGCAGTGTCGGCGCGGACAATCTCCTGGTGTACGACGTGAAGCAGGGCTGGGAGCCGCTGTGCGCCTATCTGGGGGTCGATGTGCCCTCCGAGGAATTCCCGCATGCCAACGACTCCGCTTCCATGCGGAACTTCCTCCGTCAGGGTTTCGGCGTGGCGGGCCCCGCGGCGGCCGGACGCTGATTCGTTCCACCCGACGCCGCCGACCGCCGTCGGCCGAGCCGGTAGGCTCCTGGTGATCAGGAGCCCGGAGATCGGGTTCCGCTGCGCGGTGAGCGAGGCGGAGGCCACCAGCCGATGACGTTGAGCGGGCGTGGCGGGCGCCTCCGCCGGCTGGTGCCCGAGGGCTACGCCCGCTGCCTGGCCGACCGCGACTTCCGCCGGATGCAGCCCGGCTTCCTGGTCTCCTTCATCGGCGACGGGATGAGCCTGCTGGGCGTCGCCTGGCTGGCCATCCGGCTCGCCGCGCCCGCCGACCGGGCCACGGTGACCGGGCTCGCCGTCGCGGCCTACTCGCTGCCGGGGGCGATCGGGTCGATCGCGCTGGGACGCCGGCTGAGCTCGCGCGACGCCCGCAGCCTCATCCTCTTGGACTCGGTGCTGCGCGGGGTCGTCTTCACACTGATCCCGGTGCTGCACTGGGCGGGGCTGCTGGACGCCACCACCTACATCGTCCTGCTCGCGTCGTCCTCGCTGCTGCACGCCTGGGGCATCGCCGGGCGGCAGACCTTCGTCGCCGAGTGCCTGCCGCCGGAGAGCCGCCTGGCGGGCAACTCGATGATCGCCGGCCAGGAGCAGTTCTCCTACATCGCGGGCCCGCCCCTCGCGGGCGCCGTGGCGTCGGTGCTCGGCCCCGCCGCCGTGCTGCTGTGCGACGCGATCAGCTACGCCTTCATGACCCTGACGGTCGTACGCGTGCGGGTGCGGGGCACGGTGGGCCGGCGGCCGCCGATCCCGCTGCGCCGGACCGTACGGACCTTCGCCCACCGTCCCGCGCTGGTGGGCCTGCTGGCGCTCAGCTACCTGTTCTACCTGCTCTACGGGCCGGTCGAGGTGGCGGTCCCGGTGTTCGTCGCCGACCATCTGGGCGGGGACCCGACGATGCTCGGCTGGATCTGGGGCGCGTTCGGGGCCGGAGCGGTGACCGGCGCGGTGATCACCGGAGCGCTGCGCCGCCTGCCGCTGTGGCCGGCGACACTAGCCATCGTCGCCGGCTGGGGCCTGGCGATGCTCCCGCTGGCGACGTTCGGCACCCTCGCGGCGGGGATCGCGGGCTTCGCCCTCGGCGGGCTGATCTACGCCCCGTACGGCCCGCTGTCGGTCACCCTGTTGCAGCGGGAGGCGCCCCCGGACGAGCTGGTGAGCCTGAGCGCGTTCCGCAGCGCCATCCTGGTCTCGGCGACCCCGCTCGGCGCGGCGCTGGGCGGGCGGCTGGTGGCCGACCTGGGTTCGGGGGGCACCCTGCTGCTCTCCGGCCTCTCGACGGTCGGGCTCGCCGTCCTGGGCGCGGCCTGCGTCCTGCTGGCGCGGCTCGGCGGCCGCGCCCGGAGCGGCGGGCTTCAGGACGACCCGGCCCCCTACGACGGGCACGTCACCGCCGTCACCCCGGAGTGACCGCCGGGAGTGCTGCCCGGCTCCCGTCCTGCGGGATTCAGTCGCCGTCGCGCGGGAGCGCGTAGACGAAGCTGATGGCCCGCCGGGGGGTCCCCGCGCTGTTGGGGGCCGACCGGTGCACGATCCGGCCGTCGAACATCACCGCCGAGCCCGGGGCCAGCGGCACCCGCACGGGCGTGGAGCCCGGTAGCGCGGCCGCGTCGATGTGCGGCTCGACCGGGCGTTCCAGGCGCGGCCCGTCGCCGGTGCGCTCCTCGTCGCCGACGTGGGGGAGGAGCCCGCCGCGGTGCGAGCCGGGGTAGAACTCCAGGCAGCCGTTCTCCCGTGTCGCGGGGTCGATCGCCACCCACACGGTGACGACGTTGCCGTGCCGCTCGGTGAACCCGTCGGGGGCGAAGGCCATGTCCTGGTGCCACGGCTTCTCCGAGCCCACCCGCGCCGGTTTCGCCCAGAGGAAGGTGTTGATGAGCTCCACCGGCGTTCCCACCGCGGGTTCCACGTGCTTGCCCGGCAGGCCCAGGTCCGTGGCGATCCGGACGAGCTCGGGCCGGTGGACGTGGACCCGGCTGACCGACCGCAGGGTGCCGGGCACCGCGGCGGTCCCCTGCTGCCACGCCACCCAGCCGCCGACCCCCTCGGCCTCCAGCACGAAGTCGTCGGTGGATCGCGTCATCTCGGCGGCCGCCGCCTCCAGGCTGGCGACGACGGCCCGCAACCGGTCGAGGCCGGCCGCGTCCGCCAGCCCCTCCAGGACGACGTAGCCTTCGGTCCGCAGTTCGTCGATCGGGTTCATCTCTTCCCTCCGGGAAAGACCGCGGCGATCCGCTCGGCGGCCCGCTCGATGTCGGTGTCGGAGTGCTCGCGGTGCACCACCAGCCGTACGAGGTCGGCGGTGATGGGCAGCCCCAGGACCCCGGCGCCGGCCAGCCGTTCGAGCGCCTTCTCGGCGGGGACGCCGGGGACCCGGAACAACGCCATGTTCGTCGGCCGGGGGATGGCGGACGGCTCGACGCCCGCGATGCCGGCCAGCGCCGCCCGCAGCGCGGCGGCCCGGCGGTGGTCCTCGGCCAGGTCGGGGAGACGATCCAGCGCGACCAGGCCGGCGGCCGCCAGCACCCCGGCCTGATGGAGCGTTCCGCCGATCATCCGGCGGAAGTAACGCGCCTCCTGGATCAGCTCGGCCGGGCCGCACAGCAGGGATCCGGCCGGCGCGCCGAGCCCCTTGCACAGCGAGAACGACACGGTGTCGGCGACGGCGGCCAGCTCCGCGGGGCTGCGGCCGAGGGCGACCGCGGCGTTGGCCAGGCGGGCGCCGTCGAGGTGCACCGCGGCTCCGGCGTTCCGGGCCGGAGCGGCCTGCCGGCGCAGGGACGCCTCGTCGAGGGCGTTCCCGCCGTACCGGTTGCTGGTGTTCTCGAGCCAGAGGAGGGACGGGCGGGCCCCCTCGGCCAGCGCGGCGGTCACGGCGTCCTCGTCGAGCTCGCCGTGCGGGTCCGGCACGGTATGAATCCGCGCGCGGGCGAGCACGCGCGCGCCGTCGTTCTCGTGGTGGAGCAGGTGCGACTGCGCTCCGGCCACGACCGACCCTCCGCCGGCGCCGGCGCCGGTGAGGACCGCGAGCAGGTTGCTCATGGTCCCTCCGGCGGTGAACAGCGCCGCCTTGGCGCCGAGCAGGTCGGCGACGCGTTCCTCCAGCTCCGTGACGGTCGGATCGTCGCCGAAGCTGTCGTCGCCGACCTCCGCCCGCGCCATCGCGGCGCGCATCCGGGAGTCCGGCCTCGTCCTCGTGTCACTGCGCAGGTCGATGACGTGCACGCCGCCGCCTAGCCGTGCGCCATGAAGACGGCCCGGGTGGCGGTGTACTGCTCCCGCGCGTGCTCGCCGAGCTCTCTGCCGTAGCCGGACAGGCCGATGCCGCCCACGCTGATGTGCTCCTCGGTGTCACCGTAGGTGTTGATCCACACCATCCCGGCGCGGAGGGCTCCGGCGGCGCGGTGCGCCTGGTGGAGGTCGCGGGTCCACAGGGACGCGGCGAGACCGAACCGGGTGTCGGCGGCGAGCCGGAGCGCCTCGTCCGCCGAGGGGGCGTCGATGACCGGGAGCACCGGCCCGAAGACCTCCTCCCGGGCGATCGGCATGTCCGGGCGCACCCCGTCCAGGACGACGGGAGCGACGTAGTAGCCGCCGCCGGACGGCTCGGCGCCGCGTGGTTCGACGACGCGCGCGCCGGCCGTCAGCGCCCGGTCGACCTGCCGCGTCCAGTGGTCCCGTGCCTCCGCGCTGACCAGCGGCCCCAGCTCGGTGCCGGGGTCGAAGGCCGGGCCGATCCGCCTGGCCGCCGCGGCCCGGGCCACCCGCTCGACGAACGCCTCGCGCACCGGGCTCTCGACGATGAGCCGCCCGGCGGCCACGCACATCTGGCCCGTGTTGCCGGTGAACCCCTCGACCAGCGCCGCCGCGGCCGCGTCCAGGTCCGCGTCGGCGAGCACCACGAACGGGCTCACCCCGCCGAGCTCCAGCGAGACGGGTTTGATGCCCTCGGCGCACAGGGCCGCGACGTCGCGGCCCGCGGCGGTGGACCCGGTGAAGGAGACCGCCGCCACGTCGGGGTGCCGGCACAGCAGCCGCCCCGTCTCCGGGCCGCCCGTCACGACGGCCAGGACGCCCGGCGGCAGGCCGGCGTCGTGCGCGAGCTCCGCGAAGCGCAGCGCCGACAGCGGCGTCTCCTCCGCCGGTTTCAGGATGACGGCGTTGCCGTACGCCAGCGCGGCGGCGAGCTTCCAGACCGACAGGAGCAGCGGGTAGTTCGACGGCGCGATCGCCGCGCAGACTCCGAGCGGGGTGCGGTCGGTGTAGGCGAGCGTGCCCCCGGCCGACGGGTTGAGCTCGCCGGTGGGCCGCATCGGGGTGCCGGCGAAATACCGCAGGGTGCGGACGGCGAAGGTCATCTCGCCGCGGGCCTGGGCGAGCGGCTTGCCGGAGTTCAGCGCCTCCAGCTCGGTGAGCTCGTCCGTGGCCCGGTCGACCTGGTCCGCGAGCGCGAGCAGCACGTCCTGCCGGTCCCGCGGATGGCATCCGGCCCAGGCCGGGAACGCCCGCACCGCCTCGGCGACGGCCGCGGCGACCTCATCGGCGGACGCCTCGGCGAACTCGGCGATCGGCGTGCCGTACGACGGGTCGTACAGCACCCGGGACGGTCCCCGCGCCTTCTCGATCCGGCCGCGTACGGCCACACCGCCGATCCGGTCCAGCAGGCCGGGACGCGGGGTCATCCTGTCTCACCTCCGGGTAGAGCGGATCGGGACTTCTCGCCTCGGGGACGTCAGGGCATCGCCGCGGCGAGCGCGTCGAGGAACCAGGCGCGGTCCAGGCCGACCCCGGTGCTGCTGAGGAGGGTCGCCTCGACGTCGCCGCGGGCGTACACGGCCTGGAAGGGGCCGTACCGCTCGTCGATCCAGCCGAGCTGGACGTCGACGCCGCCGACGCGGACGGTGCTCCGCTCACCGGGCTGGTCCTCGGGCTCGGCCGGGACCCGCAGGCTGCCCCGGCCGCGCTTCTGGGCGATCACGCGCAGCTCACGGCCCCGCTCCGGGCGGCCCGAGTAGACGGCCTCGACGTCCTCGCGGCCCTGGTCGTCGACGAACCGGGCGGCGCTGTCCAGGTCCAGCCCGCCCAGCGCGGGCGGCAGGCCCAGCTCCGCGACGAGGCGTTCGGCCTCCGCGCCGGTCGACCACCGGCTCTCGTGCGAGCGCCGGCGGCGGAAGGTCCACAGCCCCACCGGGACGTTGACGGCGGCGGCGTCCGCGCGGCGCGCCCAGTAGCTCAGCGCGGCGAACGGTGTCGCGGCGAACGCGTCGGCGACCGCGGGGTCGGCCGGCCGCATCGCCCGGTAGAGGTCGAGGATCTCCTCCTCGGCGAACGTCCCCGACAGTACGGACAGCTCCACCGTCGTACGGTCGAGCCGGGCCGAGGCGGCGGCGTTCTTCATGTAGTCCGTGCCGAACCACACCACGTGGCGATCGTCGACCGGGGCCGCGTGGGTACGGCTCTCCCAGAGGCAGGGGTGGTCGAGGGCGGGGAAGGCCCAGTCGTACAGGAACTCCTTGACCCGCAGCCGCCGGCCGTCCCCGGCGATCTCGAACCGGTAGGCGGCGGGGTTGTTGTCGCTCCACGGAGTGTGACCCGAGAGGTGCTCCTCGAGCCGGCCCGGCGGAGCCTCCCTGCGGAGGGTGCCCGTCAGCAGCTCGCACCCGGCCGGCAGGCGTTCGGGGGTCCACACGACGAAGTTGCACCACTCCTGCGCCTGCTCCGGCGGCACCGCCGGCGGCGTTGCCGGGAGCTCCGCGGCGTCAGCGAGGGCCCGATGCTTCCACACGCCCTTGACCTCCTTGTCGTTCGGAAGAGACTCGAATCGGGGCCGGGTCGGCCGGCCGCGCGCGGAGCCCGTCGAGCCAGACGCGGGCCGAGAACAGGAACATCAGCTCTCCGATGCCCAGCTCGTCGAAAAGGGCTCCGTCCAGCCGCAGATCGTAGGGCAGCCCGGTGTCGCGGACCAGCGCGACGAGCCGGTCGCGGAAGGCCGGGTCGCCCGGTGACGGGAACCCCTTCTTCGGCCGGTTCAGGACGCCGTCCGGCAGCAGGTGCCGCACCGCCTGCTTGAGGAAGGGCTTGACCGTGCCCGGCCCCTCCCGGTTCTTGACGTGCTCGGGCATGCCGAAGGCGATCTCGGCGAGCGTGACGTCCTGGAAGGACGGCCGGTCCTCCAGGGAGAACGCCGACGAGCACGCGTCGACCATCTCGTTGACGTAGACGAGGAACCGGCGCATGAGGTGGTGACGGCCGCGCTTGTGCGGATCGAGCGTCTCCAGCTCGCGGTACGGGGCGAGGGTGCGCTCCCACACCAGGTCGGTGATGTCCCGTTCCGCCACGCCGAGCTGCGCGGCCAGGGCGTCGAGCATGCGGTGCCAGCCGGGCCGCTCGTCCCGGTAGAGGCGGGTTCGCAGGTAGTGCTCGCCGTGGGTGTCGAGCGGGCGCGCCGGATCGGCGATCGGGAAGTAGCGGCCCTCCTGGTATCCCCACAGCTCGTCGGAGCCGTGCCCGGAGAACACCACGGTCCGCCGGTCCGCGGCGATGCGCTCGTACGTGCGGAACAGCGCGAGCTCGGCGCCGTGCAGGAACGGGCGCTGCAGATGCGGCGCGAGCCGCGTGGCGAGCGCGGCGACGTCGTCGACCCGGATGTCGCACAGGACGGGTTCGCGACCGCCGAGGCGCGCCACCTCCACCGCGTAGGGCACGTCCTCGTTCTGGCCCTCGTCGGCGCCCTCGTAACGGACGACGTACGGCGCGACGTCGCAGTCGAGGCGGCGCAGGGCGCCGAAGACCGCCGAGGAGTCGACGCCGCCGCTGACCACGGCCGCCATCGGGACGTCGGACGGCCGGCGCATCGCCACCGCGTCGTGGAACGCCGCCCGCAGGACCTCCGGCGCGATCGGCTCCTCCGCCGCCACGGGCGCCCAGTACCGCCGCCGCCGCACCGAGCCGTCGCGCAGATCCACCACGAGGGTGTGCGCGGGCTCCAGCGAGTGGACGCCGGCGATCCAGGTTCCGTCGTCCACCGCGTCCATCCGGACGTACGCGCGATGCAGGAACGTGAGCGGCTCGACCCTGGCGTCCAGCAGGCCGGAGGCCAGCAGCGCGCCGATCTCCGAGGCGAACAGGAGCCCGCCGTCGACCCGCGCCCACACCAGCGGCTTCACGCCGAAGTGGTCACGGGCCAGCACCAGCCGGTCGGTGCGCCGGTCGTGCCACGCCGCCGCGAACATGCCGTCGAGGCCGGGGAGCGCGGCCTCGGACCGCTCGTGGACGATCCGCAGGAACTCCTCGGTGTCGCAGCCGCCGCGCAGCGGCCACGGCGGGGCGCCCGCGGGGTTCCGGTCGCGGTACAGCTCCCCGTTGTAGACGAGTGTGACCTGGCCGTCGGGGCTGTGCATGGGCTGGTCGCCGGCGTCGCTGAGGTCCCGTACGGCCAGCCGGGTGGCGCCGAGCACGACCCGGCCGTCGGCCGAGACGTGGACGCCGTCGCCGTCCGGGCCGCGGTGCCGCAGCGCCGCGGTCATCCGCGCGCCGAGCGCGGCGAGCCGGTCCCGGTCGCGTGGCCCGTCGAGGCTGACGAAGCCCGCTATTCCGCACATGACGCGCTCCAGTGCCGGCCGAGCAGGGACAGGGACCGCGCGAACCGGTGCTCGATCCCGTGATGGCCGCCGCCGTGCTCCTCGAACGTGTGCGGCACGCCGGCGTCCGTCAGCGCCGCGTCCAGGGCCCGCACGCCCCAGCGCATCCCGTACTCGTCGCGGCTCCCGACGTCGAGGAAGAAAGAGCCGAGTTCCCGGAGCGCCGGCGCCCGCCGGGCGGCGAGACGCACCGGATCGTGGGACAGCCAGGCGCGCCAGACCTCGTCGCGGAACCGCCCGGTGTCCGGATCGCAGACGAACGCGACGGCGGGGTCGGACACCCCCTCGGGGGCGTAGCAGACGCCCATGGCGACCAGGCTCATCGCGACCATGAACGCGGCGTCGAAGGGCCCCTCGTAGCCGGGCTCCGTCAGCGCGCCGATCCCGCCGCGCTCGCGCAGCGTGTCCAGCACGCGGGGCAGCAGCGACAGGTAGCAGTGCTCGAAGCCCGCGTCGGGCGTGTGCGCGACCACGTGCCCGAACACCCCCGGCCGGAGGGCCGCGGCCATGATGGCTCCGTAACCGCCGCTCGACTTGCCCATCACCGCGCGGCCCCGGGCCGCCCGCACGGTCGGGAACCTCTCGTCGACCGCCGGGACGATCTCGTCGAGCAGGTACCGCTGGTAGGGGCCGCACATCGGCGAGTCGAGGTACTGCGAGCCGCCGTACCGGGTCGTGCAGTCGGGGAGTACGACGTACGACGGCGGCAGCCGTCCCGCGTCGACCAGGGCGCCGATGATGCCGGTGAGCCCGTCGCCGAGCACGTGGTCGGCGAGGAGCCCGCGCCCGCGCGAGCCGTACCCGCTGAGGAGGTACACGACGGGCAACGGGCGCTCCGACGGCTCCCGCGGGGCGAGCACCAGGATCTCGCGGCGGTGCGGGTCGCCGAGGGGGTTGCCGGCGAGCAGGGCGCTTTTGTGCTCGATCGTGACGACGGTGTAGCCGCTCCGGCGGCGCACGTCCGCCGTCATCGGCCGCTCCCCGCCAGCGCGGCGTTCACGTGCCGGACGTACCACCGGGGATCGTGGAAGACGGCGGACAGCACCGCGTCGTTGCTCGCCCACAGGGCGTACGAGCTGCCGAACAGCAGTTCGGCGTCGAAGAGCGCCTGCAGCGTGGAGCCGGCGATCCGGGTGTACCCCTCGCCGCCGTCGGTCTCCCCGCCGAACGGCAGGACGCGGCCGCCGGCGAAGTCGAGCACGAAGTGCCGGGTGGTGCCGGTGTCCTCGGTGACGCTGAGGACGTGGCCGTCGCCGTCGTCCACCGCGCGGTACCACAGCTCGGTGCCGACGAGGTGGTCCATGAGCCGGCCCACCAGCTCACCGGTGGGCTCCCGCTGCGTGCCGACACGGTCGTGCTCGGGGGAGAAGGCCGGGATCTTCGCGTCGGGGTCGAGCGTCACCTCCTCGAAGACGGAGGCGAAGTCGTACCGGCTCTCGGAGAGGGCGGCCCGCCCGCCGGCGACCTCCAGCGTCTGCCCGGGCCCCCACAGAGCGCCGGGCCGCCCGGTCTCCTTCAGCCGTTCGAGCGCCTGCCAGGGGGTGAACGGGAAGATCGCCTTGTTGCACCAGGAGAACTCGCCGTTCTCCCCGCCGACGCGCCATCCGAACGAGGACGGGATGGTCAGCCCCGCGTCGACGGTCGCGACCCAGCGGTCGAAGTTGGCGCGCGCCCGCGCCTGCACGTCCTCGACCCCGCTCAGCGGGCGGCGCTCGGTGAGCACCCCCGGCGGCGCGATGCTGTGCGCCGGGATGAGGGCGACGTCGACGCGAGGGGCGTCCGGACCGGCGAACCACGTCTGAGTGTCGGGGTGCAGCATGGCGTCGCCGCAGAGCATCACCGTGGCGTCGGGGCCCTCCAGGAGAAGGGGCATCTCGGGGAAGGGCACGCGGGAGACCGACGTGCGCAGCCGCGTGTCGCCGAGCTGCACGGTGTCGCCCGGCTGGACGGCCGTCGAGCGGGTGAAGCCGAGCCGGCGCAGCGTCCAGCCGATCGCCTGATGGCCGAGGCCGGAGGCGGTCGGCCGCGGCCGGCCGGGACGCCGGGGCCAGACGCAGTGCGTCTCGGCGGCGCGCGCGGGCACCTCGTCGAAGTCCACCTCCGGGTCCTCCGACAGCAGACGGAGGCTCGGGAAGTGGTGGTGGTCGAAGTGATGGTGGCTGAACACGATGTGGTCGACCCCGCCGTCCAGGACGTCGAGCAGCCCGTCCGGCATGGCGGGCCAGCGCTCCCAGAAGCGGTCGAGTCTCGGCGTCAGCCAGGGATCGACCAGGATCCGCTCGGATCCCGTCTCGACCAGCACCGCGGCGTGGCCGAACGTGGTCAGTCGCATCCTGTCAGCTCTCCACCGGGTACACGCAGCGGAACCCGATCTCGTTGTGCTTGTCGGTCAGCAGGTCCTTGCCGCGGTAGTAGGTCGTCAGGCAGACCGGCGGGGAGGTCCACGTGCCGCCGCGCAGGACGTAGAACGCCTCCCGGCGGTTCATGAACTCGACCGGGCGGAGGTGCCGGAAGAACGGGTCCATGTCCTTACGGGTGAAGAAGTTGGTGCGGGTCATCTCCCAGACGTTGCCCGCCATGTGGAGGAGGCCGTACGGGCTGGCGCCCTCCGGCAGGCTGTCCGCCGGCAGCACCGGCCGCTTCGGCACGTCCGTCGCCGTGACCTTCACGAGGAGGCTCTCGAGGTCCGCCAGGTCGTGGACCTCGGCCTCGAAGGCGCGCTCGACGTAATTGGCGCGCGCGGGGTCCCAGTCGTTCCCCCAGGGGAAGACCCGCCCGTCGGTGCCGCGCGCGGCCTTCTCCCACTGGTCCTCGCTGGGCAGGCGGCCGCCCGCCCACTTGGCGAACGCCCACGCGTCGTACCAGTCGATGCCGACGACCGGCATCCCGGGCGCGTTGAAGCGCGGGTCGTGCCAGTGGACGGGCCGGTGGTCGGGGCGCTCCGGCTGGTCGGGATGGTCGAAGTCGGTGCTGCCGCCGATGTCCTCGAGGAAGCGCGCGTAACGCTCGTTCGTGACCGCGGTCCGGTCGATGAGGAACGCGGGCAGGTCGGCCGCGCGCAGCGGGTTGTCGGTGTCGTTCATCTGGAACGGGCCGATCTCGCCGGCGGTCGCTCCCGCGACGAACGGACCGGCCGGCACGAGGACGACGTCGTCGACGGTGCGCGGGCGGACCTCGGCCGCCTTGCGGAGCACCTCGCCGAAGTGCTCGTTCTCCAGCGCGCGCAGCTCGTCGGGGTCCTCGCTGCCGAAGATGGAGATCAGGGCGCGCTTGGTGAAGGCGGCGCCGCAGCCGACCGGCTTGCGGGCGTACCCCGGCTTGGTGAAGTTGCTCGGCCAACCGGAGATCCGGATGAGGTCGCGCGCCGCGAGCGCGATGCGCTGCTCACCGCACACCCGGATGGAGGTGAAGGCGACCCAGTCCACCTCGTCGTGGGTGGCGGCCGCGATGGCCTCCTGCGCCGCGGGCCGGTCGGCGAACCGATCGCCGAGGATCCGCACGCACGCGGCGCGCACCGGCCACTCCGGGTGCCGCCGGGACAGGTCGCAAAGGCGGTCGAGGTCGGCGGAACGGTCCAGCTCCGCCGTGATCCGTTCGATGCCGCGCCAGTACGCCTCGTCGCTGCTGCCGTCGACCGTCAGAGAGCCGACGTCACCGCCGGAGAGGTCCTCCGCTGGCTCCATGCGCCGTCTTTCCTTCCGTAGGGTGGGCCCGCTCGGGTGGGCGGTGTCACCCGCGGCGCGATGGCCGCGGATGACACCGTGGAGTCAGTGAAGGCTCACCACTTGGTGACCTCCTCGTCCTCACGCGTCTCCAGGAACTGAGCGTCCGTCATGTCTTCCACCTCCTTTCCGTCTCGTCGTGACATAGGACGACCTTCCGGTGAATCGGCAAGCCGGCTCCGCCGGAGAATGGGCGTCCTGGGCACACTGGGACTGATCGGCCCGTGGATTATTCGGTCGCGCGGTGAATGGCTGGGGAATTGCAGATGAACGCTGCTCGATTGACGGATCTATCGGTCTCGTACGGCGAGAGAGGAATCGATCGCTTCGAGTGAGCCTCCGGCGCGGGAATCGAGCAACGTCAGCACCCAACGTTTCGACACGGTAAGAGGTGAGATGTCCGCTGTCAATGGACCGAAATCATTCCTATTTCGGGATAACGGCCGTCCCTAACCCGGGAAGGGGAGAGAGTGCAGGTATGCCGGGATTCAGCGCTGTCGCGAGGAACATGACCGCAAGTGCGTGCAAGGCGCGCCATGGCCGATTCCGGACGTTCCGCTCCGGCCGCCCGGGTGCGGCCGTCAGCGGGCGCGACGGCCGAGCCACGGCGCGGCCGTGACCAGCACCGTGACCGCGACGACCGCCAGCACGGCGATGAGCGGGCCCGCCAGGTCCGACAGCAGGCCGACGGCCAGGATCGACACGATGACGCCGGCGGGCAGCAGCGTGGCGCGGAGCGTCACCACGACCGGGACCTCCTCCGGCCGGGCCTGGGCCAGCAGCCGGTTGTTGTAGGCCACGTAGGCGACCTCGAAGAGGACCAGGAAGATCAGGTATCCGGCCAGCGTGGGGCCCACACGGGCGATCGCGATCGCGGCGACCAGGGGCGCCATCGGCGCGATCGCCCAGACCTCCGCCGGTATCCGGGTGAGGCGCCGCTGCGCCGACAGCGCCGCGAACGATCCGGCGAAGATGGCGACGGCCGACAGCGCGACGAACACGCCGACGAGGGAGGTCCCGCCGCCGAGCACGTCGCGCGGGACGACGTTCACGGCGACCGTGTGGAAGCCCTGCCAGAACGCCACCAGCATGAACAGCGAGAACAGGCGCCGCAGAGCCGGATCCTCCAGCCGCAGGCGGCGCGGCCGTTCCTGCGCCGCGCCCTCCTCGCCCGCGCCGGGCCCGGCCTTCGGCAGCGTGGCGGCGAGCAGCAGGGAGCCGCACAGTGTGAGCGCACCCAGGGCGAAGAAGGCGTGCAGGCCCAGCGGCCCGCTCAGCGGGCCCGCGACGGCCGCCCCGGCGCTCGTGCCGGCGAGCTTGCCGATCTCGGCGAACGTGTTCGCGCGGTTCAGCCGCTGCGCGTCGACGATCCGGCGCAGCAGGACGGAGGTCGCCGAGCGGGTCATCGCCTCGAAGAAACCGCGGACGAGCACGACGGACACCGCGACGACGACCAGCGTGGTTCCCGAGGCCGGCAGCACGGCGAGCGACGCGGTGAGAAGGAGGCTGGTGGCCTCGGCGATCCGCACGAGGCGCCCCGGCTCGCGCTCGCCCAGGACGCGGTTGAGGAACGGCGCCAGGACCAGGGCGGGCAGCCAGGGGGCGCTCAGCACCCCGCCCGCGAGCAGACCCGAGCCGGTGGCGTCGCTCACCGCGGTGGAAAGCCTCAGCAGGACGAAAAAGCTTCCCAGTGTATTGACGAAAAGCACCGCAGGTACGGTATATACCACCCATACGGACATTCGGTCACGCGCCGGCGAACGGCTTCCCGCCCCGTTCGAGAGATGGCGCCGCACTTTGGCCAGATGTGTGAAGACCATGACTTTGTTAATGTCTACCTGCTTCTAGGGCGCCGCGTCTAGTTATCACAGGAGGGCGAGGGTGTGGCAGCAGCGTATCGTTTGGGTCTGCTCGTAATCGTCGGATCACTGGCCGCCTGCAGCGCGAATTCGGGTAGTGCGAAAACGGCGGATGGGGGTGTCCGTATCGTGCACCGAGGGCGATTGACCGTTTGCGCACAGCTTCCCTACAAGCCCTTTGAGTACACGGAGAACGGCAAGGTGGTCGGCTTCGACATCGCGATGCTCGACCTCGCCGCCAAGCGGCTCGGTGTGACGGTCCAGGTGATCGACACGCCGTTCGAGACCATCAAGACCGGCGCGGAGCTCAACGCCGGCCGCTGCGACGTCGGCGCCGGCGGCATGACCATCACCGACGAGCGGAAGAAGTACATCGACTTCTCCGACCCGTACTTCGAGGCCACGCAGACGCTCCTCGCCGGGCCGAAGGTCAAGGCCACGACCCTCGACCAGATCAAGGCGGCGAAGCTCCGCATCGGTTCGCTGGCCTCCACGACCGGCGAGGAGTACCTGACCGCGCACGGCTTCGACCCGAAGTCCTACGACCTGGCCGACGCCCTGCTCAACGGCCTGCGCACCGGCGACGTCGACGTGATCATCATGGACAGCCCCGTCGTGGCCGGCTGGCTCAAGGACCCGAAGAACTCCGGCTTCCACGTCGTGGCCGACCTGCGGACCGGCGAACGCTACGGGTTCGCCTTCCGCAAGGGGCACAGCGGCACGCTCATCCGGGCCGTGAACGCCGCCATCGGCCAGGCGCGGGCCGACGGCTCCTACGCCCGCACCTACGAGCGCTGGATCGGGCCCTACCGGGGCGCGCGGTGACCGACCCCGCGGTGACCGACCCGGCGGTGACCGACCCGGCGCTGCCCCCCAGGGACCCGGTGAGCCTCCGGCCGGGGCGGAGGCTCGTGCGGTACACCGTGCACGGCGTGATCCTCGCCGGGCTGCTGGCGCTGCTGTCGCAGGCGGACTGGGCGCAGCTGGGCCGGCAGTTCGCCCAGCCCGACCTCGCGCGTTCGCTCTTCCCGCAGATCCTCACGGTCGCGCTCGTCAACACGCTCATCTACACGCTGAGCGGGTTCGCCTGCGGCCTGTCCCTCGGCCTGGTGCTGGCCGTCATGCGGCTCTCGCGGATCCGCGTGTACCGCGCGGTCGCGCTGATCTACATCGAGATCCTCCGCGGCCTGCCCGCACTGCTCATCTTCATCTTCGTCGGGGTCGGCGTTCCGCTGGCCTTCCCCGGCGTGCAGATCCCCGGCGGGACCTACGGCAAGGTGGCGCTGGCGCTCGGCCTGATCTCCGCCGCCTACGTCGCCGAGACGGTGCGCGCCGGGATCCAGGCGGTGCCCCGCGGCCAGGTGGACGCCGCCAAGTCCATCGGCATGACCGACGCCGCCGCGATGCGATGGATCATCCTCCCGGAGGCGATCCGGATGATGATCCCCCCTCTGACCAACGAGTTCGTGCTCTTGTTCAAGGACTCGTCCCTCGTGCTGTTCCTCGGCGTCGTCCTCAGCGAACGAGAGCTGGCCAAGTTCGGCCGCGACCTGGCAGCCACCTCGGCGAACACCACACCGATCGTGGTCGCCGGACTCTGCTATCTGATCATCACCCTGCCACTCGGCTATCTGGCGCGGCGGCTCGAGAAGCGACTGCACAAGGAGAAATGAATGAGTGGTCAGCCCCATGTCGTTCTCGTCGACACCTACGCGCCGACCCGGCTGCTGGCTCCGCGCTTCCGCGAGCTGGGCTACCGGTGCGTGCGGGTGCAGAGCACGCCGGAGCCTCCACCCGTGTACGCCAATGAGCCGGTCGACCTCGACGACTACGTCGCCTCCATCGTGCATGACGGCGACGTCGCCAAGACGCTGGAGGCCGTCGCCGCCTTCGACCCGGTCGCCGTCGTCCCGGGCGGCGAGGTCGGGGTGGAGTTCGGCGACCTGCTGAGCGAGCGTCTCGGCACGCCGACCAACGGCACCGCGCTCAGCGCGGCGCGGCGGGACAAGTTCCTGATGGTGGAGACGATCAAGAAGGCCGGGCTGCGCGGCGCGCGCCAGCTCCTCGTCACAGACCCGGCCGAGCTGGCGGACTGGCACCGCGACCTCGGCGGCCGGATCGTCATCAAGCCGCTGCGCAGCGCGGGCGGCGACGGGGTCTCGTTCTGCGACACTCCGGAGGAGTCGGTGCGGGCCTACCGGTCCCTCGTCGGTTCCCGCGACGTCTTCGCCGGGCGCAACGAGAGCGTGGTCGCGCAGGAGTACCTCTCCGGCACGGAGTACATGGTGAACACGGTCAGCAGGGACGGCCGGCACCACCTCTGCGACGTGTGGAAGACCACGCGGATCAACGCGAACGGGATCACCGACCTCTGCGACGCGCTCTGCCTCATCGCCTCCGACGAGAAGGTCGTGCCCTCCCTCACCGAGTACGCCGGCAAGGTCCTCGACGCGCTCGGCGTGCGCCACGGCCCGGCGCACGTGGAGGTCAGGATGACTCCGGACGGTCCGTGCCTGGTCGAGGTGGGCGCGCGCATGGCGGGCGGCGACATCCCCTACTACGCCTCGCTGGGGATCGGCGAGTCGCAGATCGAATGGACCGCGGACGCGTACGTCCGGCCGGACCGCTTCCACGCCCGTTGCGGGGATCCGTACCAGGTGCGCCGGTTCTGCGCCATGGTCGCCATGGTGTCGCCGTACGAGGGCACGCTCCGGGGGTACCGCGACGCGGAGGCGATCCGGCGGCTGGAGACCTTCCACGACATGGATCTCCTCGTGAAGCCGCGCGGGCGCCTGCGGCGTACCGTCGACGACCTGACGTACCCGGTCGTCGTCACGCTCATGAGCCCCTCGGAGGAGGCCGTGATGCGCGACATCAACACCATCCGTTACCTGGACGGCCTGGGCTTCTACGACGTCGAACCGGTCGAGGTGGCCCGGACCTCCGGCTGCGCCCGGTGACCGGCCGCGCCGCCTGACTCCGGGACGAGACGGGCCGGGGGGCCGGTGACGATCGTCACCGGCCCCCTGGCGTCCGCCGGTCGTGGGCTATCCGTCGCTCGCGATGGCGAAGACGTGCATCGCGACGTTGCCGCTCGTCGCCCCCTGGCTGACGTCGGGCAGGGTGACGTACTGCACGGTCTTGCCCGCCTGGAGGTCGACGCTCGCCATGTACAGGTGGACGGTCTGCTGCTGCTTGCCGGATTGGTTGTTGATGTAGGGGAGGTCCGCGACGGTGTCCCCGCCGCCGGACCACCAGTCGGGGAAGCTGATCGCGTACGGCTGCGTGGTGCCGTCCGTGTAGGTGATCAGCCCGCTGCCCGAGGCGGTGCCGTAGTCGCCGAGCCCGAGGAAGCCGAGCTTGGTGCCCTTGCCGGAGTACTTGATCGTCTGCCCGCCCGCGACCACGTTGTCCGGTGTGCCGGCGGGCACGTCCGGCCAGGTGAAGGTGAGTCCGCCGTGGGTGACGGCGCCGCCGGGGGTGATGCCCGCGGCGGCGAGCGCCTGGGCGGACAGGCTGGCGCCTCCGCCGTCCAGGTTCCCCTTCGTGGTGTCGGCGTCATCGGTGATCGCGACGTTGTCGTACGCGCCGGGCACGGACGCGAAGGGGATCCCCACGCTCGTCGCGGCCTCGTCGCCGCCCTTGCGGCCGTGTTCGGTGTAGGCGACCCCGGCCTGGAGGGTGTAGGCGGTGCGCTTGGCATCGGCCGGTACCTTGACCGCCCAGGTCGTGTGCACCGTCTGCCCGCCGGCGACCTGGTCGAACGAGGCCGGGGAGGTCGGCTGTGCCGTCCAGCCGTCCGGGACGGTGAGCGACATCTTCACGTCGTCGACGGTGCTCGAACCGGAGTTCGTGTACGTGGTCGTCGCCGTGAGGGTGCCGCCCGGCTCGGTGATCGAGGGCGCGGTCGCCGTGAAGGGGTACCTGGCGGTGATGACGGCGGAGCCGGTGACACCGCCCACCTTGACGTTGATGGTCGCGACGCCGGAGCCGACCACCTTCACGTGCCCGGTGTCGTCGACGGTGGCGACGTGCGGGTCGCTGCTGCCGTAGTGGACCTTCGCGTGGGCGAGGTCGACGAAGGACTGGTCGTTGTTGACGGCCTCGACGACGTTGTCGGCGGTCACGTCGAGGTTCCGCTGCTCCTTGCTGTGGTCGGTGTCGTCCTTGATCCACCGGTTCTTGCCGGTCAGGTCGATGGTGTCACCGACCTTGTACTGGACGGCCTCGGGCTGCACCGTGACGTACCGGACCTCCGGGGTGATCCGCCCGGTGATCTCCACCGACGGCGCGGCGACGATGTCGGCGGAGTCGGGACCGACCTCGAACCTGTAGGTCCCGTCCGGTACGTACGACCGCATCGCCTGGGCGTCCCAGACCGCCAGGTCGGCGACGTTCACGGTGAGGGAGACGCGCTCGGTCTCACCGGGCCGCAGGACCGCCGTCTTCTTGAAGCCGACGAGCCGCTTCTTGGGCATCTCGACGCCGGGGACGGCGAACGGGGTGGTGGCGTACAGCTGGGCGACCGTGGCGCCGGCGACCTTGCCGGTGTTGGTGACGTCGAACCGTACGGTGACCTTGCCGTCCGCGGTCGCCGACGCGGTGTTCGCCCGGACGCGGGAGTAGGCGAAGGTGGTGTAGCTCTGCCCGTAGCCGAACGGGTAGGTGGGGGTGCCGGTGAAGTACCGGTACGTGCGGCCGAGGCCGCCGGTGCCTCCCGGGGTGATGTCGTAGTCGGACATGGCCGGGAGCTGCGAGTCGTCCTTGTACCAGGTGAAGTTGAGGTGCCCGCTCGGGTTCTGCCTGCCGAGCAGCACGTCGGCCAGCGCGGTGCCCTGGCTCTCGCCGTTGTAGCCGCTGAACACGATCGAGGAGACCTTGTCCTTGGCGTTCTCGATGTTCACCGGGCCGTCGGACTGGATCACGAGCGCCAGCTTCCGGTTGCCCAGCGCCGCGGTCTGGTCGATGAGCGACTGGTAGTTGCCGGGCATCGCCAGGCTCGACCGGTCATGTCCCTCACCGGCGGTGGTGGCGTCCGTGCCGACGAAGACGACGACGAGGTCGGCGTCCTTGATGTCGGCCTTCGTGGCGTCGCTCAGCTGGGCGTCGTTCTTGGCGGTCGTGGACGTCCCGGCGGCGTCGAACACCACGGACGCGGACGGGTCGGCGGCCTTGACCGCGTCGGTGATGCCCTTCACGGCGCTGACCTGCTTCGACGGTCCGCCGGAGTAGCCGCCGAGCGTGACCTTGTTCGCCAGGTCGCCGAGGATGACGACCTTCTTCAGCTTCGATCCGTCGGCGGGGAGCAGGTTCCCGTCGTTCTTGAGCAGCACGAGCGCGTTGTCGGCGACCTTCTCCGCCAGCGCCTGGTGCTCCGGGCTCTGGATCACGTCTTTGGTGATCTTGGTGTACGCGTTCTTGTCCGGTGGGTCGAACTCACCGGTCTCCATGCGGATGGTGAACAGGTGGACCAGCGCGGTGTCCACCACGCCCTCGCTGAGCACGCCGGCCTGGATCGCCTCACGGAGGTTCTGCGAGGTGGCCTCGGAGCCGGTGCAGTTGACGTCCGTGCCCGCGCGCAGCGAGTACGCCTGCCCGCCCGCCGGGCCGGACAGCTTCGCGCCCGTGGTGGTGTTCGTCCAGGTCGGAGTGGACTTGTGGTCGGTGGTCCAGCCGGGCGGCGCCCAGTCGTGACCGGACAGCGGGAGCTGCCACGTGGTGCCGACCGCGCCGCAGTCGGAGGTGATGTAGCCGCCGAAGCCGTACGTCCGCTGGGCGAGCTGGTTCGTCGTGTAGGTGTCGGCCACCGACGGCGTGCCGTTGATGGCGTTGTAGGACGTCATCAGGCCCGAGACGTGCGCGTTCTCGATCAGGTCGCGGAACTGCGCGGTGTAGTACTCCCGTAGCGTCCGGTCGTCGGTGTCGGAGCTGATCCCGGTACGGCCGTTCTCCACGTCGTTCAGGGCGTAGTGCTTGGCCGTGGCCGCGACCTTCAGGTACGGGGTCTGGGCCTTGCCGTCCTGTGTCTGGCCCTGGTAGCCGTTGACGAAGGCGCCGGCCATCCGCCCGACGAAGTACGGGTCCTCACCGAACGCCTCGTCATTCCGGCCCCACCGCGGGTCGCGGTCCAGGTTGACGGTCGGCGCCCAGTACGTCAGCGAGCCGTACTCGTTCTTGTCCGGGCCGATGTTGTTCGGCGCGACACCCCAGAGAGACTTGTCGAGGAAGCCCCGCGCCTCGTCGGAGATCGCCGTGGTCTCCTGATAGATCAGGGTCGGGTCCCACGACATCGACGAGGCGAAGTTGGTCGGGAAACTGGTGGCCGGCATCCCGCCCGCGGAGCCATGGTTGGTGTTCGCGCCGAGCGTGTTGACGCCGTGCTGGCCTTCACTCCAGTAGGTGTACTGCTGCACGCCCAGCCGCGGGATGGCCGGTGCGCTGTTGGTCCGCAGCTGCGCCGCCTTCTCGTCGAGCGTCATCCGCGAGACCAGGTCCGCGGCGCGCTCCTCGAACGAGTAGTGAGTGTCGCGGTAGACGGGGAGAGCGTCGTCGGCGGAGGCGGCCGGCGCACCGAGCGCGGTGACGGTGGTGGCGCAGGCGAGTGAACAGAGCGCGGCGACGAGGGATCGCCGCCGGTGGGAGCGGTGTCGTTTCAACGGGAGCCTCTCTGCTGGATGTCGGCGGGGGGATCGCGGGCCGTCAGGCCGGCGTCGCCTGTCGTCCTCCCTTCGAGTCCGGGCCCCCGCAACGGCCGGCCTGTCTTCAGGCACGGCGATACGCCATCTTCAGTCATATGTTGCGGGAGAGTTACCAGGGCGAGGCCATGGTTACGTCGGTATTAAGCGCAAGTCAACGCCATGTCCGGCTAAGGTCAGCCATATTCGGCTGTGTTTGAAGAAACTGGAGGAGCCGGTGATCGAAACTCCGTTGAACCTGCGCGAGGTGGGCCGGCTCCGGGTCCTGCAGGCCCTCTTCGACGCCGACAGCACCAGCCGTTCCGAGATCGTGCAGGTCAGCGGCCTGTCCCGGGCCACCGTCTCCTCGGTCGTCGCCGACCTGCTGGCGGCCGGCCTGGTCGAGGAGAGCGAGCCGGACGCCCAGGCGCGGTCGACCGGCCGGCCGGCCCAGTCCCTGACCCTGTGCGCGTCCGCGGCGTACGCCCTCGGAGCCGACATCGGCCATCAGCATGTGCGGGTGGCACTGTGCGACCTGAGCGGCACCCCCGTATGGAACGACGGCGTGGCCAAGGACGTCGACCACGCGCCGGGGGAGACGCTCGACCTGGCCGCCGAAATGATCCACCGGGCGCTGCGGGAGAGGGGGATCGACCGGTCCCGCGTCCTCGGCCTCGGCATCGACATCGCCGCCCCGGTACGCGATCCCGGCGGCGTCCTGGAGGCACACGGGATCATGCCCGGCTGGATCGGCGTCCAGCCCGGAGCCGAACTCGAGCGGCGCACCGGTCTGACCACGTGGCTGGCCAACGACGCGGACGCCGGCGCCCTTGCCGAGCGCAAGTACGGCGCGGGGCGCAACGTCGACGACATGATCTATGTGCGCCTCTCCGCCGGGATCGGCGCCGGGATCATCGCGGGTGGCCGGCACCTGCACGGAACCGGTGGCCTCGCCGGCGAGATCGGCCATATCCGGTCACTGTCGGACGGCCGCGTGTGCCGCTGCGGGAACCGCGGCTGCCTGGAGACCGTCGCCGGCCCGGACGCCATCACCCGGCTTCTCACGGACAGCTGGGGCCACCCGGTCACCGTCCCCGACCTGCTCTCCCTCGTCCAGGAGGGCGACCGGGGCGCCATCCGGGCCCTGGAGGACGCGGCCGAGGAGATCGGCCGGGTGCTCGCGAACCTCGTCACGCTGCTCAACCCGGAACTCATCGTGGTCGGCGGCGACCTCGCACCCGCCGGGGAGATCCTCTTCGAGGCGATCGGCCGGGTCATCCGGCGCTACGCGCTGGCCCCGTCCGCCGAGTCCGTCCGGGTGGTCCAGGGGAGCCTCGGCGACCAGGCCGAGGTCCTCGGCGCCGCCGGCCTGGTGCTCGCGGACGCCCCGCGGCTGCTCGCCACCACGCTCGCCCGCTAGTTTGAGCGGCGGACGCGGACAGCGTGGCGGCACGCCACCCTACGCGTTCGAGCGGGATTTCGGACAGTCGTGGATGGCATGAGGGTGAGTGCGGTGGTCAGAGGACGTGTGGTCAAGTTCGATGAAGTACGCGGGTACGGTTTCGTGGCGCCGGACGACGGCGGTGAGGACGTCTTCGTCCACGCGAACGACCTTCTCGTCGACAAGCGTGCCTTCACTCCGGGCACGAGCGTCGAGTTCGAGATCAAGGACGGTGAGCGCGGCCGGAAGGGCTACGACGTGCGGATCCTGGCCGCACCGGAGACCGCCGGGGCGTCGTCGCGGACCGGATCGATGGAACGGCAGAGTGAAGCGTCCCGCGACGTCGACGGCACCTGCGAGGTGCTGTCCGTCGCGGAGCTGCGCAACGAACTCACCGAAGCCTTCATCCAGGCGGCTCCCGACCTGACGGCCGCGCAGATCGTGCGGCTCCGGGACGGGGTCATCGCGCTCGCCGCCGGATACGGCTGGATCGACAACTGAGCTGACGCGGGCACGGCCCTGACCGCCGGCCGAGCCGGCGGTCAGGGCCGTGCCGCAATCAGTTGCAAGAAACGAGCAAAAAACTGGATCTAATCGACGGCAACGAGAAAGATCGCTCTGAGAATCTTGTGGTGCGGGCCATGGCGGTCTAGTGTCACCTCACCCGAAACGGTGTCCGTCCGCCCACCTCGACCATTGCTTCAGTCCCCGAGAGAAGCGAGCCATCCGATGTCACGGAGCATCTCAGGCCCTGTCGTCCGGCGGTACGACCGGCCGCCGCGGTCCGTCGCGGTGGTGGTCGCGGTGGTGATCGCCGCCACGGTCGGGTTCACCGGCGCGCTCGGCGGCACGGCCGTCGCCGGCGCGGGCGACGCCTCCGCCCCCGTGGTGACGCGCGCCGCCCTCGATCCGTCCCTCGTCGCGGGCCGGGGCGCCCCCGTCGACTTCACCGAGCAGGAGGCGGAGAACGCCCGTACGAACGGCACGGTCATCGGCCCGGACCGCACGCCGTACACGCTGCCCTCGGAGGCGTCCGGCCGTAAGGCGGTCAAGCTGACGCCGGGGCGGTACGTGGAGTTCACGCTGCCGAGCCGGGCGAACGCCATCACCGTCCGCTACAGCATCCCGGACGCACCGACGGGCGGAGGCATCACCGCGCCGCTCGACGTCACGGTGAACGGCGCGCACCGGAAGGTCATGACGCTGACCTCCCAGTACGCGTGGCTGTACAACCAGTATCCGTTCTCCAACGACCCGAACGCCGACCTGCTCCACCCCGACTGGTGGATCACCGAGTGCTCCTGCGTGCCCAACGCCACGACACCGGCCCCCACGATCACCAAGCCGTTCCGGCCGAGCCACTTCTACGACGAGCAGCGGCTCCTGCTGGGCCGCACCTACCGCGCGGGCGACAAAGTACGGCTGACGGTGCCCGCCGGGAGCGACGCGGCGTGGACGGTCGTCGACCTGCTGGACTCCCAGCTCGTCGGCGCGCCGCACGTCGTGCCCGCCGCGGCGAACGTTCTGGCGTTCGGCGCCGACCCCTCCGGCCGGCGCGACTCGGCCGGCGCGTTCGACGAGGCGATCGCCTTCGCCCGGCACGCGCGGCTCACGGTCTACGTCCCACCGGGCACCTACCAGGTGAACCGCCACATCATCGTCGACGACGTGACGATCGAGGGCGCCGGCAGCTGGTACACCATCATCAAGGGACACCAGGTGTCCCTGAGCACCCCGGCCCCCGACGGCTCGGTCCACACCGGCGTCGGCTTCTACGGCAAGGACGCCTCTGCCGGCGGCAGCCACCACGTCCACCTCTCCGGCTTCACGATCGAGGGCGACGTCCGTGAACGCATCGACGCCGACCAGGTGAACGGCGTCGGCGGTGCCCTCAGCGACTCGACCATCGACGGCCTGTACATCCACCACACCAAGGTCGGCATGTGGTTCGACGGGCCCATGACGAACCTGCGGATCACCGACGACGTCATCGCCGACCAGATCGCCGACGGCATCAACTTCCACACCGGCGTCACGGACTCGGTGGTGTCCGGCACCTTCGTGCGCAACACCGGCGACGACGGCCTCGCCATGTGGTCGGAGAAGACCGCCGACGCCCGTGACACGTTCGACCACAACACGGTGCAGACGCCGGTCCTCGCGAACGGCGTCGCCGTCTACGGCGGCGCCGACAACACCGTCTCGGACAACCTCATCGCCGACCCGATCCGCGAGGGCAGCGCCATCCACGCCGGATCCCGCTTCGGCGCGGAGGCATTCACCGGCCGCCTGTCGATCACGGACAACACCACGGCCCGCTCCGGCCCGTACGACCTGAACTGGAAGATCGGGCTCGGTGCCATCTGGTTCTACGCGCTCGAGAAGAACATCGACGCGGACATCCAGGTGGCCGGGGACCACTTCCTCGACAACACCTACAACGCGATCATGTTCGTCAGCGACTGGCCGGTCAAGGACCTGTACTCCATCACGAACGTCCACTTCAAGGACCTGCGGATCGACGGCACGGGCACCTCGGTGGTCAGCGCCCGCGCGGCCGGGTCCGCGTCCTTCCAGAACGTCGCCGCGCGCAACGTCGGCGCGGTCGGCGTCAACAACTGCGGGTCGTTCAACTTCCCGGCCACCGGCTCGGAGTTCACGCTGACGGATCTCGGTGGCAACTCCGGCGGCGGCACGACCGGGCCCTGGCTCGCCCCCTGGGAGCTGCCCAACACCATCACCTGCGACGACAACCCGCCGGTCGTCGCGCCGCCGGCCCCGTCGCCCTGGTGACCCCTCCGGCCGGGGGCGGCCGCCGGTTCCCTCCCGGGGCGGCTCCCGGCCGGTCGGCTCCGCCGGATCGTCTCGGCGTCGGCGTACCGTGCGTGGTACGGCCGTTCACCACGCCGAGAGGGGCGCTCCTCCATGACGACCATGACCCTCCCGCCGGGCCCGTCGCTCCCGCGTTTCGCGCAGGGCGCGGTCGTGCTGACCGCCCGGTTGCGCGGAATGCGCCGGATGCGCGCCCGCTACGGTGACGCCTTCACCGTCAACGTGCCGATCTTCGGCCGGGCCGTGGTCATCAGCGATCCCGAGGAGGCCAAGCAGCTCTTCACCGCGAGCACCGACCTCGTCGAGAACGTACGACCCAACCTCGGGCGGGTCCTGGGCCCCGGCTCGCTGTTCGCCCTGACGGGGGAGGAGCACCGCGAGCAGCGCAGGCTCCTCGTCCCGCCGTTCCACGGCCGCCGGCTCGCCGCGTACGAGAGGACCATCGAGGACGAGACCGTACGGGAGACGGCCACCTGGCCGGAGGACCGGGCGTTCCCGACGCTGCCGTCGATGCTGCGGATCACGCTGAACGCCATCCTGCGCGCGGTGTTCGGCGCCGACGGCGACGAGCTCGCCGAACTGCGGGAGATGCTCCCGGCATGGGTCGCGTACGGCTCCCGGCTGCTCGTCCTCCCGATCCCGAAGACCGACCTCGGGCGGTGGAGCCCGTGGGGCCGGTTGTGGATCGCGCGCCGCCGGTACGACGCGATCGTCGACCGGTTGATCGACAAGGCGGCGGCAGAGGACCTCGACCGGCGCGACGACGTCCTCGCCCTGCTCCTGCAGAGCCGCTACGACGACGGCTCGCCGATGAGCCGCGCCCAGATCGCCGACCACCTGCTCAGCCTGCTCGTCGCCGGGCACGAGACGACCGCGACGACCCTCGCCTGGGCGATCGAACGGCTCCGGCGCCACCCCGCCCTCCTGCGGGATCTCACCGAGGAGGCCGACGCGGGCGGTGGCGCGCTGCGCGAGGCGACGATCACCGAGGTCCAGCGCACACGCCCCGTCATCGACGTCGTGGGACGCCACGTGACGGCCGACGGCTACCGGCTCGGACGGTGGACCCTGCCCGAGGGGTGCACGGTGCTGGTCGCCGTCGCCCTCATGCATGAGGACGAGGCCCTGTTCCCGGATCCGCTGACCTTCGATCCGTCCCGCTTCCTCGGTGTCAAGCCGGACCTCTACCAGTGGATCCCGTTCGGGGGCGGACGGCGGCGCTGCCCCGGCGCGGCGTTCGCGACCATGGAGATGAACGTCGTCCTGCGCACCGTGCTGCGCCACTTCACCCTGATGCCGACCACCGAGCCGGATGAGCGCCGGCACTCGCGCGGCGTCGCCAACGCTCCGGCCAAGGGCGGTCTGGCGGTCGTGCGCCGCCGGAGCCCGGAGGCGGCGCCGCCCTCCACGGCCGGGACCGCCGGAGCACGGCCGTGACCGAGCACGATCGCCGTCACGGCATGCTGGGATCGTCGGAGGCCGTCACCCGCACGGAGCGCCCACGGCCGGAGGGAGAAGCACAGTGAAGGTACAGATCGACGCCGGACGCTGCCAGGGGCACGGCCGCTGTTACGACCTCGCCCCCGGCCTGTTCGGGGACGACGACGAGGGCTTCGGGAAGGTCCTCGGCGACGGCGCCGTGCCGCCGGAGGAGGAGCAGGAGGCGCGGCGCGCGGCCGCCAACTGTCCCGAACGCGCGATCCGCCTGGCCGAAGGGGCGTGAGATGACGGTGGACGACCGGTTCATCGAGGACTTCCGGGCCGCGCGCAAGGACGGACGGCCTTCCGGCACGCGGAACGAGATCGTCACCGGCCCGGTCTCGGACTGGGCGACCGACTTCTCGCACCTGGAACCGGAGTGGGCCGCCGACCCGTACCCGATCCAGGACGATCTGCGGCGGCGCTGCCCGATCGCCCGTACGGAGCGCTTCGGCGGCGGCTGGCTGCCGACCCGCTACGAGGACGTCGCGGCCATCGCCTATGACACCGAGCGCTTCTCGTACCGGTCGATCATCATGAGCAATTTCCGGCCGCCCCGCGAGATCGCCCCGATCGGCACCGCGCCCCCGATCTCCTCCGATCCGCCGTTCCACCAGCACGCCCGCAAACTGCTGCTCCCGGCGTTCACCAAGACCGCCGTCTCCCGGCTCGAGCCGGCGACCCGCGCGTACTGCCACGCGCTCATCGACGCGCTCGACGGCCAGGACGTGGTCGACGCCGCCCGCGACTACGCCCAGCACATCCCCGTGCGCGTCATCGCCGACCTGCTCGGCTTCCCGAAGGAGGAGGGGCCGCGCTTCCGCGAGTTCGTCGAGAGCACGCTCGAAGGCGTCAACCTCCCGCCGGACGAGCGGCTCGCGCGGATGGACCGGCTGTTCGACTACCTCCTCGCCCAGATCCGTGACCACGTCGAGTCCCCCCGCGATGACCTGACGACGTACCTCCTGAACGCCGAGCTCGGCGGGCGGAGGCTGGACCCGGCGCACGTGGCGGGGACGATGGCGCTGCTGCTGATCGCCGGGATCGACACGACCTGGAGCGCGATCGGCGCGTCGCTGTGGCACCTGGCCGGGACGCCCGCCGACCGCGAGCGTCTCGTCGCCGAGCGCGGGCTGATGCCGACCGCGATGGAGGAGTTCCTGCGCGCGTACGCCCCCGTCACCATGGCCCGGCTGGTCAAGGAGGACATGCACTGGCAGGGCGTCGACATGAAGGCCGATGACTGGGTGCTGCTGTCCTTCCCCGCGGCCAACCGCGACCCCGACCAGTTCGACCGGGCGGACGAGGTGGTCATCGACCGGGAGGTCAACCGGCACGCCGCGTTCGGCCTGGGCGTCCACCGTTGCGTGGGCTCGCACCTGGCGCGCATGGAGCTACGGGTCGCCCTCGAGGTCTGGCTGGAGCGGATCCCGGTGTTCACCCTGGCCGATCCGGACGCGGTGACCTGGGCGGCGGGACAGGTCCGCGGCCCCCGTACGCTGCCGGTCCGCGTCGGCTGACGCACCGCCCCGGGGGCCGGGCCGACGGACCGGCCCCCGGGGGAAGCGCGCGGCCGCGTGCCCGGCCGCGTGCCCGGCGACGCGCCCTCCGGGCTTCACCCCGGTGACGCCCGCGGTCCGTGTCGGCCGACGGACCGGCCGGTGAGCGCGTTCACGCCGGCCAGTCGGGCGTGCGCTTGTCCAGGAACGCGCGCATGCCCTCCTGCGCCTCGGGGGTCTGGCTCGCGGCGGCCATCACCTCGATCGCGTACGTGTACGCGTCCGCCTCCGGCCGGTCGAGCTGGGCGTACATCGCCTGCTTGCCGAGTGCCTTGCTGCGCGGGCTGCCCTGGGTGGCGCGCTCCAGCAGCTCCCGGGTGGCCTTCTCCAGCTCCTCGTCGGGCACGGCACGGTTGATCAGGCCCCAGTCGAGGGCGGTGGCGGCGTCAATGGCGTCTCCGGTGAGGGCCATCTCCATGGCCCGCTTGCGCCCGATCGTGCGCGCGATGGGCACCATCGGCGTGTGGCAGAACCAGCCACCCTTCCCGCCGGGGGCGGCGAATCGCGCGGTCCGCGCGGCCACCGCCAGGTCGGAGGCGGCCACGAGCTGACAGCCCGCCGCCGTCGCCATGCCGTGCACCTGGGCGATCACCACCTGCGGCACCGCGTGAATCGTGTCCATCAACTCCCGGCAGGCCAGCAGGAGCTCCCGGGTGCCGGCGAGGTCCGCGCCGGCCAGATCGGCGAAGTCGTGCCCGGCGGAGAACACCGGGCCGTTGCCGGCCAGCACGATCCCGCGCGCGTCGGTCTCCGCGACCCGCCGGAACGCCGCCGTCAGCGCCCGCATGTGGGACAGGGAGAGCGCGTTGCGCCGCTCCGGGCGGTTCATGGTGATGATCCCGAAAGGACCGTCCGTCTCGATGAGGACCTCGTCGACGCTCATACTCGAACGCTACGCCGCCCGCCGACCGCCCACGAGACGAGACCTCCGGCGATGATCACGCTCGGTCCGGGTCGCCGGGGCCGAGGTCACGGCGCCGGATCCGGGCGGACGTCCAGCGGCGTGACCGTGACGTCACGGGGACGGCCGGCCCGCATTCCCGCGGCCACGACGGGACCGGCGTCGTCGGCGTGCACGTGGACGGTCCACACGCCGTCGCCGCCGGCCACCACGACGCAGTCGCCGATGCGCCGGAGCTCGGCGCGCAACCCCGGCACCGCTCCGTCATCCGCGTCGATCAGGTACATGACCTCGTAACGGTGGCCGGCGAGGCCCTCCTCGCCGGGACCGGCCGGACAGAGCGCCTCCCGCCGGCCGGAGCCGGCCATCTCGGTTGTGGCCTCCGGCGACGAGAGGTCACGCCCCCGAGCGCCGCGCGTCTCGGCGGGCGGCTCGACGGCGGCGGCCAGGGCGTCGAGCACCACGCACAGGCCCAGGGCCCCCGCGTCGACGACTTCGGCACGCGCCAGCACGTCGAGGCGGTCCGTCGTCTCGCTCAAGGCCACGCGCGCGTGGTCGGCCACCGCGCGGAGGACGCCACCGGGTTCGCCGCTGCGCGGGCAGGCCCCGGCGACCGTGCGCAGAACACTGAGCACCGTGCCGTCCACCGGACGGGCGACGGCCTCGTCCGCGAGCCGCGAGGCACGGCTCAGCGCTTCGTGCAGGCCGCCGCCGGCGGCGAGCACCTCCGCCATGCCCCGCAGGAGCGCACTGAAGATCACGCCCGAGTTGCCCCGTGCCCCGATCAGCGAACCGGAGGTGAGCGCTCGCCACGTCGCGGCGGCACCGGCGTCCGCCGGCAACCGGTCGACCGCCTCGGCCGCCGCTCGCAGGGTCGAGTGCAGGTTGGTCCCGGTGTCGAAGTCGGGCACCGGGAAGACGTTGAGCGCGTCGATCTCGGCACGCGCCTCGCCCAGCGCGTCCACGGCCAGCCGGCACCAGCGCCGTACGGTCGCGGCGTCCAGAAGGTCTCCCACGTTCACCTCCGGTGATCTGTGGGGACTCTAACGCCGCGGCGCGCGACCATGCCGGAACGGCCGATCGGCCGCCCGGGAGATCCGTACGGGAGGAGGACGACCGGTGTTCGGGCGCCGGCCGGGCCGTCAGCGAGGAGTGGCGCAGACGGGACCCGCCTGGGCGAGCATCGGTGCGCCGCCGGCACGCTGCAGGAGCACACCCACCAGGAAGCAGTACTGCTGACCGGGGTTGAGCGGTACGGCCACGCTGGTGTGGGGCAGCCGCCCGCCCGTCCTGGACAGCGCGGTGATGCCGTCCCCGCCGTCCGCCGGGTCCCTGCGGACGACGATCCCGGCGCCGTCCCGCTCCGCGTCCGCCGGCAGCGACCAGGTCAGGACGACCTGCCGTGGTGCCGGCACGGCCTTCAGCCCGGTCGGCTGGTACCGGGTCAGCTCCACCTTCGTGGGCGGCCGGGCCTCCTGGGTGGCCGTGGGCCGGGACACCGGCGGAACCACGGAAGCGCTCCCATGCGGAGCCGTCCGCTCGGGCGTCGAGGTGTGGGCACGGCCATGGCCGACGACGCCGATCGCGCCGGCGACGGCCATGACGGTCAGCGCCACCGCGGCGATGGGCAGCACGCGCTGCGCGGACGGCCGCTCGTCGCGCCGCTCCAGGTCGAGCCCGGCCGTCGCCGGGGGCACCGCCGTGCCCGGGGACGCGGTCGCGCCCGGGGGTGCCGTTGTACCTGCGGGTGCGGTTTCCCCTGGAGGCGGCGTCGTGCCCAGGGGCGCCGTTCCGCCTGCCGGTGCCGCCCTCAATGGTGCGATCGTGCCTATGGGTGCCGTTGCGCCCGGGGGCGCGGCGGTCGCCGGCGGTTCCGCGCTCGCCGGCGCGGTCCCCGCCGCTTCCGCTGCTCCGGGCGGGGCCGGGATCGGGTTCACCGTCGTCCCGTCGATCACGGCCGGCGCGGGCGCCGTGTCGCCCGCCGTGCCGAAGAAGGCGTCGAACGTGGACGGCTTCGCCTCGTCCGCGGATTCCGCCGCGGGCCGCGCGGTGCCCGCGGCCGCCGTGCCCGATCCGGTGACGGTGGCGGCGCCCGCCACGGCCATCTCCCTGGCGCCCTCGCGGCCGAGCGCATCGGCGAACTCCGCGACCGAGGCGAACCGGATGGCGGGGTCGGCCGCCATCCCCCGGTGGAGCACGGAGATCAGGTCGGCGGTGACGTCCGGGCGCCGCAGGTCCGGCAGCGTGTTCGTGAGCTTGCGCTGCAGGAGCACGGCGAGGCCGCCGCCCGCCGCCGCGTAGTGGGCCGGCTGCCCGGCGAGCATCGTGAACAGGGTGGACGCGAGCGCGTACACGTCGGCGGCCACGGTCGGCTCGGCGCCTTCGATGACCTCGGGGGCGAGATGCGCGAACGCCCGCCCCAGCGCGTCGCCCGCGGGCGGAACGCCGCGCCGGGTCGGCGGCGACGGCCAGAAGCCGGTGAGGACCGGAGCCCGCCCGTCATGGAGGACGTACTCGGGACGGACGTCGCCGTGCACCACGCCCGCGCGGTGCGCGGCCCCGAGTCCGGCCGCGATGCGCAGCACGATCCCGCGCGCCTCGTCGGCCGGCAGCGGACCGAAGGCCGTGACGCGGTCGTGCATCGACGGACCGGGAGCGGCGACGGCGACGTACGGGTGCCCGGCCGTGGTGCGTCCCGTCTCGGACACCGGCGCGAGGCCGGGATGCGGAGGTACCGCGGCCAGGACGCGGTGGAGGCGGGCGGTGTCCTCCGGTGTCCCGGCGACGAAGACCATGACCGGCAGACCCGTGGCGTCCTGAACGGCGCGCCAGGCCACGACCGGTCCGCCGGTCGTCACCGGTTCGAGACGGGAGTAGCCGGGCGGGACCCCCGGGTCCGCCGCCCGCTTTGATCGTCGCAACATCACGCCTCCTCATCGACGGGGATTCGGGCCGCGGGAAGCGGGCCGCGTCGCCGCGCGGACCGCCACACCGTCCAGGGCGGCCGGGCGAACTCGCGGAGCCGCTGCCGGTGGCCGATCCGGCCTTCCGCCATCGCCCGCAGGCGGGTGGCCGCCAGCCACGCCGCCGCGGCGTCCGCCGCGTCGGGCGGGCGCGGGGAGAACACCGCCGCCGACAGCCGCGCGGCGAGACCGGCCAGTTCGGCGGTGGCCTCCCGGCCGAGCGACCGGATGGCGCGCTCGGTGACCTCATCGGTGGTCAGAGCCGTCAGGCCGGCCATTCCCGGCAGCCTGGCCAGCTGTTCGGTCGCCTCCTGCCACGCCCCGACCACCTGCTCGTACGGGCCGCCGGAACGACGTCGCCGCCGCACCGACACGCGTACGATCCGCCCGGCGGCGAGATATCCGATGCCGATGACGACCAGAACGGCGGTCACGGCCCAGGCGTAGCGGGCGGCCCGGCCGGGGGACCTGGTCTTTCCGGCCGGGGACGGGCGGGCGGTTCCCGGCGCGGCGAGGCGCCGGGCGGGCGCGGCGGCGACGGCGCGATCGAGGGCGGCGCGTTCGGGGGATTCTCCGACCGATCGGCCGACCGTCGCGGCCCCGGCACTGGGCCGTGGCAGCGGGTAGAACGGCACCCATCCGAGCCCGCGCAGCGCGACCTCGGGCCAGACGACCACGTCGCCGGTCGTCACCTCGTACCGGCCCGGTCCGGTCGCGTGTCCCGGCGCGAAGCCCACGGCGACCCGCGCCGGGATCCCCAGATGGCGCGCCATCAGCGCGAACACCGTCGCGAACTGGTCGGCCGTGCCGCGGTGGCTCTTGTCGTAGAAGAAGTGCAGATGACCGGCGGTACGGCCCGGCGCCGCCCGCACGTCGTAGCGGTACCGCGAGCGCAGATGCTCCTGGAGGGCCAGCAGGCGCTGGTACGGCGCGGCGCCGGGCGGGCTCAGACGGTCGGCGTCCCGGACGATCGACAGCGGCACGTCCGGAGGCACGCGGAGGTCGGCGGCGACCTCGGGTCCGGACGCGGGGGCGGCGCCGGCCGCCCGGGCGACGGACAGGGAGGGGGTCCGGGAGGTCACGGTGTAACGCAGGCCGTCGGCGGAACGCCCGTCGGCCGTCACCAGCACGCCCGTCGCCCGGTCGACGCCCACCAGCGCGCCGGTGACGCCGACCGGACGGTCGGGTGCGGGCAGCCACGCGAGTTCCAGGCCGCCCACCGTCACGGTCTCCCGCACGGTCCGCCCGGGGACCGGGGCGCCACCCGGCAACCGGGTGCCCGCGCGGGTGAAGGACGCCGAGGAGGACCAGTCCCGCCCGTCATAGCCGTCGAAGACCGCCAGCCGCTGGTTGACGGGGTTTCCGGTGTCGACCCGGAAGAGGGGACGGGGCGGTTCGGCGGCCCACAGGGTCGCGAGCGCGAGCGGGCTGATCTGGCGTTCGGTGCGCACGGGCTGGTGCACCAGCGCGCGCGGGTCGAAGGCCGGCCGGTGCCCTGCGTACGGCAGGCGCCCGGCCGCGACGACGGCACCGCACACGACGAGCACGGAGGTGACGGCGGTGGCCGCCCCCCGGCGCGCCGCCGCGCCGCTCCCGACCGCCCCGCGCGGCGGTACCGTGCCGTCCCGGACCGGGGCGCTGCGGGGTGCGGTGCCGCCCCGGGCCGCGAGGACGACGACGGAGGTGCCCGCGAACAGCGGCGCGGCCGGCAGCCCATGGCCCGGCGCGGCGATCCCGAACGCGGTGCCGGTCAGGAGCACCAGTCCCGGCGGCAGCAGCACGAGGCCCGGTGTGCCGCCGACACAGGCCGCGCGGGTCGCCCAGTAGGCGGCCCACCAGACCAGCGTGAAGATCCAGAACAGCACGGCAGGCGTGGCCGGCATCGGCAGGGCGGACGTCAGCGCCGTACGGAATCCGTCGACGAGGCCGCCGCGGATCGTGTCCGGCACGGACGCCGAGCCGGTCCCGAACACCAGCGCCAGGGGCACTCCGGCGGCGAACCAGCCGGCGACGGCGACCGGCAGCGTCCAGCGCCGGACCGCGAGTGTGAGCAGAGCGGGGATCACCGCCGCGAAGGGGACGACGGCCAGCGCCCGTACTTCGGCGAGCGGCGTGAAGGCCAGCCCGCCGACGGCCGCGAGGACGGCTGCGGCCGCGACCGGGATCAGGCCGCCCACCCGGGACCGAGCCGGGGACGCGGCCTCCGGGCCGGGTCCGTTGAACGCGGCGTTAGGGCCGTGCGCGGCGTGCGGTCCGGACGTGGTGCCGGCGTTCTTCGGTTCCCGCAGGGTGGATGCGGCTTCCGGGTCGGGCGCGGTGGGCGCGAGCCTCACGTCCGAGGCGGTCACCGTCCGGCTCCGATCAGCGCGTTCCAGCGGGCGCACGCCTCGGCGGCGCTCGAGGCGGCGATCACGGACGGCCCCGTACCGCCGTCTCCCGGCATGATCGCCGCGCCGCCGTCGGGTGTCCCGGCGGCGGCCGGATCGCCGCGCAGGACCACCAGCGCCGTCCGGTCGTGGGAGGGCGCGACGCGGCGCAGCGCGGCCAGGTCGGCGGCGTCGATCCGCCCGGTGACCGCGATCAGTGCGGTGCCGGTCCGGCGGTGCGGCAGCGTGTCGGCGAGGTGCGGGAGCCGTGGGCCCGCCGCGGCGGTCAGCGCGGCCAGCCGGTCGAGGACGTCCCGGACACCGCCGCGCGCGTCGATCGTCGTGTCACCCGCGACGCACCGGGCCGGGAATCGTAGCCGTACGGCGGCGACCAGCGCGGACGCGGCGACCTCGACGGCCTCCTCGAAGAAGGCGGCGTCATCGTAGGCGTCCGGGTGGACGTCCAGCAGGAGGGTCGTCGCGGGAAGGCTGGTGTCGACGTTCTCCCGCACCATGAGGGTGCCGGCCCGCGCGCTCGACCTCCAGTGCACCTGCCGGAGGTCGTCGCCGGGAACGTACTCGCGGAGCCGGTGGAAGGTCGCGCCGCCGGCCAGGACCGTGTCGGCGACGGGCCCTTCCGGGTTGCGCACCCGGCCGGACGGGACGATCGCCATCGGGTGCGTGGCCGGGTGGACGTGAACGCGCCGTACGTCGCCGGTCGTGCGGGCCGCGGCGGCCAGTCCCAGTGTGTCGCGCCGTTCCCAGCGCAGCGGGCCGGCGTCGAAGACGCCTCGCCGGGTCGTGTCCAGCCGGTAGGTGATCGTGGTCGTGGCACCGGGCCGCAGGAACGGGAGTTCGAGCGGCAGGCGGTGGTCCCCGAGCCGGTCGTGGACGATCGTGCGCGGGGCGGGCAGGCGGCCGGTGTTGCGCACCGTCAGCACACAGACGGCGGTCTCACCGCGGGTGACGTGGGCGGGGTGCAGGTCACGGGACAGCGCCAGCGAGGGACGCCAGGTCACCGCGGCCCAGGCGGCGGCGACCGCGATCAGCGCGGCGCAGCCGAGCACGTCCAGCCGGGGGTAGCCGAGCAGATGACCCCCGATGAGGCAGCACAGTCCTGCCGTCAGCATCGCGGCGCCCAGACGCGTCGGCACGGTTCAGCTCCCATCCGGGACCGGCGTCGAGGCGAGCACCGCGCGTACGGCCTCCCGCGACGTACGGCCGCCGACCTGCGCCTCGGCGGTCAGCAGCACGCGGTGCGCCAGAACGGATTCGGCCAGTGCCTTGACGTCCTGCGGGGTCGCGTAGTCACGCCCGGCGGCGGCCGCGCGCGCCTGCGCGACCCGCAGCAGCGCGATGCCGGCCCGCGGGCTGGCCCCGAGGCGCACGCCGGGCAGCGCACGCGTCCCGGCGATCAGCCGGACGATGTAGTCGTAGAGCGGGTCGCCGACATGGACCCGGCGCGCCGCCTCGATCATCTCACCGACCGCGGACGGGCTGGTCAGCGCCGACGCGCCGACGGCCGTGCGGCCTTCACGGTGCGCCCTGAGCACCTCCATCTCGGCGGCGTGGCCGGGATAGCCCACGGAGATCCGCATGGTGAACCGGTCGAGCTGCGCCTCGGGCAGCGGGTAGGTGCCGTCCATCTCCACCGGGTTCTGGGTGGCGAGCACCATGAACGGGCGGGGCACGTCGTGGGCGACGCCGTCGACCGTGACGTGGCGTTCCTCCATGACCTCCAGCAGGGCCGCCTGGGTCTTCGGCGACGCGCGGTTGATCTCGTCCGCGACGACGATCGAGGAGAAGACCGGGCCGGGCCGGAACTCGAACACCCCCGTGGCCTGGTCGTAGATGGACACGCCGGTCACGTCCGACGGGAGCAGGTCCGGGGTGAACTGGATCCGCCCGGAGGGCACGCCGAGCGAGGCCGCGAGCGCCCGCGCGATGGACGTCTTGCCGACTCCGGGCACGTCCTCGACGAGCAGATGGCCCTCGGCGAGCAGGCAGACGAGCGCCGCCTCGACGACCTCACGCTTGCCCTTGATCGCGCGTCCGACGCTGTCCACGACCGCGGTGAAGGCCTGCGCGAAGTGCTCGGCGGGAACGGGGCGCGCCGGCGCCGTCATCGTCATGGGGTGATCCCTCTCCTCCGCTGGTGCGCCGCCCACGGCCTCTGGAGGGCCGCGGCGGTCCGGTGTCCGTTCGCGGGCGTCATGGGCAGGGCCAGACGCTCTGGTAGGCGTTCGCGCCACCGAGCCACAGCGTGCTGACGTAGCCGCGCTCGCCGCCGTGCTCGATGAGGACCCACTCCGTCGAGCGGACGCCGTCGTCGTCGCCGATCGACTGCCCGCTCTTGTGACAGAAGCCGGTGACGGTCGAACCCTGGGGCGCCTCCCCGGTCGCGGCGCTCGTGTGGGTGGGGTCCTGACGCATCGTCGCCCGGCAGTTCGGCAGGTCGACGCAGGGATTGACCGGGTCGGTCCGCGTCTTGGAGACGTCCACGCTGAAGGACCTGCCGTCGCCGCCCGATCGGGCCTGCGCCGTGGCCGGATCCGACGCGCCGCCGGAGTCCTGCGCCGTCACCGTGAACCTGTACGACCGCAGGAAGACGAGCCGGGCCGCGTCGATCGTGAGCGTCGTGCTCGTGGTCTGGACGCTGCCGGACGAGCCGCCGCCACCGTCGTAGGCGACCGTGTAGGAGACGTCCTTCGGCGCGTCGGCCGGCGGGCTCCACGACACCCGGATCGAGCCGCCCGGCTGCGCGGCGGCGGCCACGTCGCGCGGCGTGCCCGGCCTGGGCACCGCCGGTGGGGTGGTCGGTGTCTCCTGCGGGGTGGTCGGTGTCTCTTCCGGGGTGGTCGGTGTCTCCTGGGGGCTGGTGGGTGTCTCCTGGGGCGCGGTCGGCGTCACCGGCCCGGTGGGCGGCGTCACCGGCGGGGTCACCGGCGGGGGCGTCGCCGATTCGGACGGCGTCGCGTCCGGCGAGCCGGGTGCCGGGGGGACGCCCGGACGACCGTGGTGAGGCCTGCCGGGGCCGGGAGTCCCGCCCGAGCCGGGGATCCTGCTCGGGCCGGTCGGCGGTGCGGACGGCGGCGCGCCGGGCGCGGTCGCCGGCCGTGTCGGGACACCGCTCTTCGGGACGTCGCCGGGCAGCGTCGGCGCCGACGGGGCCCTGGACGCTCCGGGCCGGCCGGGGGAGTACTTGTCGACCGGCCGGGGAGTGCCGTCCCCGCCGACGACGACCGCGTGCGACCCCTGGGTGTCGTTGAAGTAGATCGCGTCGTCCTGCGTGACCGTGTCGATCTGCCCGGGAGTGCCGCCGATGGGGAAGGACGGCTCCCACCGGTCGTGCCGCATCGAGTAGACCAGGACCGAGCCGCTGTGCTCGTCCGGGACGTAGACGGCGTCGCCGTGCACGACCGGCGCGTCGAGGTGCGGGTTCCCGCCGGTGTCCAGCGGCACGGACCGGACGCCGTGCGCGTCGACGTCGACGACGAAGAGCCTGCCGGCGGCGGCGTCGACCAGCGGAAGCCGGCTCTTGGCCTGTGTCGCCGGGGCGAGCAGCGACGCGTCGCCGCCCGCTCCGGGCAGCGTCGCCGCCCAGGCGACGCCCGTGCCGGTGACCACGCTGACCCGGCCCTTCGTCGCGTCGACCACGACCGGCCGGCCGCTGACGATCGACACCGCGAGGGTGGAACCGCGGCCGCCCACGTCGACGGGGGTGCCCGGGCCCGCCTGGGTGACGGGAACGACCGTGCCGTCGTCGGAGCGCGGCAGCCACAGCGTCCCCTGGGCGTCCACCCCCGCGGTGCCGAGGCGCCCCGGGACGCGGATCGACGGGCCGACGTTCTGCAGCGTCGACAGGTCGATGCGCTGCGCCGTGCCCGCGTCGTAGTCGACGAGGTAGGCCGCCTTCGGCCCGGCCACGAGCCGGACACCGGGCACGGTGGCGCGGGCCGGGCCCGCGGTGAGCCGGCCGGAGTCGATCTTGGTCAGGACGCCGGTGCCCGGGTCGTACACGAGGATGTGGTCGCCGTCCTGGCTTATCTGCAGCCGGTGCCCCGCCGTGCCGGGCAGCACGATCTCCGCGGACGGGCGCCCGCTCGTGCCGTCGACCAGCGTCACCGACCCGCGTGGCGTCGTCCCCAGCCACGCGTTGCCGGCCCGCGTACGGTACGAGGCCGCGACGACGCCCTTGCCGGCGGCGAACGCGAGCGCCGCCAGCAGCAGCGTGATCACCAGGCCGCCGGCGACCGCGCGGCCCGGCGCCGGGCCTCCGGTCACCGCGCCGAACAGGCGCCGGAGCGGGATCGGCATCTTGTCATGGCCGAGCGCAGCCATCCGTCTCCTCGCAAGGATCGATGATGCGGAGCGGTAACGTCTGCGCCGAATTCTCGTCTCGGCGGGTGCGCGTTCCGATCACCCGTTTCGCACACCCCCGCGGACGGCCGTCGTCAGGAGCCGAGGTCCTCCGGTATGAGGCGGACGAGCTGGTCCCGCGTCGGTTCGGCCACCGCCGACAGTCGCCGCGCCTGCCGCTGGATCATCTCCTCCAGCACGACCCGTGCCGTACGGCCGTTGCCGAAGTGGCGGTCGCGCGGCATGGCCGCGAAGTGGTCGAGCAGGACCTGTTCGGTGTCCTCGGACAGCTCGTAGTGCAGCTTCCCGGCCTGTTCGCCGACGATCGTGACGAGTTCTTCGGAGGAGTAGTCCTCGAAGGTGATGGTGCGGGTGAACCGCGACGCCAGACCGGGGTTGACGGCCAGGAACCGGTCCATCTCGTCCGGGTAGCCGGCGACGATGACGATGACCTCGTCGCGGTGGTCCTCCATCAGCTTGACCAGTGTTCCGATCGCCTCTCGCCCGAAGTCGTCGGAGCCGGAGGAGAGCAGGTACGCCTCATCGATGAACAGCACACCCCCGCGCGCCTTGTCGAACGCCGCCTGCGTTTTGGGCGCGGTGTGCCCGACGTACTCCCCGACCAGGTCGACACGGCTGACCTCGACGAGATGTCCCTTGGCCAGCACGCCGAGCGCGGCGAGGATCCTCCCGTACATGCGTGCCACGGTGGTCTTGCCGGTGCCGGGACTGCCGGCGAACACCAGGTGCCGGCTGAGCGGCGGCGGCGGCAGGCCGGCCCGCTCCCGCTGCTTGGCGACGAGCGTCAACGTGACGAGGTCTCCGACCTCCTGCTTCGCCCGGGCGAGACCGATGAGCTCGTCGAGTTCCGCGAGCAGGTCGTCGAGATCGTCGGCGGTGACCGGCCCGGACCGGTCCCGCCGCCTGTCACCCTCGGTGGCCGGAACGGTGGCCGAGGTCGCGTCGAGGCCGGCCGGCGCGACGGTGCCGGCCGCGGCGGTGCGCTCCGCGACCCCGAGCGTCAGGGTGTAGCGGCCGTCACCGTCGGTGCCGCCGAGGACGCCGATCGGCGTGCCCTTCGTCTCGTTGATCAGGCAGTCCTCCAGGGCCGCCGCGGCCTCCGGGTCCGCGCGGACGCCCTCGCCGGGAACGTGGGAGACCGTGCAGCGCCGGAAGTACGGCGCGGCGCCCCGGCCGACGCGGATCCCGGCGTGGCCGATCCCGTTCCGGGACACCACGCACTCGTCGAACGAACCGCTCGCCTCCTCGACCGCGATGCCGTGACCGGCGACGTCGCTGACGATGACGCGGCGCAGCGCCGGGCTGCCGCCTCCGTCGACGGCCACGCCGTCGGCGCCACCGGTCCGTACGAGGCAGTCCTCGAACGTGCCCTTGCCGGCGCTCACCTGGATGCCGGCGCCCTGAACGCCCTCGACCGTGAGGGAGCGGACCATCGGATCCGCGCGGCCCGTGACGTGGACGCCGTGCCCTCGGGTGCCGCGTACCTCGCAGTTCTCCAGCAGCCCGGTCGCGTCCTCATCGATCCAGAAGCCGTAGCTGTCGCCGCCGGAGATCTTGATGCGCCGCATGACCGGGTCGGCGCCGCGGTCGACGGCCACCGCCGGCTGCCCGGCCGCGCTCACCGTGCAGTCGTCGAAGCCGCCGTGCCCGCCGCTCGTCACGTAGATCCCGTTGCCGTCGGGGCGGACGATCGCGCATCCTGTCACGATCGGATCGGCCGCGCTCGTGACGAGGATCCCGCCGCGCCGCCCGCTGATCTCACACCGCTCGACCCGCCCGCGCGCGCCGTCACGCACGCTGACGCCGAAGCCCGCCGATGTCACCCGGCAGTCGCGGATCAGCGGATCCCCGCCGACGACGGCGATCCCGCCCGCGTGCTCGGCATGGACCTCGCACGAGTCGATCAGGCTGTCACCGGCGTCGACGCGCAGCGCCGGCTCGGCGGCGTCGCCGCCCCGGACGGTCAGCCCCCGCACCGTGGCGGCCGCGGCCGACATCACCAGCGTGACACCACGGTGCGACTGCACGACGACCGGGCCCTCACCCTCGATCGTCACGTTCTTGGTGACGGTGAGGTTCTCCACGTACGTGCCCTGGGCGATCGTCAGCAGGTCGTCGTCCACGGCCGCGTCCAGGGCCTCACCGATCGATGCGAACCCGTCCCACGCGCCGCGCTCGACGCGAAGCGTGCGCTTTCCGACGTTATCGGCGGCCTCACGGCCGTACAGATCGGTCATCGATCGCCTTTCCCGGCCTCCGGCCGTCCGGCAGCCGTCCTGGCGGCGTCGCGCATGCGGTCGTGAGCGTCGAGCGCGTCCAGGAGCCTCTGGATGAGATCTTCTTCGGCGGCCGGGACGGCACGCCGCATGGCGTCGAGCAGGAGGTCGTGCTCGCGCCAGTTGAGAAGGTCGTCCCGCAGTTTCGCGGTGGTCGCGTCTGCGGGCAGGTCATCGACGGCGGCCTTGACGGCACGCCGGATGATCGCTTTGAACTGATCGTGATAGGTGGTCCTGCCGGTGCGTCCGTCGATGCTCACCGCGTCGTTGAGGAGCCGGGGCGGTCGTTCTCGGCGGGAGAGCCAGCGCAGGTAGGCGCGGGCGTTGAGGGTGTCGGAGCGGCGCGCGGGGTCGAGGAGGCGGAGCCGGACCCTGTTCCCGCCGACGGCGCGGAGGATGGCCTCCAGGGCGGCGTCGAGGTGTTCGTGTATCGCCGGGAGGTCCGCCTCGTCGGGACCGCCGCCGAGGCGGACTCGCCGGAGGATGCCGGAGTCGAGGCCGTGTGGTCCGACGTCGGTGCTGTAGGCGAGGGCATTGCGGAGGAGCTTCGACAGCTCGCCGGACAGGGGCGTGCCGGGCGGCCGTGTCTCCAGGCCGTCGAGCGCGGTGTCGACGGCGGTGTGAGCGTCGCCGAGATGCTCGGCGTCGAACAGCGCCTCCGCGTACTCCGGGTCCGTCTCCGGAATCGCGATCTGCCGCTGGTCGATCACTTCGGAGGTTCCGTCGCGGCGGATGACGTGGATCCGAGCGGGCCGGCCGAGATCTCGCGAAGCATGCTCCAGCAGGTAGGTATGGGAGTACGGCGTGTGCTGCAGGGCGAGGAAGTCGGAGATGGAGGGGCCGTTTCCGGCCGCCTGGCCATAGGGGTGGCTGTGCATGAGGACCAGCCAGCCCGGTGGCGGAGTGATGCCCGCCGGGCCGCCCGAAGCGATGGCGATCCGCGCCGGTTCCGTGTCAGTCGCCGGGTGGTACAGGACGCCGTGCTCCAGCCCCTGGTTGTCGTAGAGGCGGTCTCGCATGACGGTGAGCACCCATTTCCACTCCGCGGGAGTGAGCGGCAGGGCACTCACCTCGGCTCCTCGGCGGAAGGACGCGCCGGTGACGAAGTCACGTCCGCCCAGCACCCGCACGTCGCGGATCGTGGCGGGCCGTTCGTTGCGCGGATCCGTGAAGTCGACGGCCAGCGCGTCGACCGGACGCTGTGGCCGCAGATCAACGCCCTCCTCCTGCGGGGCGGACCACACGTCGTTCCCGAGAGGGCGGTCCTCAGGTGCGCTGGTCCTGTAGGCCCGCGTGCGGAGCCGCCCGCCGGCCTGTGCGCCCTCCTCGGCGGACCATGCCCGGGTACGGACCGACCCGATGGAGGCGGTACGCAGCCGTGCGCCCGGAGAGGGCAGCGCGGCCAAGTGCTCGCGCAGCATGCCGACGGCGTCGGCGTGTGACCTGACCGCCTCCGCCCGGACCGCTCCCGGGCTGCTCAGGACGAGGCGCTCGACCTGGCCGATCAGGTCCGCCACTTCCGCGGCCCGGTCCTGAGTGATCGCTCCGTTCGCCGAGGCCTCGGCGATCCGCTGCCGGGCCTGCCCGACGAGCTTGGCGGCCTCCTTGCGGATGACCTCGGCGACCTCGGCCGGCACGACCTCGGCCGAGGACCGTTCGGGCGCCCGCTTGACCGGCGGGTCCGGCTCCGTCTGGACGGACTCCTGCTCCGGCGCCGTCCGGTGGGGGGCGGACACTTCGTCGCCGGCCCAGTACGGCTCGGTGCTGCGCCGAGCGGCCGGATTCCTCGGGTCGTAGGAGGGGAAGTGGGTGCTGAGTTCCAGGCGCGCCCTCCGGGCCTCGCCCTGAGTCTGGCGGGCGAGTCGCTGGAGGTGGCGGACCAGTTCGTTGATCCGGGGGCGGTCGCCCGGGGTTCCTTCTCCTCTCACCAGCCGGTCCAGCGCGGCCTTCGCCTCCTCGCTCGGCAGGTCTTCCTCGACCTGGTCCAGATGTCTCATCAGGCGGCGGACGGTGAAGGGGTCCGGTGACCAGGACGCGGGGCGCTGGGGATCGCGCAGTTCGTCGATGAGTTCCAGCCAGACACCGACGTCCTTCGACAGCGTCAGCGTCTTGACCGCACTTCGCACGGAATCGACGAGCTTCGGGACTTGAATGGATTCGCCGCGCAGGATCTGGTACCTGCCCGAGCGGAAGTAGACGATCCGGTCGTGGGTCGCGTCACCCGGCACGATCTGCGCGGCCTGGTACGGCGAATCCCGCAGGGCCCCGATGTCGCCGTCCTCGCCCGAGGGACGCCGGATCCATGGCGACTCCGAGCCGTCGAACTGAGGATGGCCGTGGACGAACACCGAACTCGCCCGGACACGGTGGCTCCCCCCGCGGACGACCACGACGTACCAGATCGGCTCGCCTGGTCCGGCGTCCATGTCGATCGCGAGCTGATAACCGAACTCCATCTTGTAGTGGAGCGTCGCCCGCCGCAGGAACCGGTCCAGCCGGGCCCTTTCACTCTCGTTCAGCACGGGAAGACCGCGAGACCGGAGCGGAACCCTCGCCACCACGCGCGTGCGGTAGTTGCCGGCCTCGGCACGCACCCAATCGCGCGCGGTCAGGATCCAGTCGTACGCCTTCGTATCCACGCCGGGCTTCGACACCTCGACGGAACCGAGGGCGCCGGTGTCGTGCAACAGGTCCAGGAGGGAGTTCGCGAGATGCTCGAACCGCTGCGCCAACGGCCGCAGCGCGCCGTCGACCTCGGCGATCCCCTCCGCGTCGGCGAGCAGACCGTCGATGTAGCCCAGGATCGCGTCGCGGTCCTGCGCGGACAGGCGGCCCGGACCCTGCTCCTGCCACACCGTCAGCGCCGCCGCGATCCGGTCCAGCTCGGCTTCGCGGCCCGCTCCGTCCGGCGTCCCGTCGTATTCGATGAGGCGCTGGGGGATCGGCTGCCGCCGCGGTGCCAGGTGCGGCTCACCGAACGCGGGGCCGTTCCGGCCGGATGGCCGGCGGCCGGCCGGCGGTTCGTCGGCGTGGCCGGGGAGGTCGGCGGGTGTGGGCAGGCCGGACCGTTCGTGGTCGGACAGCGTCGGCCACAGGTCCTCGTACTCGCTGAGCAGCGTGGCGCGGAAGGCCGACAGGGCGTCGATGTCGGGCGCGAACGCCTCGCCGCGCGCGTAGCGGAAGGCCGCTCTCTCCAGCCGCGCCGCCTGTTCCGCGGTCGGTCCACCAGGGGTGTCCAGGAGCTGGAAGAGCAGATCCGCGAACGCCGAACCTTGCGGGCTCGTCATCGCGAAGGCCGCGCCGCCGGTCGTCACCTCACTGAGGTAATCGACGGCATCGACGATGGCGTGAGCGCGCGCCGCGCCGGTGGCCACGGGACCGCCGGGCAACGCGGTCATCCGCTGGTCGGCCTGTGCGGCGGCCCGCCGTAGCTGCTCGGCCAGGACGCTTCTCAACCGCTTACCGAAGGAGAATTCGGTGAGGGGCCTCTGCCGATACGCGGCCTTCGTAGGGGCCGGGCCGAACTGGACGAAGGCCCATTCCTCCGAACCCGGTGTGACCGGCCCGGCGACGAACCCGTACGGCAGGAGGCCGGTCACGGAGTGGTGGTCGGTCGTGCTGGGCGCCGCATGGCTCCGCCGTGTGTGCGTGTGCAGGATCGGGATGGGCTCCTCGTATCCCTTGACCAGCCCGGCGACGTCGAGGTTGGCGGGGTTCTCACCGACGGTGCTGTGGGACACCAGGATCCGCGTCCCGCCGGGCTCGGCCCTCAGCGAGGTGAGCACCTCTTTGCCGAACGCGACGGTGTAGGCCCGGATCCAGGAAAGCAGGTTGCGCACCTCGTCCTCGACGATCCCCAGGTCGTCCCCTGCGACGAAGATCTCGGCGAGCAGCGTTGGCACGTGGTCGCCCGCGGGTGCCTTGACACTCGATCTGGCCGGCACGTCCTCGTTCGTGACGGCCGGGTGGACCAGGCCGTCGTACGGGTAGACGAATCGGCTCTTGTCCGGATGACGCGGCCGTACGATCTCCGGGGTGGCCGTCGAACCCGGTGGGGTCGCCTGGTGCGCGGCGGGCACCGGGATCAGCGGGTCCGATCCCGCTTCGCCGAAGACGGGGCCGCCGGCCGGGCCGGATTCCGTGGGCGGCGCATCTTCGGCGGCCGGTTCGACCTGAAGGTGGATCGCGAAATCCGCCAGGACCTGGTCGCCCGGTGCGACGCCGTACGCCTGCAGCAGTTTCGTCTGCTCGGCGACCGTCGTGTATCCCTGGGTTCTGATCAGGGACTCCGCCGTCATCGCGTTGCCACCGGTGATCCAGACGGCGGTGACCTTCCCCCCGCTCTGCGTGATCGAGTTCTTCGCGTACCGCACCGAGTGCGTGGCCTCGATCGCCCGGTTCCGGTCGAAGGGGAGGCCGGGGTGCTCCGTCTGCCACTCGCGCTCGAGCCGTGCCAGCCGCAGGATGGTCCTGACGTTCGCGATGTCCTGCACGACCACCTCATGAGGCCGGGCGAACAGCTCCGGGTCACCCGCGGCCTCCGCCAGCCGCTTCATCTGCCGCATGGTGATGTACGTCTCCAGCGGCGTGCCCCGGCCGGGCACCATCTCCCGCTCGTGCCGCACCCAGTGCGCACCGTCGGGGAACTTGAGCACTTCGCTCTTGTAGGAGAGTTCGCCCGTCGTGGTGTTGAGGATGCGGATCAACGTCCCCGTGCCGGGCACCTCGCCGTTGGTCACCTTGGTGGCCATCGAGACCGTGTCGCCGTTGTGATAGGGCCCGTAGTCCTTGAACTTCCACGGTCCGACCGTCGTACGGCCGGGGTCGATCTCCTCCCAGAGGCCCGGCACCATCGTCTCGACCCGGACGTTCGCCGCCTCGCCCGACTTCTCCATGCTCGGCAGGGCCGCGGCGGCGGATTCCTCCTGCTTCGGAACGAGCCCGTCGCCACCCGCCTGGCCACCGGAGGAGGCCGACGCGTCGAAGCGGAATCCGTCCGGGGCGGGCAGCCGCGCTTCGTGGGGACCCGCGTCGAGTCCGGCCAGCTGTTCGAGCAGTGGTCGGAAGAGCTGGTTTCGGATGAGCGGGTCGGTGTTCTTCCCGGCCGGAATCCCCAACCTCTCGTCGAGCATGTCAGCGAGGGCGTCGAGAAGGCCCTGCTTACGCGGGTGCTCGTCGGGCAGCGGTGTGATCAGATCCCGCAACTTCTCCAGCGCCGAGCGCAGGTCGTACGTCTCCGGCACGGTTCGGCCGCCGAGCCCGTCCAGCATGCTCCGGGCCTGCTCGTGCAGCGCCGTCAGCGGGTCGTCCGAGGACACGGAGGCCGCCTGTCGCCGCGGAACGGGCACCTTCACCGCGGCGTCCGGCGTCTCGACCGAGACGGTGCCATCGGCCGCGTTCGTCTGCGCCGTGGACGGCTGGACCTTCTTCACGGGCTCGCCCGGTATCGACTCGACGGTCCGTCTCGGTATCTCGGACACCGTGCCCGTGATCTTTCCCGGCTCCTGCGGTACCGGTACGGCGGATTTCACCGGGTCCTGGGGAACGTCGGCCGTAGGAGTCACCGGTTGCGTCTCGGTGACGGCTTCCGTCTGCCCGGGAGGCCTCGATTCGGCGGGGACGACGTCCTGGTCGGTCGAGCCGTTCCCCGTCTCCTCCGGCAACGCCGGCATGGGCCGCCGGCCGGCGGGGGAGACGGGCTGGTCCGCGTCGACGGTTCGGCCCGGCTGCGGTGGGGTCTCCACCGTCTCCCCGCGCGCCGGGGCGGGGAAGGTCGGCTCCACCTTCCCCGTGCGGCCGTACGAGAAGCGCTGCGTCTCGCCGACGGCGATCGTCGTGGTCCCGAGGCCGTCCGGATACTGCCGGAGGGTCATGCCCTCGAATCCATTGCCGGTGAAGGTGAAGAGCCCCTCGGAGTCGCCGGGCTGCCACTTGTCGCCGTAGAACTCGAACTGCCCGCCGGCCGGGTTCCTCCTGATGAATCCCAGGCGTCTGAGCCGCCGGTCCGAGCCCGCCATGTACAACTCGGTGGAACTCCTGTCGGCCCGAGACGAACGCATGCCGCCAAGGCCGGACGGCGACGAGTCGAAGGAGACCTTTCCCATGGGACGGGTCGCCGCGATCACACCGCCGTCCTGGTCGTAGACGACCCACGAGTCCTTGGGGAGTTCGACGGTGGTGACGACGTCACGGCCGCCGGTGTCGTCGACGACCTGTACCTTCATCTCGTCGGTGAGCTTCTCGTGCACCTCGATGACATGAGGGTCGCCCTGACCGTCGAAGGCGCTGATGGCGACCTTCCTGTCGCCGAGAGCCTCGGTCTGGAACAGAGGACGCGCCTTCCCGTCCTCGACCGAATAGGCGATGTGCTTGTCGTACGCGGTCTTGAGCGGAACGCTGTCGGGGGTCTTCGCCGACGTCGCCGGGCCATCGACCACACCGACCTTCTCGGACGTGAGGACATGCACGGTCGACCCGTTGAGCGCGTAGTCATTCACGGTGCCGTCGTTGTAGACGACGTGAAGGGACGGGTCGTCCAGGCCGGTGGCGCCCGGCGACGCGTGGCCGATGATCCGGCCGGTCTCAGGGTCGATGACGTTGAACGCCCACCGGTCGGCCGATACCGGCCCGCCCGCCGCCGGGTCGATGACGGATATGCCGGGACCGTCGGGATCTATCGTCAGCCCCTTGTCCGGAGCCATGAACAGCGTGCCGCCGTCGGGACTATCGATGATCAGGGTCGGGCGTTGAGTGAAAAGATCACCGATTCGCCCTCCCAGCAAGGCGCCGACGCCGACGCTCGACCCGAACTCCCCCCAGTCCCAGCCCCGATGCTCCGGGCCGAGGATGTGTACCAGCTGGACCGGAACATCGCCGATCCCGCCGAGCAGCGCGCCCATGCTGCGGGTGATCACTTGCCGGAGGATCGGGCTCGCGTTCTGCATGACCGGTTTCAGGAACGCGCCGGCGAGGCCTCCGACGCCCCCCATCACCGCGCCGGACACCGCGCCGATCAGCGCGGCGTCGGCGACCTCGACCCAGTTCACCTCTGCGGGCGGTTCACCGATCGACTGCCGATAAGGATCCCAGACGAGCGTGTTCTTGACCTCTTGGGACACCAGGTCGATCATGCCGCTGATGAAGGCCATCTCCAGGGCGGGCATGACGATGTTGGTCACGATCGGGACGGCGATGCTCACCGCCCAGCCGAGTCCCCACGCCACGAGCTGCCCGGCGAGATACGTGGCCGCCGCGTCCACGCCGAGGTAGGAGAACAGGCCGGCGACCAGCCCGCCCTCGCCGCCGATCTCAATGGTCAAGATGAAGAGGACGACGGACAGAACGGCGAGACCCAGGTCGATGACCTCCGCGGTCTTACATGCGATCACGTATTGTTCGATCTTCGACGCGAGGTCTTCGAGTTGGTCGGCCGTGTCGAGGATCTGCGAGTGCAGCGCGGGCAGGATCGGCTGCAATGGCGTACCGTGCGCCATCGCCTCATTGCTGAGCTGGCTGAAGGAGCCGGGTGAGTACCCGTCGTTGGCCGTGCCCGTGAAGTTGACCGCCCAACTCAGCAGGAACGCGTCCTTGGCCGGTCCGTCCCAGTTCGCGAGCCCGGTGGCGAGGATCGTGTCACAGTCGCCGGGGACGTTCTCGATCTTGGCGGCGTACGTTCTGCATGCGGCCGCGGCGGTGCGCAGCGGTTGCACGTGGTTGTGCGCGTCATTCGCGATGTTACGGAATATCCAGCTCAGGTCGGGCGGTCCGGTGATGATCACGGCCGGTCACCGCTGATAGTACGGACTGGACGGGTTGTGCGGATCGAAGAAGCCCGGGGGGAAGTTCCCGGTCTTCGCCAGATCCTGCCCATTGACATAACGGGCCTTCTCCCATGCGGGGCGAGGGTCGTCCGCGTGCATCCCGAACTGGGAGAGGTTCTCCTCCTCGGTCTCGACGTACTGTGACGCGGCCAGATTCAGCGACGAGGCCTGGTCGCGTATCGCGTTCGCGACGGTCGGGATGTTGCCATTGGTCATGACGGTCTTCTTGTTCGCCGGATTCGTGACGTTCCCGCCGAAGAGCAGGGTCTTCAAGCCGTAGAAGTTGTTCTGTACTTTGGTGATACTTTCGTCCGATGCATTGCCCACATCGTCGAACAGCGTCTTCCACATTCCGTCCACCGCATTGAACGCCAGTGCCAGGGCGATCGCCGGGTCGTCGATGTCGTCGCCCTTCGCGGACAGTTTCGCAGCCGTATCGCTCAGCGCCGATATGTCGGTCTTGAAATGGGAGAAGGAGTCTTCGAGCATCGTGAGCGTCGCGGCAGCGGAAAGAACATCGAGCGTCTTCGTGGTGCCGTTCTCGTCGGTATAGGTATAGCTGTCCTTGTCCCAGAAGCCATCCGGCAGGCCGGGCAGCTTGGCGCCCGAAAGATGGATCTTCTGGTCGTCCAATACTCTCTGGATCTCCGCCGCCCGTTGATCCGGCGTGAGACCGCGCATGTACTGGGCGATCTCGGGATCGGTCTTCGGCACGTACGGCGGTGCGCCGCCCTGATCACTCTGGGTCTGCTGGACGCCGTCGTCTCCTGTCCCGGTGCGCTCGGTTCCCGTGGTCGCCGGTGTGTTCCCACCGACTGCGGGCTGCGATCCCAGGGGAACGACCTGCCCGGCGGAATTCCGCATCGCGATCGGGGTGCCCGAAGAGTCGTACAGGACCGTCTGCGACCGGCCGGCCTCGTCCGATCCCTGCGTCCCGGTCGCGGGCGTCCGCTGGAGCGGGGCCGGCCCGGAGCCGTCCGCCGGCCGCGTCACTTCGGCCAGGGGCCCGTCCGCCGGATCGGGGACTCCGGCCGGGGAGCCCGCCGATGCGCGTCCGCCGGGATCACTCGTCACCGGTTCGCGGGACGAGGACGAGCCGAGATTCCGGGCGGGGTGGCCGGTCGTGGGGACCACCGGTGAGCCGTGCGGGCTCGCGGTGCCGGGGGAGCCGGTGGGTTGCGCGCCCGCCGTGGTCCCGGAACGGCTCACGTGCGGCGCGGTGTCCGTCGCCGTCGGGTCGCCGGCCACCGGTGCCGTGCCCGCCTGGGCGTCCGCCGCCGACGCCGTGCCCGTCGGCGCGTCCGTGGAGGACGCCGGGGTGTACCCCTGGTCTCCCGGTGGCGTGGGCGCCGTGCCGTCGACTCTGCCGGGATGGACGCCGCCCGCGGCGGGATGGCCTGATTCCGCGTGACCGCCGGCGGAGTGACGCGCATCGGTGCGGCCGCTCGACGCCAGGCCCGCCGCCGCGATCGCTCCCAGCCCCGTGGTGGCCCCGACGCCGAGCACCCGCCCGCCGCCGGTGCTCCCGGTGCGGCCTCCGGCGCCCCCTTCCCCGGAGGCCGCACCGGAACGGCCGGGCGCCGGCGGTCCCCCACCGCCGGTGCGCCCGTCCTCCGCGGAGAGCGCCGCGATGGCGCCTACCGCCGCGCCCGCCGCGACGGCGGCCGTACCCGCCGCGGAACCGGCCCCGGCCCGGTCGGCCGTGCCCTCAGGGTCGTCGGCGCCGGTGCGCGGCCGTCCCTCGTCGTCCGCGTCCGGTGTCCGCGGCTCAGCCGAACTCTCCGCTCGGTCGGTCACGACAACACCTCCTCACCAGGACGTGTCGATTCTCCGAAGCGGGCCCGCGCGTTCCGCACCGGGCGAACGCGCACCGGGACGGCCGGCCCGCACGACGGTCGAGGCGAACGAGCGCGGCGGCTCACTCGGCCGGCTCCTCGGCCGGGACGCGCACCGTCTGCACGAGGACGGGACGCCGCTTGCGGCGGACGAGCAGGCCGCGGCCGGCGGGCTGCTGGGCCGCCCGGTACGTGCCGATCAGCGCGCCCTCGGACGGGTCGCCGGACATGATCAGGCCCGGCTGGCGGAGTTCGCGGAGGCGGCCGAGCAGCGGTTCGAAGCCGCCGCGCGCCATGCCGCCGACGCGTCGCGCGAGGATGACGTGCAGGCCGAGGTCACGGCCCTGGGCGAGCAGGTCGACCAGCGGCAGCAGCGGGTTGCCCGACGGAGAGGCGACCAGGTCGTAGTCGTCGATGACGACGTAGAACTCCGGCCCCGACCACCAGGAGCGCCGCGCCAGCTCCGCCGCGGTCAGCGTGGCGGGTGGCAGGCGCTCGACGATGCCCTCGGCGAGTTCCTTCACGGCGGCCACGGCGGCGGGCGCGGCACCGCAGTAGGCCCACGTCTGCTCGGGTCGTACGGCGCCGAGGAGGGTCCGCCGGTAGTCGACGACGAGGAACATCGCCTGCTCGGCGGTCCGGCGCGCCTGGAGACCGGACAGCCAGGACCGCAGGAACGTCGTCTTGCCCGACTCGGCGTCGCCGAGCACGAGGAAGTGCGGGTCCGCGCCGCCGAGGTCGAGGTGCACCGGGGCCAGCTCCAGCTCGTCCACGCCGATGGGCACCCCGGGCTCCCGGTCCTCGCCCGGCGCGGGCAGCTGACCCGGGCCGACCTGGGCGGGCAGCAGCCGGATGCGCGGCGCGGGCGCTCCCGGCCAGGCGGCGGAGATCGCGCTGACGACCTCCTCCACCGAGGAGCCCAGCTCCGGCAGGGCCACCTGCACGTGGTCCCCGGCGGGACTGAGCGCCCGGCCGGGGACTCCCGGGGGAAGGGTCGCGGCGGCCTTGCGGCCGATCTCCGAGTCGGCGGGGTCGTTGAGGCGCAGTTCCATGCGGCCGCCGATGTTGTCCCTGAGCTGCGGGCGGACCTCCATCCACCGGTTCGCGGTCAGGACGAGGTGGACACCGACGCGGAGACCACGCGCGGCGATGTCGAGCAGTTGCTCGTCCAGGTCCTCGAACTCGCCCCGCAGCGCGCCCCAGCCGTCGATGACCAGCATGACGTCGGCGCAGTCCTCGGCCGGGAGCTCGCCCCGGCGGGCGCGCATCGTCTCGGGGGAGTCCACGCCCAGTTCGCGGAAGCGTTCCTCACGCTCGTCGACCAGCTTCCAGATCTGGCCCACCGTACGGCGGACCTTCTCCGGTTCGAGCCGTCCGGAGACCGCTCCGACGTGGGGCGCCCCGGCGAGCGCGAACAGGGATCCGCCGCCGTAGTCGATGGCGTAGACGTGCAGTTCGCCCGGCGTGTGGGTGACGAGCGCGGACAGCAGAAGAGTGCGCAGCAGCGTGCTCTTGCCGGTCTGCGGGGCGCCGACGACGACCAGGTGACCGGCCCAGCGGGTGAAGTCGACGCCGAACGGCCGCTGGGCCTGTGCCTCGGGGAGGTCGAGGACGCCGAGCGGTACGGTCATCCGGCCGGCGCCCGGCCGGTCCCCGGCCTGGAGTCCGCGGCGCGGGTCCTGGCACAGCGGCGGCAGCAGCCGGGACAGCGGGATCTTCGGCTCCAGCGGCGGCAGCCATACCTGGTGGACGGGCGACGCGCCGACGGCGCGGATACGGCTCACCGCGGTCGCCATCTCCGTCGGCAGCGAGGCGTCGTCGACCGCGTCGGTGTCCTCGTGCGCGGCCGGTTCCGGAACCGGCGCCGACGTGGTGAACAGCGCAGGCCGCGGCGTGTCGTCGGCGCGGTCGGCGGGCGACACGTCGGGTGCGGAGACGAGTGCCGCGCGGAACCGCTCGTAGATGGTCGTGTCGACCTTCAGGTACGCCGAGCCGGGCACCGGCGGCAGGTGGTAGGCGTCGGGCGTGCCGATCGCCATCGTGCTCTCGACCGAGCTGAAGGTCCGCAGGCAGATCCGGTACGACAGGTGGCTCTCCAGGCCCCGCAGCCGTCCCTCCTCCAGCCGCTGGCTGGACAGCAGGAGATGCATGCCGAGGCTGCGGCCGAGCCGTCCGATGGCGACGAACAGGTTGATGAAGTCGGGACGGCCCGCCAGGAGCTCGCCGAACTCGTCGACCACGATCAGCAGGTAGGGGAGGGGCGGCGCGTCCGGGCCGAGCAGGCCGGCCGCGCGGCGCCGCTGGTACTCCCGTACGTTGTCGACGTCTCCGGCGTCGCGCAGGAGCCTCTGCCGGCGCTGCTGCTCGCCGAAGAGGGCGAGGTACATCCGGTCGACCATGGTCAGGTCGTCGGCGAGGTTGGTGATCATGCCGGCGACGTGCGGCAGGCCGGCGAGCCCGGCGAAGGCCGCGCCGCCCTTGAAGTCGACCAGCACGAAGCCGAGCACGTCCGGGGGATGCGTGAGGGACAACGCGGTGACGAGGGTGCGCAACAGCTCGCTCTTGCCCGACCCGGTCGCACCGACGATGAGCCCGTGGGGTCCCATCCCGGACAACGCCGACTCCTTGAGGTCGAGGACCTCCGGCCGCCCCTCGGCGTCGACGCCGACCGGCACGCGCAGCACGTCGTACGGTGGAGCAAGCGACGACCACATCGCGGCGACGTCCAGCGCCCGTGCGGCGGGGGAACCGAGCAGCTCCACCAGCCGGCAGGTCTCGGCCAGGACCGCGCGGCCCCCCGGGTCGCCGAGACGGAGGGGGGACAGGCGGCGTGCGATCGCGGACCACATCGCCGGATCCGCCTGGTCGGCGACGCCCTCCAGCGCGTCGTCGACGGTGATGGTCCCGTCGTCACCGGCGACGACGCGGGCGTGCACCCGGGGTGGTTCGTCACGCCGGGCCGGGGTGCAGAAGACGACGCTCACCGCCAGCTCGCCGGCGCGTTCGGCGAGCTCGGTGATCGTCTTCAGGCGGGCGACCGGGGCCGACGCGGTGTACCCGTCGACGACCACGACGAGCCTGCGGGGCGGCTCGGCCCTGGCGGGGTCGTCGAGGAGCACGCCGGTGCGCCGCCGCGACTGTTCCCTGCGCCGTTCCAGGTCCTCGGTCAGCCGTTCGGCGAGATTCGTGCCATCGGGGAACAGCAGGACCGCGTCGCCCTGGCGGGCGTGCGGGAGCCACTTGACGAACTCCCAGGCGCCTGCGGCGTCGGGGGGATGACACACGGCGACGGCCAGGTCGTCCGGCGCGCAGAAGGTCGCCAGCTCGGTCACCATGAGGGCGGCCATCGCGCGGGTGCGCTCCGCGGAGCCGACGAGGCTGACGACGGGGGCGGCCCGCAGATCGAGCAGGAGCGGCTGGTGGCGCACCCGGCCGTGCCGGGCGACGAGTGATTCCACCGCCCTCTGCAGGTCGGGCACGCGCCGGGCGAACGGGCCGTCCTCGGTCTGCATCGTCAGCGGCGCGCACAACGGGACGGTTCCGGTGCCGACGCGCACGGTGCAGAAGTCGTCGTGATCGGGCCGGCGCTCCCAGACTCTCACCCGGCCCGCGCAGACGGCCCACAACCCGGCCGGGTCGGGGTGGACGAAGCGCGCGGCGGCGTCCTGGGCGGCGGCCAGCGCGGTCGCCCGGCGGGCGAGCGCGCGAAGGTAGACCCCGTACTGCTCGCGTTCGAGCTTCGCCTTTCGGGTCAGCATCGAACGCTGCTGCACGAACATGGCGACGCTCATCCCGACGGAGCCGACCGCCATCGTCGCGCCGACGACGATGTAGAGCGGACGCGGGTTGTAGAGCATGAACATCAGGCCGCTGAAGCCGCTCATCATCGGCAGCAGCATCTGGAACCACGAGCCGGCGGGCGACTGCCCCTGGTCCACCGGAGGCGGGACCACCGTCAGGGGATCGGCCGGCAGGCCGGGGGCCGCCATGCGGGCGGGCCGGTGAAAGAGGACGCGCACAGGCCGACTCTGTCCGGCCGGCCCGCGCGAAACGCAGGTCGGGAACGCGCGGCCGGCCGTGCGGGAATGGACGGCGACACGCCCGGTGACGCGGGCGCCGGACCGAGGGAGCCGCCACCGGTGCGCAGAGATCTGTCGGCCATCACCGTCCGCGTGAGCGGCCAGCGCGTCGACCTGACGCTGCCGAACACCGTTCCCCTGCTGGAGCTGACCCCCGCGGTCGCGGAGCTGTGCGGGATCGAGAGCGAGGACGCCCGGCCCGCGGCGTGGTCCCTCGCCCGGGTCGGGCGGACACCGTTCCCGCTGACGGCGACGCTCGCCGAGGAGGCCGTGCTCGACGGCGAGGTCCTCCACCTGGTGGACGTCAGCGCGTGGGACTCGCCGCGGGTCGTGGCGTTCGACGATCCGGTGACGACCGCGGCGGCCGACGGGACCGAACGACCCGCCTCGGTCCTCGCCGGGCCCGTGGTGGCGACGTTCACCGCCGGTCTTCTCGGGATCGGCGCGGCCGTCGCCGCCGTACTGCCGAAGGTCCGCACGACGGCCGGGCCGGCGCTGCTCGCCACCGTGGCGGCCCTGCTCACCGTCGCCTACCTGCTCCGCGGGGATGGGGAGCGCCGGGCTCCCCGGCTCGGGCTGGTGTGCGGAGCATGGGCGATGGCGCCGGTCGCGGGCTACGGCCTCACCGGCGGAATCCCGCATGCCGGCCCGGTCGGTGGAGCACTGGTGCTGCTCGCCTCCGTGCTCGCCGCCGGCCCGCTGGCGCCGGAGGCCGTACCCGGCATGGCGCTGTTCGCGGGGGTGCTCACGGCCGCCTCCGCCGCCGTCTCCACCGGGGCACGCCCTTCTCAGGCGGCGGCCGCCGCCGCGGTGGCGGTCACCATCGCGCTGCGGGTCGGGCCCGCGTTGCTCAGCGCGCGGCTGAGCCGCCGGGCCGCGCTCGCACCGGGCGACGTCGAGGCGCTGGCGCGCCGTTCCCGGGCGCTGCTGGTCTCCGGCACGTACGGCTGCACGGGCGCGGTGGCCGTGGCCGCCGTGGTGATGGCCGCGAGCGGAGACCTGTTCGCCGTCGCGCTCACCGCCGTGACCGCGGCGTCGCTCGCGGTGCGGGCGACGACGTTCCGGTACGCCCGGGAGGCGCTGCCCGTCACGGTGGGTTCGGGCCTCGCCGGGCTCGCCGCGATGGCGGGACTCGCGCGGATCCTGGCCTCGTACGGCTGGGGCGGCGCCGCCGTGATCGCGGCGACCGCCGCCGGAACCGGTCTCGCGTCGCTCGGCGCGGTACCCCGCCGGCGCACCGGCGGCAGGCGCAGGACCGCCATGTGGTGGACGCTCATCGACGGGGCCACCGCTCCGCTCGCGCTCGCCGCCATGGGCGTGCTCGGCGGGATCTCGGGCCTCGTCGGAGGCGTCCTGAACTGACCGCCCGCCCCGGCACCGCGCGATCCGGGCCGCCCGAACGCGCGCACCGCCCTCATACGCTCCGACACGTCCCGACCTCGACCCGGAGGACTGACATGACTCTGCGAACCACGCCGCAGGGCAACGCGGGAGGCTCGTCCCTGCTGCAGACCGACCTCGACACGATGGTCAGCGCCTCGCAGTTCGTACGCGACGCGGCCGACTCCATTCACCAGCAGCTCATGCACCTGCGCACTCACATCGACAACCTCAAGGGCGGCTGGAAGAGCCCGGCCGCCTCGGCCTACTGCGACCAGCAGATGGTCGACTGGGACACCCGCGCCTCGGCGGTACGGGACGCCCTGTACACGATCGCCGACAACCTCGGCAGTTCCCAGAAGGCCTACAACGAGATGGAAGAGGACAACCTGCTCGGCATCACGCAGGCCGGCCAGGCGATGAACGGATAACGGAGGCCCCTCATGGCGAACGTACCGGCGATCGGTTCCATCGACGCCAATCTGCCCCTCATCTCCGACGCGGCGGACTACATCCGCAACGTGCACAACGCACTGGTCACCGAGCACGACAACCTGCAGCAGTTCCTGCAGAAGCTGAAGGCCGACTGGAACAGCAACGCGTCGATCTCCTACAACGACGCGCAGAACAACTGGGACAACTCCGCCGACGCCGTCTACGAGGTGTTGCGCAACCTGTACGTGGCCCTCGGGAACATCCACGACAACTACCTGATGACCGATGGCGCGCTCGCCAAGCAGTGGTCGGCGTAGCGGTCAGCTCCAGAGGAACTCGGCCTGCGCGGCGGCCATCCGGTCGCAGGAGCCGTCGGCGCAGGCCGAGTCCGCCGCCGGGTCGGTGTACGGGCGCAGGTAGGTCATCCGCACCCACGCCGAGCCGGTGCGCCGGTCCGGGGTGCCGAGCGTGAACGTGGCGGGCAGCTCGTACCAGCCCTGGTACTCCTGCTCGGCGACGTCGAAGCTCGTGACGTTCGACGCGCCGCCGGCCGTGGAGGTGACCGTGATCCGCACCCAGGCGCCGGCCTGGGTCTGCGGGATCCACACCCGGATCTTCACCTGGTCCCAGCGGCTGCCGCCGGCCGGGTTGCCGAGGTTCCACTCGAACCACGCCGACGGGTCGGCCGACGTGCGCACCGGGCCGCCGTAGGCGGGATAGCCGCCGCGCCCGCCGGCCGACCACGTTCCGCCGGGCGTCCAGCAGCACGACGCGCCGGGCCCGACGATGACATGGTTCGCGAAGGTGAGCGAGGCGGACGGCGCGCCCTGGCCGGTGAGCGGAACCCGGCCCGGCGTGGCGCCGCCCTGCGTCCCGGCTGCCGGGGGTTGCGCCTGCCCGCCGCCGGGCGCCGCCGGGGCGGAGACGTTCGCGCCGGTCCGGACCCCGCCCGTGCCTCCGACGGCCGGCGGGCCCAACGGCCCCTTCTTGAGCGCGGGGACGACCGCCGCGCCCACCACGACGACGACGGCGACCGCCGCCGCGGCGAGCGCGGGGCCGACCCGCGGCGCGGAGCCGCGACCGCGGGGGCCGTCCTCGACGACCTCCGCGAAGGCCCACTGGTCGACCGCCTCCACCGGGCCGTCCGGATGCGATTGCTGCCGGGTGTTCATGGGAAGCCGCCTCACCGGTCCGGGCACCAGACGTCATCCGAAGGCTAGGCGCGCGCCGAGTGCGTTCCGCTGGTCCGGAACGCGCGCCCCGCCGGCGTAGACCTGTGGCCGACCGGACGGGCGGACCGTACGATCCGGGCTGACGGTCGTGGCTGCGAGAAGGGATGATGATGAGCTCGCGTCCCACCCATGACGTACGGCCGCGGCGCGTCGGCGGGTATGCCGGTGGCTGACTGGGACCTGCCGCGCGACCTCGATCTGGACCGGCTGGTGCCCCGGTCCTCCTCGCACTTCCCCCGTCAGGTGTTCCGCAGCGTCCGGCTGGTGACGCGGCTGATCGAGACGCTGACGGTGATCCACAACGGGTATCCGAAGCCGCTGGTCCTGGCCGCGGTCTGCTGCGCCGCGCTCGACCTGCGACTGGGCTCCTACTCCGGCCGGTCCCGCCCGCGGCGGCTGGCGTTCCGGCTGCTCCTCGACACCGTCGACGTGGCGCTGTGGTCGATCGCGCTGCACGGCGCGGCCGACGTCGCCGCGGTCGTCGCCACGCCGCTCGCCTTCGAGGTGGGGCTCTGGTACGGCCGGTGGTTCGCGCTGGCGCCCGCGGTCGTCGGCACGGCGACGATGATCACTCTCCGCCTCGCCGGGTATCCGCCGGCGCCGCTCGTCTACCTGTGGCCGGCCGTCTGGGCGGCCGCGGGCGTCCTGATGGCGCTCGTCCTGCGAGCACGCTGGCGGGGCGAGGCGCGATCGGCCCGTGACGCCATCGAGGCGGCGGTCGGCCAGGCGGAGCTCTCGGGCCAGAACAGCGTCGCGATGGGCGCGGACTCGGTGGTCGACCTGCTGATCCGCACGAACCCGCTGATCGCCGCGTACGAGGCGGCGCCCCGGCCGTCCCCGTTCTCCGGCTGGAAGGCCGAGCTGGCGGAGGCGTGCTCGCGGCAGGCCACGTATCTGGGGGTCGCGCTCACCCGGTGGCAGCGGCTGTACAACAGCCGCAGCCCCGACCTGTCGGCCGACGTCGAGCTGGAGGTGGCGTCGCGCGCCGGCACGCTGCTGCTGTCGCCGGGCCAGGCGCAGCGCCTGCAGGAGATGCTCGAGGGGCTCGCGCCCCGCGGCACGGTGCGGGTGGACGTGCCACGCCAGGGGCCGGTGGGCGCGGAGCAGACCGTCATGGTGGGCGCGGCACGGCTGGTGATCCCGGCCGACCGCGCGCCACGGCCGCGACCGCTGCAGATCGCGCCCTTCGCCCTCGGCGCGGGTGCCATCCTCACGCTCGTCCAGTCGCTGCCGCAGTGGGAGGCGGCGCCGCTGTGGACGACGGTGCCGCTCGCGCTGGTCCTCACGGTGGGCTGCTGGCTGTGCCTGGCCCGGCCGGGCCAGGACCCGATGAGGATGGCGCGGCGGCTCGTGGTCGCCGGCCTGGCCATCGGCGCGGCGGACGCGGTGCTGACGTCGGCGTTCATGCGCCCGGACAGCGGGCGGCTGCCGTTCCTGTTCTTCCTGCAGTGGTTCGGCCCGCTGTTCGTCGCGCACGTGGCCGACCTGCCGCGATGGCAGCGCGGGCTGGTGCCGGTCGGCGCCGTCGCGGCGGTCGCCGCCGGCATGCTGGCGATGCCGAGGGACTTCACCCTCATCGCGGTCCTGATGGCCGTGCCCTGGCTGGCCAACCCGATCTTCATGGTGATGGGGCTGCGGCGGCTCATGGCCGCGGACTCCTCCGACCTGCGCGCGGAGATGGAACGCGTGCACAACGGCGCGGTGAAGGAGGGCTTCAGCCGGGGACGGCGCCTCGTCGTGCGGTTGACCACCGAGGCCGTCCAGCAGCTGCGGGACCGGTACGGCGGGGTCCGTGAGTCGCTCCCCGCCGACATCGCCGCGGAGATCGAACGCCGCCTGGACGAGGTGGGCGCGCTGCTGGCGGCTCTTGGCACCGACTGATCGTCCGGCGGCTCGAACCACCACGGGAAGAGCGGGCCGGACCACCTGGGAAGAGCGGGCCGGACCGGCGTGCGGATCTGATTACAGATTAGCTATCAAGTAGTCATTTCCCGCGATTTACCCCATCATTGATGGCGGGGGTTCTCCCGGCGGGTGAGGGGCGGGAATGGCGCAGGCAGGCGCGGCGCGCAAGGGCGTGATAATCGTCGACGACGACGTGGTGAACCGTCTCGGCATGGCGGCGGTGCTCTCCGCGTCCGACCAGGTCCGGCTGGTCGCCGACCTCGACCACGACCAGGCGATGACCGTCACCGACCTGTGGCACGACGCCGACGTCGTGCTGGTCGACGCGGCCGACCACCGCCGGGAACACGACCAGTTCCCCGGCGTCGCGGTCGTCGAGCACATCCGGCGGCACGGCCCGAGCCGGCTCACCGTCATCGCGGTGACCGGCCACTTCTTCGACGACGCCGTGCGCCGCCGCATGCGCGAGGCGCGTGCGGACTTCTTCTACCACCGGGCCGACATGGCCGACCCCGACAGGCTGCGGGAGGCCGTCCTCCGGCCCGAGGCCGCCCGCCGGAAGATGCCGGGCCCGTTCGATCCCGAGGCGCAGTTCCGGCACGGCGTCAGCGACCACTCCCGCGTCAACCAGGCGGTCGAGTTCGCGCTGGAGAACGCGCTGGAGGAACGGCTCGCCGAGCGCGCCGAGCCGCGCAGCCGCCGCTGGCTGCGGCTGCGGGCCGAGTTCAACCGCGTCGCCCGGCTGACGCCGATCACCGGCGACGGCCGCCTGCCGGACCGGCGGCAGGACGAGCCGTCGCTGCCGCAGATCTCCCGTTTCATCGCCTGGGCGACGAAGGTGAAGGAGCCGACGCCGGGTCAGGACTGAGGCGCGCCCGTTCCGCCGTCGCGGGCGGCGCCCGTGATCGTCGGCCAATATACGGATCGTTTCAAATGTGTGAAACGGTCGGTGCATTACCGGGAGATAATGCTTGTCGGCGACGGCCGCCGCGCCGACGGAACGGTGCGCGGGAGAACTCGCGAGGGGTCGGCAGGCCCTATCCGGGGGAGAACCGCGGAGTGCGGATTCGGACCGGTATCAGGGTCGAGGGGATCGTGCAGGGGGTCGGGTTCCGGCCGTTCGTGCACGGCCTGGCGATGACCCTCGGCCTGGCCGGGCTCGTCCGCAACGACGCGAGCGGCGTGTTCATCGAGGTCGAGGGCGATGACGCCGCCGTCCAGCGGTTCCTGCGCGAGCTGCGCGCCCCGCCGCCGCTGGCCGTCATCGAGCGGATCACGACCCGTCCGCTCCCGGCCGAGGGCGGTGGCGGTTTCGCCATCGTGGGAAGCGGCACGGGCGGACGGCGCACCGCGCTGGTGTCGTCCGACTCCGCGACCTGTTCCGACTGCCTGCGCGAGCTGCGGGACCCCGCGGACCGGCGGCACGGCTACGCGTTCGTCAACTGCACCGCCTGTGGCCCGCGGTTCACGATCGTGACCGACGTGCCGTACGACCGGCCGAACACCACGATGGCCCCCTTCGCCATGTGCGCCGACTGCGCCGCCGAGTACCACGACCCCGCCGATCGCCGGTTCCACGCCCAGCCGGTGTGCTGCCCCGCCTGCGGACCGCGGCTCGTCCTGCGGGACCGCGACGGCCGCGAGCGGCCCGGCGACCCGATCGGGGAGGCCCGGCGGCTGCTCCGGCGCGGCGGGACCCTCGCGGTGAAGGGCCTGGGCGGCTACCACCTCGCCGCGACGGCCGCCGACGAGGCCGCGGTCGCGGCCCTGCGCGCCCGCAAGCACCGGGAGGACAAGCCGTTCGCGGTGATGGCGCCCGACCTGCCGTCGGTGCGCCTCCTCGCCGATCTCGAGCCCGCCGAGGAGGCGTTGCTGACGAGCGCCGCCCGGCCGATCGTGCTGCTCCGGAGGAAGGCCGGCGCGCCGCTCGCCGAAGCCGTCGCCCCCGGCGACCGGTCGATCGGGGTCATGTTGCCGTACACGCCGCTGCACCACCTCCTCGTGTCCGAACCGCTGGTGCTGACCAGCGGGAACCTCTCCGACGAGCCGATCGCCCACCGGGACGGGGACGCTTCCGCCCGCCTGCGGGACATCGCCGACGCCTTCCTCACCCATGACCGGCCGATCCACGTGCGCACCGACGACTCGGTCGTCCGGGTCTTCCGCGGCCGGAGGCTGCCGGTGCGCCGGTCCCGCGGGTACGTGCCGCGGCCGCTGCGGGTGCCCGCGGGCGGTCCGGCGGTGCTGGCCTGCGGGGCGGAGCTGAAGAACACCTTCTGCCTCGCCGAGGGCGGGCGCGCCTTCGTCTCGCACCACATCGGCGACCTGGAGAACTACGAGACGTTCCGCGCGTTCCGCGAGGGCGTCGAGCACTTCGAGCGCCTCTTCGGCATCGCGCCCGCCGTCCTCGCGCACGACCCGCACCCGGAGTACCTCTCCACCAAGTACGCCCTGGAACGGGCCGAGGAGCGGGAGCTGCCCCTGGTCGGCGTCCAGCACCACCACGCGCACGTCGCCGCCTGCCTGGCCGACAACGAGCACACGGGACCGGTGATCGGGGTCGCCTTCGACGGCACCGGTCTCGGGACGGACGGCACACTGTGGGGCGGGGAGTTCCTCCTCGCCGACCTGACGGGCTTCCGGCGGGTGGGACACCTGCGGCCGGTGCCGCTGCCGGGCGGCGCCACGGCGATCCGGGAGCCGTGGCGGATGGCGGCCGCGTACGGCGTGCCGGACCACCTGGACGTCGCCCGGCGCAACGCCGCCGCCTGGGACCGGGTCGTCGCGGTCGGCCGGGCGGGCCTGGGCGCGCCGCCGACCTCCAGCATGGGCCGGCTCTTCGACGCGGTCGCCGCCGTGCTCGGCGTCCGCGACCGGATCACCTACGAGGGCCAGGCCGCGGTCGAACTGGAACAGCGCGCCGACCCACGTGAGCGTTCGGCCTACCCGGTGCGGCTGGAGGACGCGGAGGACGGCGGACCGTCGTTCGTCGTGCCCGGAGCCGAGCTCCTCCAGGCCGTCGTGGAGGACCTGCTCGCCGGCACGCCCACGCCGGTGATCGCCGCGCGGTTCCACAACGCGGTCGGCGACCTGGTCGTCGCCGGAGCCGTACGGCTGCGCGAGGCGACCGGCCTGACCACCGCCGCGCTGTCCGGCGGGGTCTTCCAGAACCTCCTGGTGTTGGAGCGCGCGGTCGCCGGCCTGGAGGCCGAGGGCCTCACCGTGCTGGTCCACCATCGCGTGCCGCCGAACGACGGCGGCATCAGCCTCGGTCAGGCCGCCGTCGCCCTCGCCCGTACGGTCGCGAAGCCGGCGGGGTAGGCCGCGTCAGCGCAGGCGGAGGGCGAGGAAGAAGTCGACGCGGTCCTCCAGGCGGGTGAGGTCGCGTCCGGTGAGCTCCTCGACGCGCCGGATGCGGTAGCGGACCGAGTTGACGTGCAGGTGCAGCCGGTCGGCGCACCGGGTCCAGGAGCCCGACACCTGCAGGAACGTCTCCAGCGTGCGGATCAGGCCGGCGTGGTGGGCCTCGTCGTACGCGCGGAGCGGTCCGAGCAGGCGCTCACGGAAGGTGACGCGCGCGTCGTCGGGGAGGTTCGCCAGCAGCAGCGCGTGCGTGGCCAGCGCGTCGGGACCGACGACGCGGACCGGGCCGGTGCCGTCGTCGGCCAGCCTGCGGGCGTGGCGGGCCTCGGCGACGGCGCCGCGCAGCCCCTCCGCGGCGACCGGCTCTCCGACGCCCACCGAGACGCCCCCGCCGGAGAGACCGGGGGCCAGGACCGAGAGCGCCCGCCGGATCTCCGCGGCGAGGTCGTGGCCGGGCCCGGCGACCGGCACGAGGGCGACGATCTCGTCGCCGAGCAGGCCCACGGCCGATCCGGCGGGAAGGATCTCGCGGAACAGGCGGTGCAGGTCGCCGGGTCGCAGCGTGTCCGCGGTGCCGGCGGCGACCGGGATGAGGGCGTCGGCGGTGTCCAGCCCGGTGAGCTGCAGCCGGGGGCTGATCTCGGCGGTGGGGGCGTCGGCCAGGACGAGACGGACCAGCTCACGGGCCAGGTGGCTCGCGGCGGTCGAGCGCTCGTCGGAGCGGGCCCGCTCGATGGCCACGATCGTGGTCAGCTCGGCGGCCAGGGCGCGGCGCTCGGCGGGCCATTCGGTCCAGTCGCCCTCGCAGACGATCAGCCAGTCGGCGACCCGTGAGGCGGCGCCCGGCGAGGCGGTCTCCGGGAAGGCGGCGGCATCCGAAGAAGCGGTCCCCGGGGAGGCTCCGCCGGGCGAGGCGGTTCCCGGCGAGGCCGCGGAGGCGGCGTCCGGGGGGACGGCGAACAGCGAAAGGCCCGGCCCGTGCAGCACGGCCGGCAGGCGAGGCGCGGTGAGGAGGCCGCGGACCAGGTCGGCGGGGGAGAGGGCGCCGGGCAGCTCAGCGGGACCGGCGATCAACCGGCCGGGCGGTGCCAGCACCCAGCACCGCATCCCCAGGTCGCGGCCGACCAGGTCGAGGAGCGGGCCGAGTCCGGCGCCCTCGGCGACGCCCGCCATCAGGCGGCGGTGGCGGCCGAGCACGGCGGTCAGGTCGGCGGCGCGTGCGGTGGACAGACGCCGCATGACCTGCTCGGTCACGCTCGCGAAGGCGACGTCCTCCGGCACGCGGAACAGCGGCAGGCCGTGCCGGTCGCAGGCGTCGACCAGGTCGGCGGGGATCGTGGCGGCCACGGCGTCCCAGGCGGCCAGCGCGGAGACCCGGGCCCGGGTCAGCGCCCGGACGAAGACCTCGGTGTCGGCGGGCCGCCTGCGCCACACGAGCCCGGACAGCACCAGCTCGCCACCGCGCAGATAGCGGCCGGGGTCCTTCAGGTCGGTCGTGACCACCCAGCGGATGGTCCGGTCCAGTTCGCCGTGCCCGGTGATCAGTTCCAGCCGCAGATCCGGGATGGCGAGCAGTGTTCGCAGACGCATGACCCGGCTCCCTTCATCGGCGATCTCCGGGCACCCGGCCGGGACGCCGGCGGCCGAGGCTGGAGGAACCTACAGAAGACCACGGAAACGGCCGGCCCGGCTTCGGAGATCCTGCGTCTCGACCTACCCCGATCCCCCTGTGTGTACTGGCCGCACGGGCGACGGCGAGGGGAGCGGCGATGGAGGCCGGGTGGTGCGCTCCGCGGGAGGCGGACCTGCTGGCCTGCTGCGCCTCCCGGCGCTGGGCCCGTACGGTCGCGGCGGGGCGGTACGACGACCTCGCGGCGCTGCGGGCGGCCTCCGCCCGCGCGCTGGCCGAGCTGGACTGGGATGACGTCCTGGAAGCGCTCGCCGCCCATCCCCGGATCGGCGATCGCGCGAACGGGGGCGGCGACGTGGCGCGGTGGTCCCGCGGCGAGCAGTCCGGGTTGGACACTATGACCGAGGACGTCCGGCGGGCGCTGCTCGAAGGCAACCTCGCGTACGAGAAGAGCTTCGGCCATGTCTTCCTGATCCGTGCCACCGGGCGCGGCGCCACCGAAGTGCTCGCCGAGCTGCGCGCCCGGCTGAGGAACGACGTCGAAACCGAGCGCCGGGTCGCCCGGGCCGAGCTGACCGAGATCGTCGATCTCCGCCTCGCCGCCCTGGCCGCGGAAGGAGGGCGCTGAGGATGTCCCTGTCCACCCATGTGCTGGACGCGGCGGCCGGGCGGCCGGCGGCGGGCGTGCCGGTGCGGCTGGAGAGCCGCGCGCCCGACAGGTCCTGGACGCCGGTGGCCGCGGGGCGCACCGACGAGGACGGGCGGATCCGTGACTGGCCGGACCCGGGGGCGGGCGTCCACCGGCTCGTCTTCGAGACCGAGGGGTTCTCCGCGTTCTATCCCGAGGTCACGGTGGCGTTCCGGATCACCGAGCCCGACGGGCACCACCACATTCCCCTGCTGCTCAGCCCGTTCGCCTACTCCACCTACCGAGGGAGTTAGGGATGTTGCTGGGCCCGAACCGGTACGGCAAGGCCGAGATCCGCGTCGTACGGATCACCAGGGACGCCGACGTCCACCACATCAAGGACTGCGACGTCGGCGTCGCCCTGTCCGGGGACATGGCCGCGGTCCACCTGACCGGTGACAACGCGGCCGTCCTGCCCACCGACAGCCAGAAGAACACGGTCTTCGCCTTCGCCCGCAAGCACGGCATCGCCGAGATCGAGGAGTTCGCGCTGCTCCTGGCGCGGCACTTCGTCGACTCGCTACCGAGCGTCCACCGCGCGCGGGTCGCGGTCGAGGAGTACCTGTGGGACCGGATCCCGGCCGGGGACGGCGCGGACGGGGCCGGCGCGGGAAGGACCGGCGCCGACGGGACCCGCGCGAGCGGGACCGGCCATTCCTTCGTCCGCTCCGGGCGCGAGACCCGCACCTGCGTCGTGCACTACGACGGACCGTCGGAGCGGGCCACGGTCGTGTCCGGCCTGACGGGGCTGACCGTCCTCAACTCCACCGGCTCGGAGTTCCACGGCTTCGCCGAGGACGAGTACACGACCCTCCGGCCGACCCGTGACCGCGTCCTCGCCACCGAGGTCCGCGCCTCCTGGCGGCACCGGGCCGAGCACGACGGGTTCGGCGCGTCGTACGCGCGGGCGCGGGGGGCGCTGCTGGCGGCGTTCGCCGGCACGCACAGCCTTTCGCTGCAGCAGACGCTGTACGCGATGGGATGCCGGGTACTGGAGGAGTGCGGGGAACTCTGCGAGATCCGCCTGTCCCTGCCGAACAGGCACCACTTCACGGTCGACCTGGAGCCCTTCGGCCTGGACAACGCGAACGAGGTGTTCTTCGCCGCCGATCGCCCGTACGGCCTGATCGAGGGCGCCGTCCTCGCCGACGACGCCCCCGACGCCGGATTCGCCTGGGAGTAGCGGATGGACTTCCTGCGCCCGGAGAGCTGGGAGGAGGCGCTGGCCGCCAGGGCCGAGCGCCCGGACGCGCTGCCGATCCACGGCGGCACCGACGTCATGGTCGAGCTGAACTTCGACCTGCGCCGCCCCGCCGCTCTCCTGGACCTCGGCGCGGTCCGTGAGCTGGCCCGCTGGGAGACACTGCCCGACGGGACCCTCCGCGTCGGGGCCGGCGTGCCGTACGCCCGCGTGATCACCGGGCTGGGCGACCGGCTGCCCGGCCTGGCCCAGGCGGCCCGTACGGTCGGCTCGCCGCAGATCCGCAACCGCGGGACGGTCGGCGGCAACCTCGGCGCGGCCTCCCCGGCCGGCGACGCCCATCCGCCGCTGCTGGCGGCCGGCGCGGTGTACGAGGTCGAGTCGGCGGCGCGCGGCGTCCGGCTGATCCCGGCCGCCGAGTTCTACGCGGGCGTGAAGCGCAACACGCTCGCGCCCGATGAGCTGATCCGCGCGTTCCGGCAGACCCCGGTCGCGGGCCCGCAGTACTTCTCCAAGATCGGGCCGCGCAACGCGATGGTGATCGCGGTGTGCTCGTTCGCGCTCGCGCTGTTCCCGGCCGAGCGGCGGGTCGGCACCGGGCTGGGCTCCGCGGCTCCGACGCCGCGCCGCGCGTACGCGGCCGAGGAGTTCCTGGCCGCGGAGGCGGACTGGGACGCCGACCTGGACGACGCGGTGGCCGGGCGCTTCGCCGAGCTGGTCCGGGCGGCGGCGAGCCCGATCGACGACGTGCGCGGCACCGCCGAGTACCGGCGGCACGCGCTCGGCGTGCTGGCGCGCCGCACCCTGACCTGGGCCTGGAACGACCACCGGAAGGGGGCCCGCGCATGCGCGTGACGTTCACCGTCAACGGCCGCGAGCAGGTCGCCGACGACGTGTGGGAGGGCGAGAGCCTGCTCTTCGTGCTCCGCGAGCGCCTCGGCCTGCTCGGCGCGAAGAACGCCTGCGAACAGGGCGAGTGCGGCTCCTGCACGGTCTACCTCGACGGCCTGCCGGTCTGCGCGTGCCTCGTCGCCGCCGGGCAGGCGCAGGGCCGCCGGGTGCGGACGGTCGAGGGCCTGGCCGGCGCGGACGGCCTCGCGCCCGTCCAGCGGGCGTTCGCCGAGTGCGGCGCCGTGCAGTGCGGCTTCTGCACGCCGGGCCTGCTCGTGCAGGCCGACGACCTGATCACACGGGTGCCCGAGCCCTCGGACGCGGAGATCCGCGAGGCGCTCGCGGGGAACCTGTGCCGCTGCACCGGGTACGAGAAGATCCTGGACGCCGTACGACGTGCGGCCGAGCTGAAGGCCGCGACCTGATGATCGTCATCGACCACGCCTACCTCGCACCGGTGACCGGCGCGGAGATCCCGGACGGCCACCTGGTGATCGACGGCGACCGGATCGCCGCGGTCGGTCCCGGACCGGCGCCCGCCCCGGCCGGCGCCGAACGGGTGGAGCGGATCGACGCCCGGGGCTGCCTGGTCACCCCCGGACTGGTCAACACCCATCACCACCTGTACCAATGGGCCTCGCAGGGCATGGCCGCCGGCGACACGCTGTTCGACTGGCTGGCCGCCCTGTACCGGCCCTGGGCACGGATGGACGCCGAGGTCGTGAGCGGCGCGGCCGCCGCCGGGCTCGCCTGGCTGGCCCGGTCGGGCGCCACGACCGTCGCCGACCACCACTACCTCTTCCCCAAGGGCCGCGGCGACCTGCTCGCCGCCGAGATCGACGCCGCGCGCCGCGTGGGCCTGCGGTTCCACCCCTGCCGGGGCTCGATGGACCGGGGGGAGTCGGACGGCGGGCTGCCGCCGGACGAGGCGGTGGAGACGCTCGACGACATCCTCGACGCCACCGCCGCCGCGATCGACGCCTACCACGACCCCTCGTTCTCCTCCATGCTGCGGATCGCGGTGGCGCCGTGCTCGCCGTTCTCCGTCAGCGAGGACCTGCTGGTCGAGTCCGCCCGTCTGGCACGTGCCACGGGCGTACGGCTGCACACCCACCTCGCCGAGACCCTCGATGAGGAGGAGTACTGCCAGGAGCGGTTCGGCCGCACCCCGGTCGCGTACATGGAGCAGGCCGGCTGGCTGGGCGGCGACGTGTGGTTCGCGCACACGGTCCACCTGAACGACTCCGACATCGCGACGATGGCCGACTCGGGCACCGGCACGGCGCACTGCCCCAGCTCGAACGCGCGCCTCGGCTCCGGCATCGCCCGCGTCCGGGACCTGCTCCGCGCCGGCGTCCCGGTCGGCCTGGGCGTCGACGGCCCGGCGTCGGCCGAGATGGTGCCCCTGGTCGGCGAGCTCCGGCAGGCGATGTACCTGCAGCGGGCCCGGTACGGCCCGAGCGCGCTGAGCGCCCGGCAGGCCCTGGAGCTCGGCACCCTCGGCGGCGCCCGGCTGCTCGGCCGTCAGGACGAGATCGGCTCCCTGGAGGCCGGGAAGCTCGCCGACGTCGCCGTCTGGCGCCTCGACGGCTTCCACGCGGCGGTCGAGGACCCGGTCGTCGCGCTCGTCCACGGCCAGGCGCCGCCGCTGGCGAGGCTCCTCGTGGGCGGCCGGACGGTCGTGACGGACGACGTGCTCGTGTCCGCGCCGCAGGACGAGCTCGGTCGGGCCGGCGCCGACGCGCACCGCCGCCTGATGGAGCTGGCGAAGGAGGTCCTGTGACGACGACGCGCGCGCCCGGGGACGTCGCCGCCCCGGGACGCGGGGGAGTGGGCGACAGCGCCCTCCGGCCGGACGGCACGCTCAAGGTCACCGGCGAGTTCGCCTACGCCTCCGACCTGTGGATCGACGGGACACTGTTCGGCGCGACGCTGCGCAGCCCGTACGCGCGCGCCCGGATCCGCGCCATCGACCTCGGTCCCGCCCTCGCGGTGCCCGGCGTGGAGGCGGTGCTCACGCACGAGGACGTGCCGGGCCGCAGGCTGTACGGGCTCGACCACGCCGACCAGCCCGTCCTCGCCATCGGCGAGGTCCGCCACCAGGGCGAGCCGGTCGCGCTCGTCGCCGCGGACCACCCGGAGACGGCGCGGCGCGCGATGGAGCGGATCGGAATCGACTGGGAGGTCCTGGAGCCGATCACCGACGCGCGCGCCGTCGTCGCCGACCCCGACCGGCTCAAAGTGCAGGAGCGCGGCGGCATCGTCCGCCACCAGCCCGTCCGCGTCGGGGACGTCGCCGCCGCCCGCGCGCGGGCGGAGGTCGTCGTCTCCGGGGACTTCTCCGTCGGCATCCAGGACCAGGCGTTCCTCGGCCCGGAGTCCGGCCTGGCCGTTCCGGCCGAGGACGGGGGCGTCGACCTGTTCGTGGCCACGCAGTGGCTGCACAACGATCTGCGGCAGATCGCCCCGTGCCTCGGCCTGCCCGAGGAGAAGGTCCGGATGACGCTGGCCGGGGTCGGCGGGGCGTTCGGCGGCCGCGAGGACCTGTCGATGCAGATCCACGCGGGCATGCTGGCGCTGCGCACCGGCCGGCCGGTCAAGATCGTGTACAACCGGTACGAGTCGTTCTTCGGCCACGTGCACCGGCATCCCGCGCAGATGCGCTACGAGTACGGCGCGACCCGCGACGGCCGGATCGTCTACGCCACCGCCGAGATCGTCCTCGACGGCGGCGCCTACACCTCCTCCACGCCCAACGTCGTGGCGAACGCAGCCTCCCTCGGCCTCGGCCCGTACGAGATCCCGAACCTGGAGATCGACGCGTACGGCGTCTACACCAACAACCCGCCGTGCGGCGCGATGCGCGGGTTCGGGGCGGTGCAGGCGTGCTTCGCCTACGAGTCGATGATGGACCGGCTGGGCGCCGCCTGCGGCCTGGGCCCGGTGGAGATCCGCCGGATCAACGCCGCGGGCCAGGGGTCGAAGCTGGCCACCGGCCAGGTCATCGACTCGCCCGCCCCGCTCGCCGAGATGCTGACCCGTCTGGAGGCGATGCCGCTGCCGCCCCCGCCGGACCGCACCGACCTGCGGAACCTGCCCGGCGGCGTCTCCCAGGCCACCCACGGCGAGGGCGTCGTCCGGGGCGTCGGCTACGGCGTGGGCCTCAAGAACATCTGCTTCTCCGAGGGCTTCGACGACTACTCCACCGCCCGCGTACGGCTGGAGGTCGCCGGCGGCGAGCCCACGGTCGTCGTGCACACCGCCGCCGCGGAGGTCGGCCAGGGCCTGGTCACGCTGCAGGCGCAGATCGCCCGCACCGAGCTGGGCGTCGACCGGGTCACCGTCGCCCCGGCCGACGACCGGATCGGCGACGCGGGGTCGTCCTCCGCCTCACGCCAGTCCTACATGACCGGCGGCGCGGTCCGCGCGGCCTGCGCGGCGGTCCGCGACGAGGTCCTCGCCCTGGCCCGCGCCCGGCTCGGTGCCGGGGACGACCTGTCGCTGGCCGGCGGGAAGGTCGTCGCGGCGTCGGCGGGCGCGGTCGCCACGATCGCGGACATCCTCGGCGACCGGACCGTCGAGCACACCCGCGAGTACCACCACCGGCCCACCGTGCCGATGGACCCGGTCACCGGACAGGGCGACACCCACGTCCAGCTCGCGCTCTGCGTCCACCGCGCCGTGGTGGACGTCGACGTCGAGCTCGGCCTGGTCAAGGTCGTCGAGCTGGCCGCCGTCCAGGACGTCGGCAGGATCATGAACCGGCTGTCGCTGGAGGGCCAGATCCACGGCGGCTCCGCGCAGGGCCTCGGACTGGCGCTGATGGAGGAGATCGTCGTCCAGGACGGCCTCGTACGGAACCCGTCCTTCACCGACTACCTCATCCCCACGATCCTCGACACGCCGCCCCAGCGGCTGGAGATCCTCGAACGCCCCGACCCGCGCGCCCCGTACGGCCTGCGCGGCGCCGGCGAACCGCCCACCCTCTCCTCGACCCCCGCCATCGTCGCGGCCGTCCGCGCCGCCACCGGCCGCCCGCTGAACCGGGTCCCGATCCGCCCGGAGGACCTGTGCCGCTGATGTTCCTGAACGGCGGGGGGATGCGCGGCGGGCCGCTGCACCACCTCCTCGACGGGGCGCCGCTGGTCGCCGCGACCACGACCGCGCCCCGGTACCGCCTGTACTCGGTCGCCGACCGGTTCCCCGGCCTCCTCCCGGTCGCGCACGGCGGCGCACCCATCACCGGCGAGGTCTACGACGTGCCCCTGGACGTGCTGCGCGACCGGCTGCTGCCCGCCGAGCCGCCCGAACTGGAGCTGGGCGTGATCGAACTCGCCGACGCCACGGCGTCCCTCGCCATGCTGCTCCGCCGCCCGCCGGCGTCCTTCCCGCAGCTGACCGACATCACCGGCCACGGCGGCTGGGCCGCCTACCGGCGAGAGATCCCATGAGGGAGTACGACCTGGTGGTGCGCTCCCGCCGTACCGTCCTCCCGGACGGGGAGCGGCCCGCGGCCGTGGCCGTACGGGACGGGCGGATCGCCGCCGTCACCGGCCACGACGAGGCGCCGCCCGCCCGTTCCCGGGCCGATCTCGGAGACGTCGCGCTGCTCCCCGGTCTCGTCGACACCCATGTCCACGTGAACGAGCCGGGCCGTACGGAGTGGGAGGGCTTCGCGACCGCGACCCGCGCCGCCGCGGCGGGCGGGGTCACCACGATCGTGGACATGCCGCTCAACTCGCTCCCGCCCGTGACCACCGCCGGCGCGCTGGCCGTCAAGCGGGACGCGGCGGCCGGGCGGTGCTTCACGGACGTCGGCTTCTGGGGCGGCGCGGTCCCGGGGAACACCCACGAGCTGCGCGCCCTGCACGACGGCGGCGTGTTCGGCTTCAAGTGCTTCACCGCCGACTCCGGCGTCCCCGAGTTCCCGCCGCTGTCGTACGCCGAGATGGAGGAGGCGTTCGCCGAGGTCGCGTCGTTCGACGGGCTGGTCATCGTGCACGCCGAGGATCCCGGGTCGCTGTCCGCCCCGCTCGGCGGCGCGTACGACGACTTCCTGGCCTCGCGGCCGCCGAGCGCGGAGTCCAAGGCGGTCGAGCAGGTCATCCGGCTGGCCGAGACGACGGGCGTACGGGCGCACGTGCTTCATCTGTCGGCCGCCGGCTGCGCCGAGCCGCTGGCCCGGGCGCGGGCGGCCGGCGTACGCGTGACCGCCGAGACCTGCCCGCACTACCTGACCCTCACGGCGGCGGACGTACGGCCCGGCGCCACGCACTTCAAGTGCTGCCCGCCGATCCGCGACGCCGCCAACCGGGACGGGCTCTGGCGCGCGCTTGCCGCCGGCGTCATCGACTGCGTCGTGTCGGACCACTCGCCGTGCCCGCCCGAGCTGAAGCGCGGCGGGTTCGACGAGGCATGGGGCGGGATCTCGTCCCTGCAACTCGGCCTGCCCGCCGTCTGGACCGAGGCCCGGAGGCGCGGTCACGACCTGACGGACGTGGTGTGCTGGATGTCGGCCGCGCCGACCGCGCTGGCGGGTCTGCCGGGCAAAGGCGCCATCGCGGTCGGCAACGACGCCGACCTGGTCGCCTTCGCCCCGGACGAGGTGTTCACCGTCGACCCGGCGGCGCTGCGGACCCGCCACCGCCGCACGCCGTACGCGGGCCGGGAGCTGACCGGCGTCGTACGGACGACGTGGCTGCGCGGCGAGGCCGTCGACGGCACGCCGCGCGGGCGCCTGCTGGGGAGGTGACCGGTGGCCGACGTCACCGCGCTCCCGGACCTGGCGGTACGCAGCCTCGGCGGTTCCGTCATGGCCGCGAGCGATGAGTCGTTCGCGGAGCGGGAGAACCTGATCAACCCGTGGGAACCCGAGCACGAGGCGGCGACCTTCGGGCGCAAGGGCCAGGTGTACGACGGCTGGGAGACGGCCCGGCGGCGGCCGTCCGCCCTTGGCCTGGAGACCGACGACCGCGGCCACGACTGGGCGCTCATCCGGCTCGGCCTGCCGGGGATGATCCGGGGCGTCATCGTCGACACCGCCTGGTTCCGGGGCAACTTCCCGCCGTACGCGTCCGTCGAGGCCTGCGCGGCGGAAGGCTACCCGTCCGCCGCGGAGCTGACCGGCCGCGACTGGGCGGAGATCGTGCCGCGCGGCCCGCTGCGCGGGGACACGCGGCACCTGTTCCCGGTGGAGACGGCGCGGCGGTTCACCCACGTCCGGCTGAACATCTTCCCGGACGGGGGCGTCGCGCGGCTCCGGGTGCACGGCGAGGTGATCCCGGACCCGCGGCTGCTCACCGGCCTCACGGTCGACTTGGCCGCACTGGAGAACGGCGCACGGGTCACCGGCTGCTCGAACCTCTTCTACTCCCACCCGGAGAACATCCTGATGCCCGGCCTGCCCCGCGACCAGGCCGAGTGCTGGGAGACCGCGCGGCGCCGCGACGCCGGCAACGACTGGGTGGTGGTCGAACTGGCCGCGCCGGGCGTGCCGCGGCTGGTCGAGATCGACACGACGCACCTGAAGTCCAACGCCCCCGGCTGGGTGGCGCTCTCCGGCCGGAACACCCGGACGTCAGGGGAATGGACCACGGTGCTGCCCCCGACCAGGGTCCAGCCGGACGGCCGCCACCGCTTCCGGCTGCGCTCCGCTCCCGAGCTGACCCACGTCCGGCTCGACCTCCACCCGGACGGCGGCCTCGCCCGCCTCCGCGTCTGGGGCGACCTGACCGACCACGGCGAACGCACCCTCCACGACCGCTGGACCGCCTTCGCCGTCTGACACCGGTCCACCGTGCCTTTGTCCGCGCTCACCGCAGAGTCGTCTGGACGGCCCGCCGGGCGGAGTCGCTGAGAAGCCCCTTCCAGGAGGTGAACAGGCTCAGGAGTCCCGGCCCGTACCGGGCGCGAAGCTCAGGGTTGACCCGCATGATGTCGAGTTCGTTGGCCGCGGTCAGTTCCGCGAAGTCCCGTCGCAGCGGCAGCGGTGGGGAGGTCACGGCACCGGTGAAACGATCCTTGAACGGTCCTTCCGGATCGGCGAGCCGGGGGTAGGAGAAGCCGCGGTCACAGCCGGCGTAGAAGCGGACGAGCCGCTCGGCCTCCTCGCCGACGATCGCGGCGAGCCGGTCCGGTTCGGCCGGATCGCCCAGCGCGGTGGGGAAGCCATCGGTGCCGTAGTAGGCATGACACAGCCCGGCGAGTCGCAGCGCCGGTCTCGCGCCCCACTCCGTGAGCAGCGCGTGGACCCGCTCCAGATGGGCCAGCAAGGTGCCGCCCGGATGCGGGATCTCGTTCGCGCCGCAGAAGGCCAGCGCCTCGACCACGGTCGCGATCCCGGCCTCCTCAACGCCGAGCTCCCGGCTCGGCCTCTCCGGTTCGGGAGGATCGATGGTCATGGGGGGCTCCCTTCTCTGCGTGAACCGGTGTGTCCGGGGAAGAGCGCGCTTCCATTCCGGCGCCGGGCCTTACCGGCCTGGCGCCGGTTCGAACGAACCCATCAAGACACCTTCGAGGTCAGCGGCGGAGTCCGGAGCGAGGCGGTAGATGCCCTGCACGCTGATCGCGCTCGTCAAGAGCCCTTCCTCGCTGACATGCTTGACCGGCCGTGGGCCCCTGCGCGGCAGGTAAGTCATCCGCTTGAGCACCTCGCCCGGTACGGCACGGTCGCCGTGGACGAGGGTGCCCTCATCGCCGAGCACCACCTCGTCCGTACACGTCGGCGCGAGGAATCGCCAGGCGCTGAAGCGATCGAAGTACTCCTGCAGCGACGCTTCGGGCTCCACGATCTCTCGTACGCGCATGCGGCCGAATACGTACAGCACGTGACGGTGCACGCCGATCATGTAGAGCATGTCGCCGGCGCGCACGGTGGCACGAAGGAAACTCGGCTCCGAGGTGTGCGGCCCGCCGAACAGCACCTCGAGCGGTCGCTGCACCTCCAGGGCCTGTCTCCACCGGTCCTGCGGCCAGTAGACCGTGTAGGTATCACCCATGAACCGGCACCATAGCGAGCACCCGTGACAATCCGCGCGACGATCCGTGGCGGACGCCGGCACCTCACGGTGAAGAGGCGACCACCGACAACGGCCGCGAGCCGAACCCTCGGTGAAGCGACGGCGGGATGGGGCGAATGCGGGCATGGCGATCATTGGATCGCCGCTTCCACCGAGCATTCGATACGTCTCCCTACGGTCGGCGGCGCTCACCACATCCTGATCGGGCTTATCTTGAGATTCGGGTCCTCGGTATGCGCCAGGCACAGCACCCGCCGGCCCAACAGCGCGGATCGCCAGGCCCGGTGAGCCACCACCGCGAGGAGAGTCTCAGCGTCATCGCGATGGCGGGCGGCGAAAGGGCCGAAGTCCCTGAGAACGAGCGCGAACCCCGCGGAATGCCTCAGCGCTTCACCGACAGCCTCGTCCATGCTCTCGCTCAAGCATTGCCATTGATCGTGACACGCGTACCCGAATGCCGACGCGAGGTCTCGGAACATGTGCGATGTGATCAACCAGGACGCGTCGACAGAGACGAGATGGTAGTCGTGAAGCCGAAGCCAGTCGGTGGTGTCGTCCAGACGCGACCGGCTGTGCACCCAGTGCACCGGCGACCACATCATCAGTTGGAAGTCCAACCTGCTCGCGTCGGTCACCGGATCGAAGGCAGTCCCCACGGTGACCAGAATGCCCCGACGGCGTCCGCTGAGCCACCTGAGATCCGGCGTCACAACACCGGCGACCTCGGGGGCCATCTGGGCAGATTGCCCGTTCTCTCCGCTCCTCGACGTCGGCGGCGCAGTGGCGCAAGAGCAGCCGCAGTGGAGGAAGCGGCGGCGAGTGCGTCGAAGCGACCGCGATCGCCCCCCACAGGACTTAGCCTGCGCGCAGAACGTTCAGAGCTCGTCGGCACACGGCATGCCAGGCGTCCCCGCCTCCATGACGGGTCAGGACGCTGGCCACGACCTCGTCGTCGCACGTGACACCATGCCAAGAGCACTTTCCTTCCAGGGCGCGGTCGCCACCCGAGTGGAATCGTGCGTCATAGGGGTGTTCTTCGATCAGCTGTGTCCTCACACTGGCTCACCTACCGATAGCCGTCTGTCAAGGTCGCTGATCAGCCCACCAGATGGCCCGGATACGTGTCCAGGCTCCGCTCAGAAAGCGCATGGACTGTGGCGAGACGAGTGCGTTTCGCTGAACCTTGATGCAGACATATGTTCAGGAGCATGGGCGGTTGGGCAGAGCACCTGGACACGTGGCTGGAAGCCCTGCGTCGGTCACGGTCGGTGTTTCACTCCGAAGCTGACTTCCAGCATGCTCTAGCTTGGGCCGCTCATCTATCCGATCCATCCCTCCACATCCGTCTCGAGACGAGATTCGCCCCCGGCAACCGGCTAGACCTGCTCATCTCAAGGTCGGATCGCAGCGAGCACCTAGGGCTTGAACTTAAGTACCTAACAGCCGCATGGACCGGGGAGGTAGAGCACGAGCAGTTCGCGCTCCTCAACCAAGGGGCACAGGACATCCGCGCCTACGACGTGGTCAAGGACATTCAGCGCGTCGAGCGGCTGGTGGACGGGCGTCCAGGATGGAGCGGTGCCGTATTGGTCCTGAGTAACGATCCCAGCTACTGGTCTCGGCCGGGGCACGGCCGTGCCACCAACGCTGACGCGTTCCGTCTCTACGAGCACCAAGTGCTCACTGGTCGGCGAGCTTGGGGCCCCCATACCGGCGCCGGAACCATGAAAGGGCGCGAGCCCGCCATCGAACTACTCGGCGACTACACATGTAGGTGGACCGAGTTCTCGCTCCTCCCCGGCCACCGGGGAAGATTCCAACTGCTCAGGTTCGCCATTCCCTGACGGCGTACACGGTGGCCATATGCTTCGCCGTCGTCCTCGGTGTTACCACGCCGGCGTCACAGGCGGGTCCATGGACTGTCGGACCTCGGCGGCATGATGAGTCCGTGGTGGTCGTCTTCGATGCGGAATTGTGGATATGGGAGGCGCGGCGCGCCGACTCGTGGACCTTCGTGAGCCTGCCTGTCGAGGCTTCCGAGGAGATCCGTGACCTGGCCGGCGGAGTCCGTCGCGGCTTCGGTTCGCTGCGGGTGCGGGTCACGGTCGGTGGCAGCACCTGGAAGACCTCGATCTTCCCGGACAGCGCGCGGGGGAGCTTTGTGCTGCCCATCAAGCGCGCTGTCCGCAGAGCCGAGTCCCTCGACGTGGGTGACACCGCGAGCGTGACCGTCGAGCTCATCGACTTCTGAGCACCGAACCGGCGCCTGATCAGCCGCAGACGAAGTGATCTTCGGTGGCTGCTCTGTCACGATGGGCGCATGGCGAACGTCTGGTCCGGTGTGACGGTCGACTGCCTCGACCCTGAGCGGGTGGCCCGGTTCTGGAGTGCCCTGCTCGGCCGCGAGCCCGGATCGTCGCAGGAGGGCTGGGTCTACCTGGGCGATCGGAACGACCCACAGCCGAGGCTGGTGTTCCAGCCGGTGTCCGAGGCCAAGACCGGCAAGGTGCGGATTCACCTCGACGTCTCCGTCGACGACGTCGACGAGGCGATGGCGACCGTCGTCGATCTCGGTGGCCGGTTCACCGGTGAGCGGCACGACTACGACGAGGGCGTGGTCGTCGTCATGGCGGACCCGGAGGACCACGAGTTCTGCCTGGTCCAGTACTACGGCTGACGGCCGCATCGCCCTTGCGTCGCCGTGCGCCCGCCATCGCACGGGGCCCGCGCGGTCGTCAGGCCAGGAAGCGGTCGACCTCGGCCGCGAAGTCGTCGATGTGCTGGAAGAGGAAGCCGTGCCCGGCGTCGCTGTACAGCACGACCTTGGCGTTCGGCAGGCGCTGAGACATGGCGAACGTGGCGTACGAGTGGATCATCACGTCGTGCGCGCCGTTCGCGACGAGCACGGGCAGGGTCAGCTCCTCCTGGCGCTCCCAGAAACCCGCGAAGCCGCCGATGGCGGTGAGCTGCGCGCGGTACGTCTCCGGCTGCACCTGGGCCTTGGACTCGGTCAGCCGGCGGTCGATCCGGCGCAGCGAGGCGAGTCCCGCGGCCCGGGCCTGCTCGGTCTCGGGGAAGAAGAGGTAGAGGAAGTCCTCGTCGCCGTTCTCCGGGTGGGCGAGCACCTCATTGACCTTGGCGGGAGGCGGGGGGAGGTCGGGGACCCCGCCGGCCGAGCTGCCGGCGACGATCAGGCGTCGTACCAGGTCCGGTGCGGCCAGCGCGACGCCCTGGGCGACGATGCCGCCCATCGACCAGCCCAGCACGTCGACCTGGTCGAGGCCGAGCGACCGCAGGAAGGCGATCGCGCCGTCGGCGAGTCCTTCGATGGTGTCGGGGGCGACGCCGGTCGAGGCGCTGGTGCCGCGGTTGTCGAAGACGATGATCTCGCGTTCGGCCGCGAGGCGGTCGAGCAGCGCCGGGTCCCAGTGGTCCATCGTGCCGCGCAACCGCATCAGCAGGACCAGCGGTACGGTGCCGGGCCGGCCGAAGCGCTGGTAGGCGAACCGTTCGCCCTCCGGGCCGTCGACGAATCTGGTCTCGGCCTGGTCGGACAGGTAGGTGGACATTCTCTTCCTTCGCGCGGAGGTCGCGGTCCGACGTGTCGTCGGCTGCCGTCCATGCTCGTCAGCCGGTCACCGGCGAGGTATCCGACATTTGACTGGTCGGAACGGCCGGGCGGCCGGCCTCACGCCGCGCCGGCCTGCTCCAGCGCGGCGCGCAGCTGGGTCCGGTTGCTGACGCCCAGCTTCGGAAAGACCTTGTACAGGTGGGTCGCGACCGTACGGTGCGACAGGTAGATCCGGTCGGCGATCTCCCGGTTGGTCATGCCCGCGGCGGCCATCCGGGCGATCTGCAGCTCCTGGGCGGTGAGCACGGCCGTCGCGTCCGGCACGGCCCGGCGACCCGCCTCCCGCGTGGCCGTCGGCGGGGCGGACACGACACCGGCGGCGCGCAGCTCCGCCGCGGCGCGTTCGGCCCACGGGGACGCGCCCGCGCCCTCGAACACCCGCAGGGCCGCGCCGAGCTGCTCGCGGGCGTCGACGATGCGACGGCGGCGGCGCAGCCACTCGCCGTACACGAGCCGGGTGCGCGCGATCTCCAGCGTGCTCGGGTTGTCCCCGGCGGTCGCCAGCGCCGCCTCGAAGTGCTCCTCGGCGCCGGAACCCGGCTGGACCTGCGCCAGGCCGCGCCGCACCAGGTTGTCGAGGTACGGGCTGGCGAACGCCGCGGCCTCCTCGGACGCTCGTGTGAGCAGCGGCGTCACCTGCGCGGTACGGCCGGTGCGCACCGCGGCCTCGGTCAGGTCGGCGAGCGCCCACCATCCGGTGAAGGTGTGGGCCTGCGCGGCATTGAGGGCGGCCCAGGCGTCCTCGTGACGACGCTCGTTGAGCGCGACCAGGCCGGCCGCCCAGCTCGCCCGGGCCTTGATGAAGGTGGGGCCGTCGGCGCCGGCCAGTTCTTCGCCGCGGTCGAGCGCGGCGAGCGCGCGGGCGTTGTCGCCGCGCCAGGCGTACGCGCGGGCCGCGGCGATGGCCGCGTCCGCCGCGGTGACCCGCAGGCCGAGGTCGGCGCCGATCCGCAGGGCCATCTCGGCGTCGGCCAGGCCGTCCTGCAGCCGGCCGAGACCGATTCGGATCATGCCGCGCTCGCGCAGGGCCCAGGCCTCGTCTCCGGGGGCGCCTGTGCGGTGGGAGTACTCCACGCCCAGGTTCCAGCAGTCCAACGCGGCCGGCAGGTCGTGCACGGCCTCGGCCATGAGCCCGGCGCCGATGATGATCTGCGGGCGGCTGGGCCACCTCCTGGCCTCGTCCGAGAGATAGGCGTCCCGGATGACGCGCAGCAGCCCGGGCAGCTCGCTCCGGGCCTGGGCGGCGTGTTCGGCCGGGTAGAGCAGCACCCGCCCGACGAGCGCGAGAAGACCGCCGTCATCGCCGGCGGCCGCGTCGATGGCCTGCCGGAGCCGGGCGCGGAGGTCGTCCGGCAACCCGTGTACGCAGTGCGCGGTGGCGGCGGTGGCGAGCACGCGCAGCCGCTGCGTCCGGTTGCCGTCGCCGCGGGGGCCGGCCAGCCGGGCGGCGAGGTCGAGCAGGTCGTCGGTGCTGTGCCCTGGGACGGCGGCGCTGTTGGTCAGGGCGACCTGGGTGAGCGCCAGGTGGGCGAGCACGTCGGGGTCGGTCGCCGCCGACCGGGCCTCACGGACCAGCAGCGCGCTGCCCGCCACGTCGCCGGCCTGGCGGGCGATCTCCGCGGCGGCCGCGAGGCGGCGCGTACGGTCGGGCTCGGAGGACGAGAGGGCGGCGGCCCGCCGCAACGCCGCGACCGACTCGGCGAGCGCGCTGCGGTCGCGGGCCCGGGTCGCGGTGGCCTCCAGCGCGGCGGCCACCGCGTCGTCGTGGTCCGGGACGGCCGCGGCGGCGTGCCACGCGGCGCGGTCGGGGTCGGTGGCGGTGTCGGCGAGGACGCGGTGGGCGGCGGTCCGTTCGGCGAACGACGCGGCGCCGTAGACGGCGGAGCGGACCAGCGGATGGCGCAGCACCACCTGGTCTCCGGCCACGGTGGCGAGGCGGGCCTTCTCGATCGGCGCGAGGTCGTCCAGGCTCAGGCCGGCGCGGGCCGCGGCGGTCATCAGCTGGCGCAGCGACGATTCCGGCGCCGCGGCGATGAGCAGCAGCATCCGCCGGCTGCGCTCGGGCAGCCGGGACGCTCCGGCGAGGAACGCCTGCTGCAGCCGGCGGGTCATCGGCAGCCACCGGTCTCCGACGACGCCGCCCGGCGGCGGGTGCCCGGTGAGCGCCCGGCCGAGTTCGGTCAGCGCGAGCGGGTTGCCGACGGCCTCGGCGAGGATCAGCCGGCGGGTGCCCTCGTCGGGTTCCGGCCGCTGCTCGCGCAGGAGCCGCTCGGACTCCTCTTCGGTGAGCGGGCCGAGCGGGAGCTCCGCCAGCGGGATCGACCGGATCAGGCCGGCCGCGGCGCCCTCGGGGGCCTCGATCGCCCGCTCGGCGGCATCGGTCCGCATCGTCACGATCAGCAGCACCCGGGCGTTCGACAGGCGCCGGGCGACGAAGGCGATGGCCTGGGCGGTGGAGGCGTCGAGCCACTGCGCGTCCTCGACCACGACGACCGCGGGCTGCTCGGCCGAGTAGTCCTCGAGCAGGCCGAGCGCGGCGAGCCCGGTCATCAGCCGGCTCGGCGCCGGCCCGTCGGCCTGCCCGAGCGCGACCTCCAGGGCCTGCCGCTGCCGGTCCGGGAGCGCGGAGAGGCGATCGAGCACGGGGTGGAACAGCTCATGGAGGCCCGCGAAGCCGTAGGTGGTCTCGCTCTGCACGCCGGTGCAGCGCAGCTCGCGGAAGCCCTGCGCGGCGGCCAACCGGACCACGGCGTCAACCAGCGTGCTCTTGCCGATGCCGGCCTCGCCCTCGATCAGGACGGCCTGCCCGCCCGGCCCGACCGCGGAAAGGAGCTCCTGGCAGCGGGCCAGCTCGCGATCCCGCCCGACGATCGGCCCGTTCCCGGGATCGTCGCAGGTGGGAAGAGGTGACACTCGACGGATTCTAGGGCGGACGCCGTCGGTTCGGGCAATCGCCGTTGCCCCTGAGGGGCGGATACGCGCGGCGGGCGGCCCGCGCGCACGCCGACCTGCCACCGTTGCCGGGAACACCGGAGGCGGAAGGGCACAGCACGTGACGAGCACCGAGACGAACCCAACGCCTCCGACGTCGTTCCCGGAGCTGGGGCTGCACGCCGAGGACCTGCTGTCCGTCGCGACCCGCCATCTCGACGAGGAGCAACACGCCCGGGCCGCGGCGTACGGGGTGCGGCGGACGGTGGCCGCCGGCGACCGGCTCTACGAGGTCGGCGATGCGAACTGCGACCTGATCCTCTGCTCGACCGCGACGCTGGCCTCGTTCCGTACGGCCGACGCCGGTGCCGAAGCGTTCCTCACGTACGGTCCGGGGGGTTTCGCCGGCGAGCTGAGCCTGCTCACCGGCCAGACACGCACCCTCGCCGTGCGCGTCGTCGAACCCGGCACCGTCCAGGTCATCGACCAGCGGTCGTTCCGGCGGCTGATGGCGCAGCAGACCGATCTCGGCGACCTCATCCTGCGGGCCTTCCTCGCCCGGCGCCGGCTGCTGCGGTGGAGCACCGAGCAGTCCACTCGGATCGTCGGTGATCCACGCTCCGGTGAGGGGCTGGCCCTGCGGGTCTTCCTGTCCCGGCAGGGACTGCCGCACCTGTGGGTGGACAGCGCCTCGGCGCCGGGCGGCACCGCGCTGCGCGAGGCCGGGCTCGGCCCGGCCGACCTGCCCGTCGCCTTCACCGCCGGCGAGACGATGCGCCGGGTGACGCCGGGCATGCTCAGTGAGCGGCTGGGCCTGACCTACCGCGGTTCCGGCCGGCGCACCATGGACCTCGCCATCGTCGGCGCCGGGCCGGCCGGCCTCGCCGCGGCCGTCTACGGCGCCTCCGAGGGCCTCAGCACGCTCCTGCTCGACGGGGTCGCCACCGGCGGGCAGGCCGCCACGAGCGCCCGCATCGAGAACTACCTGGGCTTCCCCTTCGGCCTCAGCGGCCTCGACCTGACCACCCGGGCGGCGGTGCAGGCGCTCAAGTTCGGCGCCGAGATCGCCAGCCCGTGCGCCGTCACGGCGCTGCGCTCCGACGGCGGCGAGCAGGTGCTGGTCCTGGGCGACGGGACGGAGATCCGGTCCCGTACCGTCCTGATCGCCACGGGTGCCGCGTACCGGTCGCTGCCGATCGAACGGTGGGACCACTTCGTCGGCTGCGGGATCTACCATGCGGCGACCGACCTGGAGGCGCAGGCCGTGGCCGGTGAACCGGTGACCGTCGTCGGCGGCGCCAACTCGGCCGGACAGGCCGCCCTGCACCTGGCGCGCTACGCGAGTCACGTCACGCTGCTCGTACGCGGGGCCGATCTCGGCGCGCGGATGTCGGCGTACCTGGTCGAGCGCGTCCACGCCGACCCGCGCATCACGGTGCGTACCGGCACGGAGGTCTCGGCGCTGCACGGCGACGAGCGGCTGGACGCCGTCTCGGTGATCTCACCGGCCACGGGCGCGACGGGCGAGGTGGACTGCCGCGGCCTGTTCAGCTTCATCGGCGCGGTGGCGGCGACGTCGTGGCTGCGCGGGCCGGCGGTCGACGCGGACGGCTTCGTGCGCACGGACGCGCAACTGGCGAGGGAGGACCTGGGGGAGCGGTGGCGTGGCCTGGACCCCGGCCCTCTGCCGTTCGAGACCAGCGTTCTGGGCGTGTTCGCCGCGGGGGACGTACGGCTGTCCTCGATGAAGCGGGTCGCCGCCGCGGTCGGCGAGGGGTCCGGCGCGGTGCGCTCGGTGCACCAGGCGCTGGCCCGGAGACGAGGCCGGTAGCGCCCGCCGGCGCGACCGCCAGTGAATCGACGTATGCCTCCGGGGCGCGAGCGCGGCAGTGTTGCCGCAGCAAGCTGCTGAGGAGGACCCCATGACCCAGGCCGTCGCCCCGGCGCCGCGCACGCCGGTGCCGGCGCAGCCGATCGCGGTATCCCTGCGCGCCACGGACTCGCTGACCCTCGCCGGGCTGACCGTGCTGCTGTCCGACCGGCCGGAACTCCGGGTGCTCGCCGAGGACGAGATCGGCGGCGACGTCCTCGTCTTCGCCGCGGACCGTCTGGACGGCCGGGTGGCGCCGGCCCTGCGTCGCTCCGCGGCCGCCACCGGCCGGCCGGTCGTGCTCGTGGTCGACGAGATCAGCGAGTCGGAACTGCTGCTGGCGGTGGAGTGCCGGGCGCACGCCGTGCTGCCGCGGGCGGCGGTGACCGCCGAGCGGCTCGCCCGTACGGTCGTCGCCGTCGCCGCGGGCGACGGGATGCTGCCGCCTCCGCTCGTCGGCGACCTGCTGAAGCATCTGCGGCAGCTGCAGCGGCAGGTGCTCGACGACGCCGGGCTGAACGCCTCGGGGCTGACACCGCGCGAGGTCGAGGTGATCAAGCTGATGGCCGAAGGGCTGGAGACCACGGAGATCGCCGCCAGACTGTGCTACTCCGAGCGCACCGTGAAGGGGATCATCCACCGGATCACACGCCGCCTCCGCTTGCGCAACCGCTCGCACATCATCGCCCACGCGATGCGCTACGGCGTCATCTGAGCGGCCCGGAGTCCCCGGCATACGTCGATCGACCGACGACACCGCGCTCCGGCCGCGGCGGCCCGCCCGGCCGCCGCGGCCGGTTCTCAGCCGACGGTGACGTCCTCGAGGTCGATCGAGACGACCACCGGCTCCGGCACCTTCCGGTCGTGCTCGTCCCTGCTGTAGATGACCCGGCTCGTGGCGACGACCAGCCCGTCCACCGTGGTGAACGCGGTGGCGTACTGCGCGCCCGGCGTCCTGCCCGCGATGTCGACCGTGTAGTCACGCCGGCGGATCAACCCGTCCTCGTCGACGTAGAGGATCTGGTGCGGCGTGTGGGTCGCGATGCTCTCCGGGTACGTGACGGCCAGCCGCCGGTACTTCCGGCCGTCCTCCGTCCAGCCGTCGATCTCCTCGGTCGTGACGCCCGGGAACGTCAGCGAGATCGGCTCGGTGGTGTACGTCCACATCGCGTACCCGGAGAAGTAGGCGAGCTGCAGCCGGGTCCACGGGGTCGTCAACTCATGCCCGGCGAACGAGGCCCGCGGATCGAGCAGTTCCTCCACCACCTCGCCGTCACCGGTCTCGACCGCGACCCGATCCGGGGTGAAGTTCGTGTAGTGCCTGTCGGCGAAGAACGGCTCCTGCCGGGTGTGCTCGCGATGCAGGTCGACGGTCACCCGTACGTCGTTGAGCGCGCCCGGATGGCCCTTCATCTCCCAGAGCACGCCGCCGAAGAACTGCCGCGCGCTGATCCGCCGCGCCTCTTCCCATGCCTTACGGCCGCCGTACGCGGCCAGGATGTCGTCGAGCAGGTCGGACATGGTTCTCTCCCTTTCAGCCCAGGAACTCGTTGATGTCCTTGGCGGCCTCGGCCGGGTACTGGAACAGCGAGGCGTGCGCCGCGTCCGGGTAGATCCGGATCCGCGCGTCCGGGATGAGCCCCACCATGGTGTGACTGCCCTTGGTGGGGATCATCAGGTCGTCGTCGCCCTGCAGGATCAGCGTGCGCATCCGGATGCCGGTCAGCCGCTGCAACGCCGCGTGGTCGGGGATGCCCCACTCCACGATCGCGTCGTACTGCGCGTCGCGCACCGCGACGGTGGTCGGCGCGTCGCGGTCCTCGGTCCGCCGGAAGATCCGGCCGAGGAACTCCCTGCCCAGCGCCTGGCTCGTCTCGGTGTGGGCGAAGAAGATGTACAGCAGGTCGTCCGCGTCGTTGACCTGCGCCCGGGCGTGCGACTCGATGTCGGCCCGCCACGCGTGCATCCCCGGCGCACCCTTCGGGCCCGTGCCCGCCAGCACCAGCCGCCGGACCAGCCGTGGCCGCACCAGAGCGATCTCCTGGGCGACGAACCCGCCGAGGGAGAAGCCGAGCAGGTCGACCTGCTCCAGGCCGAGCGCCTCGGTGAAGGCGATGATCTGGCGCGCGGTCTCGGCGACCGACCCCGACGGCGCGCCGCTCGACGAGCCGACGCCGGCGTAGTCGACGAGGATCACCTCACGCGACGCGGCGAGGGCATCGGTCAGGTCCGGGTCCCAGTTGTCGAGGTTGCCGCGGAAGTGCTGGAGCAGCACCAGCGGCACGTCGCCGCCGGAGCCGAACCGGCGATAGGCGTACGAGACACCCCCCGCCTCCGCGAACCGCGTCGGCGCGGTCTGATGAGTGAAATCCGACATGAGAGTCTCCTGCTGCCGTTACCTGCGAAGTCGACCCTCAGTACAACCGTCCGACGGCCTCGCGCGGGGCGGCGACGGCGACGGAATGACCGAACGTGCCACCGCGGTCGCCCCGGCGGACACACCGACGCGCGATCGCCTCACGCGGGTCGTGCTGGACTGTGGTTCCAGAGCCGGCCATCAGCGCACATTGACCCATTCGGTCAGGGATCACTACCGTGAGTGAGTCGCCTCGTCCGCGTGCGGCGCAGCCCCAGATCGAGCGATCGAGGTGTGAATGGCCAGGCGAGAAACGCCGCTTCCGGACGGGCCCTTGCAACAGTTCGCCCTCGCGCTCCGCGAACTGCGGGCTAACGCTCCTGGAACGCCGACCTTCCGGGAACTCGCTCGTGGAGCCAACTACTCGGCCTCCACTCTGGCGGCGGCCGCCGCCGGGCGCCGACTGCCGACTCTGGACGTAACGCTCGCGTTCGTCAGAGCCTGCGGCGGTGACGTGGACGAGTGGCGGGATCGCTGGATGCGGCTGCACGCCGTACTCGGGGCCGACCGCCCGGACCTGATCCGCGACGCCGAGGTAGTGCCGCTCCGAACCTTCCAGACCGACTCCGCGGTCACCGCGCTCACTCGGCTCACCCGCGGAGATCGGACCGTTGTCGTCGCCGGATGCGAGGACGGCTCGATCGTCTCTCTGGACCTAGGCGTCGGCGACGGCCTCTTGACGCGCGTCGCCGAGCATCCCGGACCGGTCTGGGGGGTGGCCGCCGCCCGCGTGAAGGATGACGATGTCATCGTCAGCGTGGGCGATGCCAAAGAGATCCATGTATTCGGTCTCGGAACCGAAGCCCGGCGGACGCTGCGACTGACCGGCCATACAGCTCCGATCAACGCGGTCGCCACCGCTACGGTCGGGGGCCGTCTCATGGCCGTGACCGGTGCGGATGACAACACCGTCAGGCGATGGGACGTGGTGTCGGGTGCACCCGTCGGCGAGCCGCTCATAGGGCATGGCTCGTGGGTGAACGGTGTGGCCCTTGGGCAGGTCGATGGGCGTGCCCTGACGGTGAGCGCCAGTGCGGATGAAACAGTGCGCGTCTGGGATGCGGAATCAGGGGCACCGATCGCCGAGCTGACCGGGCACACCGACTCAGTGAGTTCGGTCGCGATGGCCACCGTTCTCGACGGGCGTGTCTTAACGGTCAGTGGATGCAGGGACGCCGACGTACGGGTGTGGGATCTGGCCACCGAGCAGCAGCTCAGCGTGCTGCCGGGACACGTTGGTCCGGTGCGCGCAGTGGACATCGCCGTGTTGGCCGGCGGACCTGTGGTCCTCAGCGCTGGTGACGACGGCACGATCTGGGCGTGGGACCCGTACGCGGAGCCCGCTCGCGGCCGCGTCATCGGCCTCCATGCCGGGCCCGTCCGGGCCGTCACGTCCGCCACCCTCGACGGGCGGCCGGTGGCCATCAGCGGAGGCGATGACGGCACCGTTCGGGTTTGGGCGCTCACCGAACTGGCCGAGCAGGTGGAGTGGCAATCCGACGCCCCGGCCCGTGTGGACCTGTTGCGCCGCCGACCGCTGGCCGAGGCACTGGGCGACCGGCTGCGCCGCGTCCAGGCGGACGAGCCGGAGACCTCCTTTCTGGTCCATATCGACGGGCCCTGGGGGATCGGGAAGAGCTCGTTGCTGAACTTCCTGCGTACCGATCTGGAACAGGACTGGGCCGCCGTGGAGTTCAACGCCTGGCGGCAGTCCCGCGTCGGCCCGCCGTGGTGGGCGCTTCTCGCGGCGCTTCGGCATGACATCCGGCGTGGGCTGGGCGGCTGGGGGCGCCTGCGGCTACGGCTGGCAGAGTCCATGATCCGGCTGAACCGCGTCGGCAGACCCTTCGTAGCGGCCGCCGTGGTCCTGCTGATCGGTGCAGCCGTGGCATTCCTGGCGTTGCGGCCATCGCATCTCACCCTGAAGTCCGCAGGTGACGCGAGCAAGGCCGTGACAGCGGTGCTAGCGGTGATCAGCACCTTCGGGGCCGGCATCCTGATCGCCGGCCGGTTCTTCTTCTGGGACTCTGCCCGTGGGGCCAAGCTGTTCGAACAGTCGGACCCCAACCCGATGCAGAGCGTCGCGGACCATTTCGCATGGCTCGTCGGTCGGGCGCGGCGACCGGTGATCTTCTTCATCGACGATCTTGATCGCTGTCCGCAAAGTTATGTCGTGGAATTGCTGGATGCGGTGCAGACCCTGATTCGGGATGCCTCCGGCCGACCTGGTCGCGGAGACGAGGCTGTGGCACCGCACTTCGTCGTGGCCGCCGACGGCGCCTGGATTCGCAAGAGTTACGAGATCGCCTACGAGCAGTTCGCCGGGACCGTGGCTGAGCCTGGACGGCCTCTCGGCTACCTGTTCCTGGACAAGATATTCCAGCTACGTGTCCCGGTGCCCGTAATCGATCGAACCGGATGCGAGAACTATCTGCGCGAGCTGCTCCGACTTCGGACTGCGTCGGAGGTCGCGAAACGCCTGGCCGCCGAAGAGGCGACCGTACGTAATGATCTGCGGCGAAGCTCTTCTGAGACCGAGATCCTAGAGACTCTGCGGCGTGCCAGCCCCGAGATCCGCGACAGAGTCGCCGGCGCCGCCGTCGAACGCCTCACGACGCCGCAGGTCACCGCCGCGACCGAACACAGCCTGCAACGCTTCGCTGCTCTGATGACCCCGAATCCCCGCAGCATGAAGCGTTTCGTGAACGCCTACACCACACTCCGTGCCGTCCGGACGCTTGAAGGGAACCCCGTCCGGACCGAACCGCTGGCTCTCTGGACGATCGTCGAGACACGCTGGCCGGGCCTCGCCGATCACCTGCGCCGCCGGCCCACAGACGTGGGTCTGCTCGGCGGACACCTCGACGATCTAGCCGATGTTCCTGCCGAACTCCGCGACCTTTTCAGGGACCCGGCCGTCAACAAGGTCCTTACGTTCCGGCACGGCGGCCCACTCACCGCGGAGCTCATCCAGGCCTGCTGCGGCACGCGCCCAAGAGGCTCACAACCGTCGGCCGATGAACCCCTCCGGCCGACATGACGTACCGCGTCCGCCGACAGTTCAATGCGTCGCGGCGGCAGTAGGCTCGTCGGGTGAGTGGTGAAGCGTCGAATTCCCCGGATGATCGGTCAGCCGAGAACGCGCCTCGGCGTCCACGTCGGTTGCGACACGTCCATCCCACGCGGCGGGGTCTGATCCTTTCCTGGTGGGGATTTACCGCCACATTTGCCGGATTGCGCGCGCTGACCTGGGCAATCCACGTTCACGTCGCGGGACTGGGCAACGTCCACGTCGGTCGTGTCCATATTCACCATTACATCTGGGGAATTCTGCTGCTGATCGCCGTCGGCGCATGCGGGCTCGTCGAGAGGTCTCCCGTCTGGCGGACCTGGATGGGCCTCGCCTTCGGGATCGGGCTGGCCCTGGTGATCGACGAAGCCGCGTTGCTGATCGAGCTGAAGGACGTGTACTGGAACCGCGCGGGCGGGATCAGCGCCGCCGTCGCGATCATCCTCATCGGCGTGGCCGGAAGCATCCTCGCACTCACACGTGCGCCACACACCGAGGCCACCGTGCGATGAAGAGAACATCTTCGCCGACCCGCCTGGCCGGGGGAGGTTCGGCGGGTCGACCACCACGGCGCCTTGGACGTCCGGCAGGACATTGACGATCACGGGTGAGGTCGAGGAAGGGCTCAGCCGGTTGTCGACGACAGCGGTCACCCGGCCGGTCTCGCCCGGGCGGAGGTGACCGAATTAGTGGGTCGAATGGGGGCCGATCACGAAACCCATGAGTACGATGTCCCCTAGGCCGGGATCGTCGTCATGGTGAACGCCCTCATAGTTGAAGCCGAAGAGGAAACGCAAAGCGTCCTCCGCGAGGTCGAGCGGATTGAACAAAACTGGATGCGGTGGCAGGTCGTCATTCTCGTCGACGCTGAAAGGATGCTCACCGGCCCAGTACGGTTCTTCGAATTCCATGGGCGTGCCGAAGTGCTCCATGATCCCGTCATCGGGGGACACGCTCAGGGAACGACGGAGAACACCGGCGCCGTCCCAGACGGCGTAGGCGAACCAGCCGACCACACTGTGCATTGCGTGCAGGTAGACCGTTCGCCCCGCCGCCTCCTCCAGGAACCGCCGGTCGAGTGTGGATGGCCGATCCAACGCGACTTCACCGCTGCAAACGATGGTGAGATCGGCGAAACAACCGGCGTAGACGTGGTGGCCGGGCGGATTGGCGTGCTCGAACAGAGTGCCGTCCCCCATGCAGGACACTCGGCGGCCCGGGTGGAGCCGTTCCACCAACGCCACGGTGGCGTCCCGGTCGATGGGAGGCGCCGATCGAAGAACCGGTCGGATGTCCCTGTCGGCGTACATCAACATCCAGTCCTTGGCACCCACCGCGACCCCTTCGGCGTCGTTACCCGCGCACCTTACAGACCGCCACCGAGAGCTTGCCGCATGGTGCCGATACCGGCACGATGCGGTGACGAGCGGTGGTCGGCGGCCAAGGAGCTTGGGTGACGGGTATCTGGCATGACGAAGGAAAAGGGCTGGTCCCTCTTCCGGCTCAGCCGTACGCCAATGAGCAGGCGCTTCATGACAGCATTGAACGTGCTCCCGCGATGTTGCCGCTGCCCGGTCAGCCGAGACTGGTGATGCTGGGCCGGGAAGTGCAGCTCGGCAACGGATACGCCGATCTCGTCGCGGTGGATGCCGACAGCGGGCGGCCAGTTGTCATCGAGGTCAAACTCGCTGCCAACTCGGATCGGAGAACCGTCTTCGCGCAGGTCCTCAGTTACGCTTCCTACGTCTTCCGGTTGTCGGCGACCGCCTTCGAGGAGCTCATGCAACCTCATGTCGCGAAACGCGGATACACGACCATCGCCGACGCGGTGGCAGCGGAGATCGGTGACGGCTCGTTCGAGATCGATACCTTCCGCAACGGTATGGCGGACGAGCTGGAGAAGGGGAATGCCCGCTGTGTCGTGGTCCTCGATACCGCGCCGCCGGACTTGGTGGAGCTCGCCGGGTACCTGCAGACCGTCACCAACGATCGTCTGGACATCGACCTGGTGACGGTGAAGGCCTACGACGTGCGGGGAAGCCAGGTGCTCGTCCCGCAGTTGGTCGAGCCGGAGCGTGCCCCGGCGGCGTCGGTTCGGCCGTCGGGGACTCAACGGGAAGCCAAGCCGGTCAAGCCGGTCCCAGGGTCGGACTTCTTCCGTGACAGCATCCAAAGCGCTGATCCCCCTCATCGCGCAACGTTGGGTCGCCTATGTGAGTGGGCAGAGCGGTTGCAGTCGGACGGCCTGGCCACCCTCTTCACCACCGTGGGCAAGGGCCGCTGGGTCCTCAACCCGCGTCTCCCCGGCCAGAGCCGTGGAATGTTCACCATTTGGAACGACCAGGGCGCCTATGTCAGCCCGCAACGCTCCGTCATCGAAGTCGAGGCGCCGAATACGCTGGCCCTCCTGGAGGAGCGGCTTCCCGGTCAGATCGGTCAGAACAATTACCTGAAGAGCGACATCAGTGACGAGGTGCTCGTGCTCCTGAGGAAGGCCTACGAGGAGGCGGCGCGCCGCAGAGCGTCCTCGGAACAGTCGGGCCACTGACCAACGACTCGGGCCGAGGCCGGTAGCGGTGCGTATGGTGCGGCTCTGGATCCTGTGAAGTTCGCGTTAGCTCGGCGGGCGGACCGGTGTCGCCGGACCTGGGCGGGGTTAGCGTCCGGGTGTGCTGATCACTCCGCATGAGCGGGAGCGGCTGCTCGTCCACGTCGCGGCCGGGCTCGCCCGGGACCGGCGGGCCCGCGGGTTGCGGCTCAACCATCCCGAGGCCACCGCGGTCGTCGCCTCGTACGTGCTGGAGGGCGCCCGCGACGGGCGGACCGTCGCCGAGCTCATGGAGGCGGGGCGCACGGTGCTCTCCCGCGAGGACGTCATGGAGGGCGTGCCGGAGATGCTGGAGTCGGTGCAGGTCGAGGCGACCTTCCCCGACGGCACCAAACTCGTCACCGTGCACCGGCCGATCCCGTGACGTCCCCGGAGGAGAACGCGGCGAGCGTCGTCCCGGGCGAGGTCGTGGTCGGCGACGGCACCGTGCGCCTGAACCCCGGGCGTCCGCGGCGGACGATCACGGTGGTGAACACCGGGGACCGCCCGGTGCAGGTCGGCTCGCACTATCACTTCGCGCAGGCCAACGACGCGCTCGACTTCGACCGGGAGGCCGCGCGCGGCCACCGGCTCGACATCCCCGCCGGCACCGCCGTGCGCTTCGAACCAGGCGTGGCACGCGAGGTGTCGCTGGTGCCGCTCGCGGGGCGCGCGGCCGTACCGGGCCTGCGCCGTGGCTGAGATCTCCCGCCACCGCTACGCACGGCTGTACGGCCCGACCGCCGGCGACCGCGTGCGCCTGGCCGACACCGACCTGTTCATCGAGGTCACCGAGGACCTGAGCCGGGGCGCCGGGGCCGGGGACGAGGTGGTGTTCGGCGGCGGCAAGGTGATCCGCGAGTCGATGGGCCAGGGGACGGCGACGCGCGCCGAGGGGGCGCCCGACCTGGTGATCACCGGTGCCGTGGTGCTGGACCACTGGGGCGTCGTCAAGGCCGACGTCGGCGTGCGCGACGGCCGGATCGCCGCGCTCGGCAAGGCCGGCAACCCGGACACGATGGACGGGGTCCATCCCGACCTGGTGATCGGACCGTCCACGGAGATCCTCGCGGGAAACGGCCGGATCCTCACGGCCGGGGCCGTCGACTCGCACGTCCACCTGGTCTGCCCGCAGCTGGTCGAGGAGGCCCTCGGCGCCGGTGTCACCACGCTCGTCGGGGGCGGTACCGGCCCGGCCGAGGGGACCAGGGCGACGACGGTCACCCCCGGCGCCTGGTACCTCGCCCGGATGCTGGAGGCGATGGACGCCTGGCCGGTCAACGTCGCGCTGCTCGCCAAGGGCAACACGGTGTCCGAGGAGGGCATGTGGGAGGCGCTGCGCGGCGGCGCGTCGGGGTTCAAGCTGCACGAGGACTGGGGGTCGACGCCGGCCGCGATCGACGCGTGCCTGCGGGTCGCGGACGCCTCGGGGGTGCAGGTGGCGCTGCACTCCGACACCCTCAACGAGGCCGGGTACGTGGAGTCGACGCTGAACGCCATCGACGGCCGGTCCGTCCACGCGTACCACACCGAGGGCGCGGGCGGCGGGCACGCGCCGGACATCATCAGGGTCGCCGCGCATCCGAACGTCCTGCCGTCCTCGACGAACCCGACCCGGCCGCACACCGTCAACACGCTCGACGAGCACCTCGACATGCTCATGGTCTGCCACCACCTGAACCCGGCGGTGCCGGAGGACCTGGCGTTCGCCGAGTCGCGGATCCGCCCGACGACGATGGCGGCCGAGGACGTCCTGCACGACCTCGGCGCGATCTCGATGATCGGCTCGGACTCCCAGGCGATGGGCCGGATCGGGGAGACCGTGATCCGCACGTGGCAGACCGCGCACGTGATGAAGGCCCGCCGGGGCGGCCTGGACGACAACCTGCGCGCCCGCCGGTACGTCGCCAAGTACACGATCTGCCCGGCGATCGCGCACGGTCTCGACGCCGAGGTCGGCTCGGTGGAGGTGGGCAAGCTCGCGGACCTGGTGCTGTGGGACCCGGCGTTCTTCGGTGTGCGGCCGCACGTCGTGCTGAAGGGCGGCATGATCGCCTGGGCCGCGATGGGGGACGCGAACGCCTCGATCCCGACGCCGCAGCCGGTGTTCCCCCGCGCGATGTGGGGTGCGACCGCCGCCCCGTCGACGTCGGTGCACTTCGTCGCGTCCGCCGCGATCGAGGACGGCCTGGCCGGGCGTCTGGACGTGCGGCGGCCGCTCGTCCCGGTGAAGGACACCCGGCGGCTGGGCAAGGCGGACATGCCGCTGAACGACGCCCTCCCGGACATCAGGGTCGACCCGGACACGTTCACGGTCAGTGTCGACGGGGAGGAGATCGAACCCGCTCCGATGTCCGAGCTGCCCATGGCCCGCCGGTACTTCCTGTTCTGATGGACGCCCCCGGGAACGCCCCCACCGACGCCGTGCTCCTGCTGCTCGCCGACGCGCGGCTGCCCGCCGGAGGGCACGCGCACTCCGGCGGCCTGGAGACCGCCGCCGCGACCGGCGTCGTCCACGATCTGGCCACGCTCACCGCCTTCCTGCGCGGCCGGCTCGCCACCGCCGGACTCGTCACGGCGGGCCTGGCGGCGGCCGCCTGCGCCCTCGCGCGGGAGCCCGCCGGGAACGCGCCGCCGGGCCGTGCCGGCCCGCCGGCCCGCACGCCGGACGGCTGGGAGCGGCTCGACGCCGAGGCGGACGCGCGTACGCCGTCGCCCGCGCAGCGGCGGGCCTCACGCGCGCAGGGACGGGCGCTGCTGCGCGTCGCCCGCGGCCTGTGGCCCGGCTCCGTCCTCGACCTCCCGGCCGGGGCGGCCGGTGGGCCGCACCATCCGATCGTCCTCGGCGCGGCGGTCGCCGCCGCGGGCGGCGTGCCGGTACGGGCGGCGCAGATCGCGGCGTACGGCGCGGTGACCGGGCCGGCGTCGGCGGCGGTCCGCCTGCTCGGGCTCGACCCCCTCGGCGCCTACCGCGTGCTGGCGGGCCTCGCCGCGCGCGTCGACGCCGTCGCGGCGGAGGCGGCCGCGTCGGTACGCGCCGGTGGGCTGCCGGCGGCGTCCGCGCCCGCGCTGGACGTGTTCGCCGAGCTCCACGACCGGGCCGGAACACGCCTGTTCGAATCCTGAGATCGGAGGATGGGATTGGGACCTCACGACGGCCGCGAGCCGTACGAGTCACGACCGCGCCGGGCGCTGCGGCTCGGCATCGGCGGCCCGGTCGGCAGCGGCAAGACGGCCCTGGTCGCCGCGCTGTGCCGCCTGCTGCGCGAGGAGGCGGCGCTGGCCGTGGTCACGAACGACATCTACACGACCGAGGACGCTGACTTCCTGCGCCGGAACGCCGTCCTGGACGACGACCGGATCGCGGCGGTCCGCACCGGCTGCTGCCCGCACACGGCGATCCGCGACGACATCTCCGCGAACCTGGACGCCGTCGAGACCTTGGAGGACCGGCATGGCCCGCTCGACCTCGTGATCGTGGAGAGCGGCGGTGACAACCTCACCGCGACGTTCAGCCGGGGGCTGGCCGACCGGCAGATCTTCGTCCTCGACGTGTCCGGCGGCGACAAGGTTCCTCGCAAGGGCGGTCCGGGCGTCACCACCGCCGACCTGCTGGTGGTCAACAAGACGGACCTCGCACCGCTGGTCGGCGCGGACCTGACCGTCATGGCCCGCGACGCCGAGCGCGTACGGGCGGGGCTGCCGGTCGCCTTCACTTCGCTGCGGGAGCGCCCGGACGCCCCGGAGGTCGTCGGCTGGGTGCGCGCCGCCCTCGCCGAACACGCCGCCGCGTGATCCCCGGCCCTCCGGCCCCGTACGCCGGCCTCCGGGCGCGTGCGGCCGTGCGTGCCGAGCGCGGCCCCGGCGGGCGGACCCGGATCACGCGGCTGCGGTCGGACGGCCCGCTGGCGCTGCGCGAGTCGGGCGGGGCGGTCTACGTGGTGGGCGCGGGCGCGGGCCCGCTCGGCGGCGACGACCTGGAACTGAGCGTCGAGGTCGGTCCGGGCGCGCGGCTGGACATCCGCTCGGCCGCGGCCACCCTCGTCCTGCCGGGCCGCGCGGGCGCCGGAGCCTCGCGCCTCGCCGTACGGGCGCACGTCGCGGCCGGGGGACGGCTCGTCGTCACGCCCGAACCCCTGATCGCCGCGGCGGGCTGCGACCACCACGCCACGGCGGAGGTGACCCTGGACGAGGGCGCGGAGCTGGTCTGGCGGGAGGAGATCGTCCTCGGCCGCCACGGTGAGCCGCCGGGCCGCTACAGCGGCCGGCTGGACGTCACGGCCGGCGCGACGCCGCTGCTCCGCCACGAGCTGCGGATCGGCGAGGACGCGACGAGCGGCGCGGTGCTCGGCGACGCGCGGGCCGCCGGAACCCTGCTGATCACGGGTGCCGACGCCGAGCCGTACGCGGAGGAGGGCCTGGCCGTCCTGCCGCTCGCCGGGCCGGGGGTCCTGGTGACGGCCATGGCCGCCGACGCCGTACGGTTGAGGGAGCGGCTGACGGCGGGCCGCCGCCGTGTCACACCGTGAACTCGATGATCATGTGGGCCGTAGGCGCGGCAGATGGCTACGATCTCAGAGAGTGGGAGCTTTCGCCTTACAGGGGGGACCGTGAGCGACGTCCAGGGGCCGCCGGACGGTCGCAAGCCGGTATTCGCCGCCGAACGCCGTAAACGCATTCTCGAGCTGCTTCGCGCGAACGGCACGCTGTCGCTGCGTCAGCTGGCCGAGGCCGTCCAGTCGTCGGAGGTCACGGTGCGCCGTGACGTGCGCGCGCTCGAGGCCGACGGCCTGCTGGACCGCCACCACGGCGGGGCGTCCCTGCCCGGCGAGCTCTCCCGCGAGGCGACGTACCTGCAGAAGGCCCAGGTCGCCGGGGACGAGAAGGCCGCGATCGCCGACCTCGCGGCGGCGCTCGTCGAGGACGGCGACGCCATCGCCATCGGCCCCGGCACCACGACGCACGCGCTGGCGCAGCGGCTGACCGGCCACACCGAGCTCACGGTGGTGACCAACTCGCTCCTCGTCGCGCAGACCCTGGCCGCCTCGCCGCGCATCGAGGTCGTGGTGACCGGCGGCACGCTGCGCGGCCCGGTGCAGGCCCTGATCGGCACCGCGGCGGAGCGGTCGCTGGCCGGGCTGCGGATGCGCCGGGTGTTCATCTCCGGCAACGGCCTGACCGCCGAGCGCGGCCTGTCGACGCCGAACATGCAGGTCGCCGGCACCGACCGGGCGCTGGCCCAGGCGGCCGAGGAGGTCGTCGTGCTCGCCGACCACACCAAGGTCGGGGTGGACACCATGGTGCAGACCGTTCCGCCCGAGCGCATCGACCACCTCGTCACCGGTGAGGACGCCTCGCCGGAGGAGCTGCACGACCTGAGCGCGCGGGGCGTGCGGATCCACGTCGCCCGCCTCTAGGTGCCGGGCTTCACGCACTCCCCGGAAGGCCCGGCGACGACAGCTCCGGATGCCCCGGATGGTGGCGCAGCGCGTCGAGGACGACGTTGACCGCCGCCCGCGGCGGTGCTCCGCGGCGGATCGCCGCGGTGATGGTCCGGGTGACCGGGGTGGCGAGCCGGCGGACGGTGACGCGGTAGCGGGGGTCGACGGCCAGGCCGGGCAGCAGTGCGATCGACAGGCCGGCCTCGACGTGCTGCGTGGTCATCAGGTAATTGCTGAAGCGGCACACCACCCGCGGCTCGAACCCGGCCTCCCGGCACAGGCGGATCGCCAGGTTCGCCATGTAGGACTGCGGCCTGTCGAGCGCCCACGGCTCGTCCGCGAAGGCGGCGAGGTCGACCGGGTCGCGCCCCGCCGCCCGATGGCCGGGCGGCAGCACGAGCACGATCGGGTCGGTGGCCAGCGGCACGAGGTCGAGGTCGGGGCCGAGCGGCTGCTCGACGAAGTCCGTCGTCGTGATGATCACGTCGACGTCGCCCACGCGCAGGGCGGGCATGCTCTCGTGCGGTTCCAGCTCCAGCAGTTCGACGTCGAGGTGCGGGTACGCCTCGGCGAGCCGGACGATCGCCGGGACGGCCATGCTGTGCAGCGCGCTCTGGAACGCCCCGAGGCGGACGAGCCCGGCGGGCTCCTCGCCGAGACTGCGCAGCTCCGCCCCGACCGCGGTCATGTGGTCGAGGATCTCCCGGGCCCGCCGCGCCAGGATCAGCCCGGCCGGGGTGAGCCGCACCCGCCGCCCCGTGCGCTCCAGCAACTGCGTGCGCGTCTCGGCCTCGAGCACGGACAGCTGCTGGGACACGCTCGACGCGCTCAGGTTCGCGGCCTGGGCGACGGCGCGCACGGTCCCCAGCGTGTCGAGCTGGATCAGGAGCCGCAGCCGCCACGGATTGAAGATCACCGGGACATTCTTGTACGGCTGAGCCGAACAGGAAAGCCGGGATCGTGAGATGGACGTGTCGCTCGGCGGGCCCCTAGCGTCGAGACATGACCGCTGCTCGAGACATGACCGCTGCGACCTCCGCGTCTTCATCCGCCTTCTGGGCCGACGCCGACCGGCACCTCGTGCGCTACGCCGGGGCGGGCCGGTTCACCCGCGAGATCATCGAGAGCGCCGCCGGAAGCTTCCTGTACACCGAGGACGGCCGGAAGATCCTCGACTTCACCTCGGGCCAGATGAGCGCGATCATCGGCCACTCGCACCCGGAGATCGTGGCCACGGTGCGGGAGCAGGCGGCCCGGCTCGACCACCTCTTCAGCGGCATGCTGAGCCGCCCCGTCGTCGACCTCGCCCGGCGCCTGGCCGAGACCCTGCCGGCGCCGCTGGAGAAGGCCCTGCTGCTGACCACCGGCGGCGAGTCGAACGAGGCCGCGATCCGGATGGCCAAGCTCGTCACCGGCAAGCACGAGATCGTCTCCTTCGCCCGCTCGTGGCACGGCATGACGCAGGCCGCGGCGTCCGCCACCTACAGCGCCGGCCGCAAAGGGTACGGCCCGGCGGCTCCGGGCAACTTCGCCATCCCCGTGCCCAACGCGTACCGGCCCGACTTCACCACCTCCGACGGCGAGCTCGACTGGCGGCGGCAGCTGGACTTCGGCTTCGAGCTGATCGACGCGCAGTCCGTCGGCAGCCTCGCCGCCTGCATCGTCGAGCCCATCCTCAGCTCCGGCGGGATCATCGAGCCGCCCGAGGGCTACTTCGCCGCGCTGCACGAGAAGTGCCGGGAGCGCGGCATGCTGCTGATCCTCGACGAGGCGCAGACCGGGCTCTGCCGCACCGGCGCCTGGTACGCCTTCCAGCGTGACGGCGTCGTCCCGGACATCCTGACGCTGTCGAAGACCCTCGGCGCCGGATTCCCCCTCGCCGCCGTGCTGACCAGCGCCGAGATCGAGCAGGAGGCCCATGACCGCGGCTTCCTGTTCTTCACCACCCACGTCGCCGACCCGCTCATGGCGGCGGTCGGCAACACCGTCCTCGACGTGCTGATCCGTGACCGGCTGGACGAACGCGCCGCCGAACTCGGCGCCCTCCTGCGGGACGGCCTGGAGCAGATCGCGGCGCGGCACCCGGTCGTCGGAGACGTCCGCGGCCGCGGCCTGCTGGCCGGGCTGGAACTGGTCGCGGACGGCGCGACCGGACGCGGATCCGACGAGCTCGGCGCGCTGGTCACCACGCGCTGCCTGGAGCTCGGCCTGCACATGAACATCGTGCAGTTGCCGGGCATGGGCGGCGTGTTCCGGATCGCACCGCCGCTGACCGCCACCGAAGCGGAGATCTCGCTCGGCCTGGCCATCCTCGACCAGGCCATCGGCGACGTGACCGATGCGACATGAGCCGTCGCGTGATCACCGCGACATGTCGGTGCGGTGGTCGAGGACGGTGATGAGGTGGCGTGCCTCGTGCGTGGTGGCGGCGGTGATGCCCAGCGGTCTGGCGTGGTAGCCGTGGCGGGCCCGGCCGAACAGGTGGGCGGTGTCGTTCCCGGCTTCGGCCGCGCTGACGAGGCACGCGGTGAGAGTGGCGGCCAGCACGGCGACGATGACCGGGCGGCGGGCCGGGGTCCCGGCGAGCAGGGCGCGGACGCGGCCCGGCACGTCGCTGCGGCCGAAGCACAGCACGGCGCTCCGCGGTGATGGCCGGTCGTCGTGGCGGGCGGCGAGGGCGGCGCGGGCCAGGGCACGGGCGGCCAGCGGCCGGTCGGTGACGGTCGCGGCGGCGTCCTCGTCGGCCCAGCGCTCGGTGAGATGGTGGATCGCCGCCGGAAGAGGGGCCAGCAGGGGGTCGGCGGCCGTGATGAGGGCGGCCAGGACCCGGTGGCGGTGGTGCCGGTGGTCCAGGTGGGCGGTCTCGTGGGCGAGCAGGACCTGGCGCTCTTCCGCGTTCAGGGTGCGCAGCATGCCGGTCGACACCACGATGCGGCCCTGCCGTCCGCGGCCGGCGGGGACGGCGAACGCCTCGATCACGGGCTGATCGAGGACGACGAGGCGGCCGCTTCGCGGGCCCAGCCGGGCGCAGGCGCGCCGGGCGCGGCGGAGGGCGCGGACGCGCCGCGCCGTGGTCCCGGCGACCGCGAAGGCCAGGAGCAGCAGGGCGAGCATCGCGAGTTTCGCGGTGACGGGCGAGACCGGGTCGGCGTGGCGCAGACGGTCGCCGGACCACGCGCCGACGGCGGCGACCAGGGGAAGCCGTCCGATGAGCGTGGCGGCCAGGAGCACGAGTGACAGCGACGACGTCAGGGCGCACGCGAGGCCGGCGGTCAGCAGCAGGCGGGTTCCGGTCGCCGGCGGCATCCGGGCGGCGAGCCGCGGTCCCGAGACGGCCAGCAGCGCCGAGGCGGCGAACGGCGCGTAGACGATGAGATGCATGTCAGTCGCCGCCTTCCGCGTGGAGCAGCCGTTGCAGGAGCGCCTCGTCCTCCGGCGGGAGCGATGAGACGAAGCGGGCCAGCGTCCCGGCGCGGTCGCGACGGCGGTCCAGCAGCTCGGTCATCGCGCGGGCGGTGTGCTCGGCCTCGTCCATCGTCGGGGCGTAGGCGTACCCGCCTCGTGCGGTCGGCGCGCGGGTGACCAGGTTCTTGCGGTGCAGGCGGCTCAGCGTCGACATCACGGTGGTGTAGGCCAGCCGGTCGCCGAGTTCGAGCTGCACCTCGGCAGGCGTCACCGGCCGCCCGAGCGCCCACAGCACCGCCAGCACCTCGTCTTCCAGCATGCCCGGGGGGCGGCGGGGGACGGCGCCATCGCCGTTCGCGTGGTTCACGTGGTGTGCTCCTTCGTCCGGCCGCAATCTACGCATCAAGTAGTACTATCGCGGTAATACTATCTCAATAGTAAGAATTCGGGCTGGTCGCGCGGTCGAACGCCGCCTCGGTGTGAACACCGTCATCCCGCGGCGCCTGACGAGGTGAGGGTCCGCCCCCATGACGTCCACCCCCCTGGAGACACCGCACATGAAGATCACGTTTCTTCTCGGATCCGCCTACGGAATGGGCGGCACTATTCGCGCCACCATCACCCTGGCCAACCGGCTCGCGATACGGCACGAGGTCGAGATCATCACCTTGCACCGGCGGCGGACCGATCCGTTCTTCCCGATCGACGAGCGCGTCGGCGTCCGCACGCTGATGGACGTGCGCACGGGAGTACGTCCCGGGCGCCTCGACGCGCGGCTGGGCCGGCACAACAGCCGGCTGGTGCCCCGCGGGGAGAGGATGTGGTCGGAGATCACCCTGCGCGGTGACTACCGGTTGTGGCGGGCGCTGCGCGGGCTCGAGACCGACGTGCTGGTCACCACCCGCCCGGCGTTCAACCTGCTGGCCGCCCGCTTCGCCCCGCGCGACGTCGTCGTGGTCGGCCAGGAGCACCTCCACCTGGACGCGCACCGCGCGGGCCTGAAGGAGCACCTGCGCCGCTGGTACCCGCGCCTGGACGCCCTGGTGACCCTCACCGAGGCCGACCGGCGTGCCTACACCGGCTTCCTCGAAGGCGCTCCCACGCGGCTGGAGGTCATCCCCAACGCCCTGCCCGCGGGCGCCAAGCCGGTCTCCGGCCTGGACGCCCCGGTGATCGCCGCGGCGGGCCGCATGGCCAAGGTCAAGCACTACGAGCGGCTCATCGACGCCTTCGCCAAGGTCGCGGCGACCCGCCCGGACTGGACCCTGCGCCTGTACGGGACCGGCCCCGAACTCGCCAGGCTCCGCGGCGTCGCCGCCTTCCACCACCTGGGCGACAAGGTCGCGTTCATGGGCCGGACCGATGACATCCACGCCGCCTTCGCCGAGGCCTCCATCGTGGCGCTGTCCTCCTCCTTCGAGGGCTTCGGCATGACCATCATCGAGGCCTTCGCCGGCGGTGTCCCGGTCGTCAGCTTCGACTGTCCCCAGGGCCCCAGGGAGATCATCACCCACGGCCGGGACGGGCTCCTCGTCCCGGCCGGTGACACCGACGCCCTGGCCGATGCCCTGGGAGAACTCATCGACGACCCCGCCAGGCGCCACGCGATGGGCGCGGCCGCTCACCAGGCCGCCGCCCGCTACGACATCGCCACCGTCGCCCGGCGGTGGGAGACCCTGTTCACCGACCTCATCGCCGCCCGCGCGCGTTCATAGCCCGGCTCAGGGCGTCTCTCAGCGGGTGGTTTGGGCGCCGGCGGGCGTGGCGGTCAGCACCGGCGCCAGGGCTCCGGCGCGCAGGCGGGCGACGAGGGGAACGGCGACGCGGCCCAGCACCCGGCTGAGGAGGTAGGCGACCGGCAGGGCCAGGACGACGGCGCCGACGACGTCGTGGGGGTAGTGGTCGCCGAGGTAGACGCGGGTGAAGCACTCGACGACCGCGAAGGCCGCGGCGACGACGGACAGGCGCCGGTCGAGCAGCCACAGCGCGGCCACCGCGGCGGCGGCGACGGTGGCGTGGCCGCTGGGGAAGGCGTAGTCGGTGCGGACGGGGCAGGGGGACACGAAGTAGTCGTGCGGCAGCGAGTAGCACGGCCGCACCTCGGTGATCAGTTTCTTGGCGACCTCCGCGATGGCGAAGGCCACCGCCACGGCGACCGGCGCGGCGAGGGCGAGAGTCATGGCGCGGGTGTCACGGCGCCGGGCGTTCCACCAGCCGATCAGCATGAGCACCGCGAACACCCCGAGGCCGGCGTTGGTCCACATCTCCAGCGGCGAGTTGAGCCACCGGGTGTCGCGGGCGAGGTCGGTGATCGCGGTGAACAGCGAGCCGTCGATGTGGGAGCCGTCGAAGGCGGGAGTTACGGGGTGGACTGTCATCGAGGTCGATCTCCAGGAACTGAGGAGGGCTCGGGCCGGGCCGAGGAGGCTCTGGATCTACGGATCTGTAGAAGTCCGAGGGAAGGCGCGGCCGGCTTCCGGCGGCGCGTCGACGGAGTGCGCCACGCCCGGCCGGCGTGACAGACTCGACGACGCACCGACTTCTACATACTGGTAGAAGTTCTACAGGACTGTAGATGATGAACGGAGGGGAGCCAACTCGTGAACGCCGGACACGCTCCGGGCGAGCGCAGGCCGGGCGGCGCGCTGGAGGCCGAGGTCCTCGGTCTGCTGCAGTCCTCCTCTGCGGCGCTGACCCCCGGCGAGGTGCTCCAGGGCCTGGGCGGCGACCTGTCCTACAGCACGGTGGTGACCGTGCTGTCCCGGATGTTCGACAAAGGCCTGCTGACGCGCGGCAAACAGGGCCGCGCCTACGCGTACGCGCCGGTCGCCGACGCCCCCGGGCTGACCGCGCGGCGGATGCGGCAGGTGCTGGAGTCCGACGCGGACCGGCGGGCGGTGCTCGCCCGTTTCGTGGAGGACCTCTCCGCCCAGGACGAGCGGCTGCTGCGCCAACTCCTCGGCGGCCTGCCGGATCAGGAGTGAACCGGGCGACGATGCGTCCCCGCTCTCTGGTGATCGACGGCCGCGGCGTGGTATTACCTGCGGTACACCGGCGCGTTACCGGGAGGTGCGTCGTGACCGACAGGGCCCTGGAGGCGGCCGGGATCCTCAAGGTGTTCCCCGGCACGGTCGCTATCGACCATGTCTCACTCACGCTGGCGCGCGGGGAGGTGCACGCGCTCACCGGCGAGAACGGCGTGGGCAAGTCCACGCTCGTCAAGATCCTCTCCGGGGTGTACCGGCCCGACGCCGGACGGCTCCGCCGCGACGGCGAGGTGGTCCGCTTCGGCAGCCCGCTGGACGCCCGCCGTGCCGGCGTCATGGCGGTCCACCAGGACAGCGCGCTCATCCCCTCGCTGAGCATCGCGCGCAACCTCTTCGCCGGTGCCGAGCCCAGGGGCAGGTTCGGCCTGATCGACCTCGCGCGGATGCACGACCGGGCCGCCGAGATCCTCGCCGCGTACGGGCTGCGGGTCGACGTGCGCCGGCCGCTGGCGACGCTCGACCCGGGGGCGCGCACGCTCGTGGCCCTGGCCCGAGCGGTGACGGCCGGCGCCGAGGTGCTCGTCCTCGACGAGCCGACCGCGGAGATGGAGCCGCCGCAGATCGAGGCGCTGTTCCGCGTCGTGACCGAGCAGCGCGAGCAGGGCCGGGCGGTGCTGTACGTCAGTCACCGGCTCGACGAGCTCTACCGCCTCGGCGACCGGCTGACCGTGCTGCGCGGCGGCCGGGTCGTGCACAGCGGGCCGTTCGCGGGCCTGGAGCGGCGCGCGCTCGTGTCCATCATGCTCGGGCGGCGGCTCCCGCGCGTGTCGCCCGCCCTGCCCGAGGCGGCCGCCGAGGCGCCGGCCGACCCGCCGTACCTCCGCGCCACCGGGCTCACGCGCCGGCACGCGCTGGCCGACGTGTCGCTGGAGCTCCGGGAGGGCGAGGTGCTGGGGCTGGGCGGCCTGCTGGGAGCGGGCCGTACGGAGACCGCGAAGGCGATCGCCGGGGCCCTGACGCTGGACGCCGGCCAGGTCACCGTGGCCGGCGCGCCGCTGCGGCGGCGCTCGATCGCCGGCGCGATCCGCGCGGGGGTGGGGCTCCTGCCGGAGAACCGCGCGGTCGAGGGGATCATCCCGTCGCTGTCGGTCCGCGACAACATCGCCCTGGCCGCGCTGCCGCGCCTGTCCCGCTTCGGGCTCGTCTCGGGCGCGCGGATCGACCGGGTCGTGGAGACCTTCATGCGCCGCCTGCGCATCAAGGCGACGTCGCCGCTGCAGAAGGTCGCCGAGCTGTCCAGCGGCAACCAGCAGAAGGTCCTGCTGGCCCGCTGGCTGGCGATGCAGCCGAAGGTCCTGCTGCTGGACGAGCCGACCCGCGGCATCGACGTGGGCGCCAAGGCCCAGCTGCGCGACCTGCTGGACGAACTGGCCGTCGCCGGCCTGGCCATCCTGCTGATCTCCTCCGACCTGGAGGAGCTGGTCTCCGGGTGCGACCGCGTCGTCGTGCTGCGCGACGGCGCGGTCGCGGCCGAGCTGACCGGCCTGGAGATCACCGAGGAGCGCATCATCACGGCCATGGCCTCCGCCGGCGGCGCACCGCCGGCGGACCGCTGACCGGCTCCTCAGCCCTCCTCCATCCGCCATTCGAGGATGCCGCCCGACACCCCGTCGCCGAGGCGGGCCTCCAGCCGGAACGCCGTAGCCCGTACCGGAGTGAACGTCGTGCGGTTGTACGTATCGCGCGCGGTGCCGTACGCCGACGGGTTCTCGACCGGCAGCCACGTGTCGCCGTCGCGGTACAGCAGCCGCCACGACACCGGGACGCGGCACTGCCCCTGGCCCGTGTCGTCGAACCAGTAGACGGCGGTGGCCGCGGCCGTGACGGGCTCGGGGTAGTCGTACTGGACCCACTCGACGCCGCCGCGGTGGTCCCACCAGGTGAACCGGGGGATCGACTGGTCGCCGGAGGCCGACGGCTCGATCCCGTCGCAGAGTGCCTCGGTCGTGTCCCCCTGCCACGTGTGGGAGGCGGTGGCGATCGGCACGAGCCGCCACTCCCGCGCGTCCGGGCCGTGGCCGATGGCCGGGAACGCGGTGAGGCGCAGCCGGGCGGCGCCCATCGGGATCAGCGTGACGGTCTCGGCGGGTTCGCCTGACCGGACCGGGCCGTCCTGCAGCGGCCGGACGACGTTCTCGTCGTCGGCCCGCCAGTTGGGGATCCGCCGGGCGCGGGCGCGGATCTCCAGCGACGTTCCCCGCCGGGTGAAGGGGTTGCCGCGCGCCGATCGCCGCAGAACGCGCAGCGACCCGCCGTCGAGGCCGTAGTTCCACGGTGAGCCGGCGGTGACCTCGTACTCCGGCCACGCCGTGGTGCCGGCGAACCGCCGCCACTGCTCCTCGATGGCGAGGGAGAAGGTGAGCGGGCCGTACTCCACCGAGACCGCGCCGTGGTTCTTCTCCCAGGTGCGGGTGGTGGCGCGCATGGGCAGGTGCAGCTCGACGCGGTCCCCGTGCCGCCAGGTACGGGTGACGGCGACGTAGCACGGCGGCGCCGCGCGCAGGGGGACGGGCGCGCCGTTCACGCGCAGCGCGGGGCTCGCGCACCAGCCGGGAACCCGCAGGTAGAGCGGGAACTCGACCGGCCGCGGCGTCGAGATCCGCAGCGTCACGGTCTCCTCGAACGGGTACCCGGTCTCCTCGGTCACGGTGACGTCGGTGCCCTCGGTCCCCACCTTCGCCGTCACCTCGGACGCGGCGTACATCGAGGCGCACAGCCCGGCGTCGTACGTCGCCAGCCACAGCTCCCCGGCGTAGTACGGCCAGCCCATGCCGTAGTTGTGCGGGCAGCAGCGGTAGTCGTGCACCCCGGGCTTGTACGCCTGCATCGCGAAGTCGTTGTCGAACTGGCCGTGGGTCTTGGCGACGTTGTCGAGCTGAATGGAGTTCGCGCTGGTGATGTAGTGGGTGCCGCGCTGCGCGGGGTCGAAGGCGGCGGGCAGCGAGTTGACCGCGATGTTCTCGCAGCGGTCGGCCCAGACCGGGTCCCCGGTGATCCGGGTCAGCAGCTCGAAGCTGTGCATGAGCTCGACGAACCCGCAGGTCTCCATGCCCTGCCGGGGGTCGGTGAAGTACGGGCGGCAGTTCTCGTCCCCGGCGAACCCGCCGCCGGGGAACTGCCCGTACGTGCCCATGATCACGTCGTGGTTCCGGTACGTCGCCGCGCGCAGCGCCGGGTCGCCGGCCAGCACGCCGTACTGCAGCGGCTCGCGGAAGCCCTGGGCGAGGTTCACGTTGTGCCACGTCGGCAGGCCGGTGACGTAGTCGGCGGAGCCGGCGTGGATCTTGTGGACGAGGTCGAGGAGCCGGTCGTCCCCGGTCCGGTTGTAGACCCAGTACACGCTGTCGATCGTGTCGCCCCAGCGGTACGCGCCCCAGCCGCGCCGGAACACCTCGGCGGGCTGCCGGCTCTGGAAGTCGAAGTAGCGCGTCAGGAACGGCGTGACGCGGTCGTCGCCGGTCGCCTCGGCGTACGAGCGGAGGGCGTCGAGGACGGGCATGTGCGGCCAGAAGTCCGGGCCGCTCTCGAGGGAGGTCCGCAGGGCGGCCGGGCCGAACCAGCCGTCGGGCTGCTGCGCGGCCAGGATGCCGTCCACCCAGCGGCGGGTCAGGGCCCGCACGCGCTCGTCGCCGGTCACGAGGCCGAGGTCGGTGAAGCCGCGCAGCCAGTACGGCAGTTCCTCCCAGCCGCCCTTCGCGGGATCGACCCACCCGTTCGTGTCATAGTCCAGGTAGTCCGACACCTCGGGCATGCGACCGTTCAGCCCTTCGACCTGCAGGTCGAGCTGCCGCCGCAGCCACCCCTTCGGCCGCACGCTTCCCGGCGGGAGCCTGAGGAAGGGCGCCGGACGCAGCGGCGCGCGGTTCGGCGTGTAGTGCCCGCCCGCCGAGGCGGCCTCCACCGCCGGCAGGACGCGCACGCGCGTCTGATCACGGGACTCCGCGCCGGCGGGCCGCGCGCCGACGCCGGCCGCCGCGACGCCTCCGGTGACGGCGAGGCCGCGGGTGAGGAACGCCCGTCGTTCCATCGACTCTCTCCTTCCCAACAGAAGGCGGGAGGGACCCGAGGGCCCCTCCCGCGTCGCGTCACTTGCCGGACTGGTAGAGCTTGGCGACGTCGTCGGCGGACAGGGCCCGGTCGAAGACGTGCACCTGGTCGAGAGCCCCGGGCCAGTAGTCGACGGGGTTGCCGCCGTACTTGCCGCGGCCGATCACCGTGTGCCCGGTGGAGCGGTCGCCGAGGCAGGCGGCCGCGGTCCCGGCCTTCTGCCCGTCGACGTACAGGGTCAGCGTGCCGGTGGCGGCGTCGCGGACCCCGACGAGGTGGTACCACCGGCCGGTCTCCGGGGCGGCCGGCGCGAGCGCCCGCACCCCGGCGAAGCTGAACGCGAACCGGTCGTCCTGGCCGGAGTACTGCAGGTAGAAGGCGCTGTTCGTGTCACCGTCCTGGCTGACGGCCGTGGCGAACCCGCCGCGCCGGTCGAGCTTCACCCAGGCGGACACGCTGTAGTTCCCGGTCGTGTCCAGGAGGGCCGCACCGGTGTCGGCGTACTGGTTGGAACCGTTGAACTGCAGCGCGGACCCGGAGTGCCCGGCCGTCCACGTCGGCCCGTTCACAAGCGTCGCGTCGTGGCCGCCGACCGCGTCCTTGGCGACCGTGCCGGACCCCTCGTCGAGCGGGTAGAAGCTGACGCCGTCGAGTCCGGGCGTGCCGGGCGGGAAGGTCGTCGCGTCGCCCTGGCCGACCGAGGAGGACGCCTTGATCAGGGCCTGGTTGGCGGCGCGGACCTGGTCCGCGCCGGGCTTGAGCACCTGGCGGTCGTAGGTGTAGATGCCGTTCAGCTCGTCCTCGACGTCGGTGATCTGGGTGTAGACCGACGCGGACACGCCGCACCGCTTCTCCACGTCGAGCAGGCGGTTCTGCAGCTCGGTGTAGCGCCGGGTCAGCGTGGCCGAGTCGGGCTCCATCTCGTACGCGAAGCCGTTGGCGGGGTCCCACATGTGACCGTCGACCTTGAGGCCGAGCCCGCCGTACTCCCCGTCGACCGCGGCCCGTGCGCCCTGCTGGACCGGTGCGCCGGGACCGACGTAGGTGTGGTCGTCGTAGATGTCGCCCGAGGTGATGTTCGGGATCGACTCACAGCAGTTGGTGCCGCTGTCGATGTCCACGAGGCGGCTGGGGTCCCAGCCCTTGACCTGCGCGGCGATCCGGTCCGGCTCGTACTCGCCCCAGCCCTCGTTGAACGGCACCCACACGACGATGGACGGGTGGCTGCGGTGCTGGTCGACGAGGTTGCGCAGCTCGGTCTCGAACTGCGTCTTGACCGCCGCGGACGGCGAGTGGCCGGCGTACGTCGCGGGCATGTCCTGCCAGACGAGGAGCCCGAGCTTGTCCGCCCAGTAGTACCAGCGGTCGGGTTCGACCTTGACGTGCTTGCGGACCATGTTGAAGCCGAGGCGCTTGTGCGCCTCCAGGTCGAACTTCAGGGCGTCGTCGGTCGGCGCGGTGTAGATGCCGTCCGGCCAGAAGCCCTGGTCGAGCGTGCCGACCTGCATGACGAACTTGCCGTTCAGCAGCATCCGGACCTTGCCGTCGGGGCCCTTGCCGAGGCTGATCGAGCGCATCCCGAAGTAGGAGCCGACCTTGTCGACCACCTTGTGGCCGTCCCGGACCTTGACCTTCAGCGTGTACAGGTACGGGTCGTCGGGCGTCCACAGGTGCGGCTTGCTGATCGGGATGCTCAGCTCGGAGCCGGCCGCGCCGAGAGCCCGGCCCACCTTGTGGTTCCCGGCGTACGCGGTCGCCTCGACGGTCGCTCCCGAGTCCCCGGCGACGTGCGCGGTGAGCCGCAGTGTCTTGTCGGCCAGGTCCGGCGTGGCGTCCAGGCGGGACACGTACGACGCGGCGACCGGCTCCATCCAGACGGTCTGCCAGATCCCGGAGGACGGGGTGTAGAAGATGCCGTCGCCCGGCGAGCGCTGCTTGCCGAGCGCCTGGGTGCCGATGTCGGTCGGGTCGTCGACGCCGACCACCAGCTCCTGCGGGCCCTTGCCCCGGACGGCGCCGGTGACGTCGGCGGAGAAGCCGTCGTAGCCGCCCGTGTGCGTGGCGACCTGCGTGCCGTTCACGTAGACGGTGGCGTGGTAGTCGACGGCCTGGAAGTGCAGGAGCAGCCGGTCGCCGTGCCAGGACTTCGGCACGGTGAACGTCCGGCGGTACCACATGTGGTCGACGTGGCGCTTGATCCCGGACAGCGCCGACTCGACCGGGTACGGGACGAGGATCCGCTCACCCAGGGTCTTGCCGGTCGGCGGTGCCTCGCCGGCGGTCGCCTGGGCGAACTCCCATTCGCCGTTGAGGTTCTGCCACTGGGACCGCGTCAGCTGGGGCCGGGGGTAGTCGGGGAGGGCGTTGGTCGGCGAGACCTTGTCGGTCCACGGGGTGGTCAGGGGCGGGGTCTGGGCCTTCCAGGCCGCGGGGGCGGGCGCGGAGGCGCGGGCCGAGGCGGGCGCGACGAGGGCGGCCAGGAGCGCGACCGCGAGGCCGACGACGACCGCCGGGCCGCGGGGCCTGGCGAGGCTGGATGATCGGAGGGTGGGCACGGCAGACTCCCATCTGTTGGATCAGGGTGATGGGCGGAGGGGCGCAGCGCGGCACGCGGCTGCGCCGGAACGGACGGAGGCCAGGAGGGCGCTGGGACGGCCGGTACCGGTGAGGACAGCATGAATGGCTCTGATCGATCCTGCAAGATTTAGACCGAAAAATCCGACCGTTGCTGATCGCTATTGACAGAACTCGATCGGGGGTGCGTCAATTACCGGCATCTCGCCTCCGCCTGGGGAAGGACCAGCCATGACCGTCCCTCTGTACCGCCCCCGCGTGGTCACGCTCACCACCACGATCGTCGCGCTGACCGCCCTGGTCGCCGCCGGCTGCGCCAAGTCCGAGAAGGACCAGCAGACCGGGGGCGGGGGCGCCCAGGCCGGGCAGGTGGTGCAGACCCCGACGGGCTCCGCGCCCTCCTGCACGATCGACAAGTTCGGGGCGGCGAAGTTCGACCCGAAGAGCTCGGTCATCGGGTTCTCCCAGTCCGAGAAGGAGGCCAACCCCTTCCGCATCGCCGAGACGGCCTCGATCAAGGCGGAGGCGAAGCAGGAGGGGATCGCGAACCTGCGGACGACCAACGGCCAGTCCCAGTTCAGCAAGCAGATCAGCGACGTCCAGCAGCTCATCGCCCAGGGGGCGAAGGCGCTCGTCATCGCGCCGCTGAACTCCGACGGCTGGGAGCCGGTGCTGCAGCAGGCCTCCGCCAAGCACATCCCGATCATCACCATCGACCGGAAGATCAACGCGACCGCCTGCAAGGACTACGTGACCTTCATCGGGTCCGACTTCTACGAGCAGGGCAGGCGCGCCGCCGACCAGATGATCAAGGCCCTGGGCGGCAAGGGCAAGGTCGCGATCCTCCTCGGCGCGTCCGGCAACAACGTGACCACCGAGCGCACCAGCGGCTTCAAGGACGAGATCGCCAAGAAGGCGCCCGGCATCCAGATCACCTTCGAGCAGACCGGCGACTTCGCCCGCGAGAAGGGCCAGCAGGTCACCGAGCAGATGATCCAGAGCCACCCCGACGTCAACGCGATCTACGCGGAGAACGACGAGATGGCGCTCGGCGCGGTCACCGCTCTCAAGGGCGCCGGCAAGAAGGCCGGTGACATCAAGATCGTTTCGGTGGACGGCACCCGCAACGCCGTCTCGCAGATCGTCAGCGGCTGGATCTACGCCGTCGTGGAGTCCAACCCCCGCTTCGGCCCGCTGGCGTTCCAGACGCTGAGCAAGTTCCTGAACGGCGAGCCGATCCCCGACAAGGTCATCATCTCCGACCGGGAGTACGACTCCTCCAACGCCAAGCAGTCGGTCGCGTCCGCGTACTGATCGAGCGCCCGCGTACTGATCGATGCTCAGACACGACTGGGGGTGCCCATGACCGAGCGAAGCGAGGGAATCAGTAAGCACAGCACCTTGGTCATGAGGCCGAGGAAGGAGGCCTCATGACCGAGCGAAGCGAGGGAATCAGTAAGCACAGCACCTTGGTCATGAGGCCGACGAAGGAGGCCTCGTGACCGAGCGAAGCGAGGGAATCAGTAAGCACAGCACCTTGGTCATGAGGCCGACGAAGGAGGCCTCATGACCGATCCCGTCCCCGAGCGGCCGAACGCCGGTGACCCGCCGCTGCTGGAGGCCCGCGACATCGTCAAGCGCTTCACCGGCGTGCTCGCCCTCGACCGGGTGACCCTCAGCCTGCGTCCCGGCGAGGTCCACGCGCTGGTCGGCGAGAACGGCGCGGGCAAGTCCACCCTCATCAAGGTGATCACCGGTGTGCACCGGCCGGACGAGGGCGAGGTGCGCCTCGCCGGCCGGGTCGCCGGGTTCACCGGCCCGCTGGACGCGCAGCGCGCCGGCGTCCAGGCGGTGCACCAGGAGATCGGGCTGGTCCCCGACCTCAGCGTGGCCCGCAACCTGCTCCTGGGCCGCGAGCCGCGCCGCGCCCTCGGCCTCATCGACACCCGCCGCATGCACCAGACGGCCGCCCGGACGCTCGAGTCGTACGGCGTGCGGGTGGACGTCCGGCTGCCGCTGCGCTCCCTCGGCGTGGGCGCCCAGCAGATGGTCGCGCTCGCCCGCGCCGTCTCGGTGGACGCCCGCGTCGTCATCATGGACGAGCCGACGTCCTCCCTCGAACCCCGCGAGGTCGAGACGCTGTTCGGCGTCATCGAGCGGCTGCGCGGGCAGGGGATCGCGGTGATCTACGTCAGCCACCGCCTCGACGAGCTGTACCGGATCTGCGACGGCGTCACGGTGCTGCGCGACGGCCGCGTCGTCCACCAGGGCGCCCTCGCGGACCTGGACCGGCTTCGCCTCGTCTCGCTGATGCTCGGCCGCGACGTCGCTGAGGTCCGCTCCGAGGGCGTCACGCGGTTCTCCGGAGCGCACGAGGCGTCCGGAGAGCCGGTCCTGGACGCGCGCGGGCTGACCAGCCGGCACCTGCTCGACGACGTGTCCCTGACCATCCGGCCCCGCGAGGTGGTCGGGCTGGGCGGCCTGCTCGGCGCGGGCCGTACCGAGACGGCGAAGGCCATCGCCGGCGTTCTCCCGCTCGACGCGGGCGGGGTCACCGTGGCCGGGCTCCCGGTCCGGCGGGGCTCGGCCACGGCCGCCGTACGGGCCGGGATCGCGCTGCTGCCCGAAGACCGGAAGGCGGAGGGCATCGTGCCGACCCTCTCGGTCCGCGACAACATCGCCCTCGCCGCCCTCCCGCGCCTGGCCCGCGCTGGCGTCGTCTCGGACGCCCGCATCGACCGGATCGTCGAGACCTTCATGAAGCGACTCCGGATCAAGGCGACCGGCCCGCACCAGCCGGTCGCCGAGCTGTCCGGCGGCAACCAGCAGAAGGTCCTGCTGGCCCGCTGGCTGGCCACCGAGCCGAAGGTCCTGCTGCTGGACGAGCCGACGCGGGGCATCGACGTCGGCGCGAAGGCGGAGGTCCAGGCGCTCGTCGACGAACTCGCCGAGGCGGGCCTCGCCGTCCTGCTGATCTCCTCGGACCTGGAGGAGCTGGTCGAGGGCTCGGACCGCGTCGTGGTCTTGCGCAACGGCGCCGTCGTCGGTGAGCTGACCGGGGACGAACTGACCGAGGAGGGCGTGATGACCACGATCGCCGCGCACACGCGGGAGAACGTCGGATGAGCGACACCGCCGTCGCGGTGCCCCGGCCGGCCGGCGCGCGAACGCTGGCCTGGCTGCAGAACTACGGGGTGTACGCGGCGATCGCCGCGCTCATCGTCGTGAACATCGCGATCACCCCGCACTTCATCAGCACGGAGAATCTCCGCACCCAGCTCGTCCAGGTCGCGCCGGTCGTCATCGTCTCCCTCGGCATGGCGCTGGTGATCGGCACCGAGGGCGTGGACCTGTCCGTCGGCTCGGTGATGGCGCTGGCCACCGCGCTCATCCCGCTCTACCTCGGGTACGGCGTCGGCGCGGCGATCCTCGTCGCCCTGGTCGGCGGCGTCGCGGTCGGCCTGGTGAACGGCTCGCTCGTGGCGTTCGTCAACGTCCAGCCGATCGTCGCGACCCTCTGCCTGTTCGTCGGCGGCCGGGGGCTCGCCCTCGTCATCGCCGGCGGTCAGCTCAAGGACGTGCACGACACGACCCTCCTGGACCTCGGATCGTCGAGCCTCGTCGGTGTCCCGCTGCCCGTGGTCGTCGCGGCCGTGCTGACCGTGCTGGTGGCAGGCGTCGTCCGCAGGACGACCTTCGGCCGGCAGCTCGTCGCGATCGGCGGCAACCGTACGGCGAGCGTCCTGTCCGGGCTGCCGGTCCGGCGCGTCCTCCTGCTGGTCTACGTCCTGTCCGGCCTGCTCGCCGCGGTCGCGGGCGTGCTCGCCACCGCCCGCCTGCAGGCCAGCGACCCGTCGTCGCTCGGCCTGCTGATGGAGCTGTCGGCGATCACCGCGGTCGTGGTCGGCGGCACGCCGCTCACCGGCGGCCGGGTGCGGGTCCTGGGCACCGTCGCGGGCGCGCTGCTGATCCAGCTCGTACGGGCGACGCTGATCAAGCACAACCTGCCCGACTCGGTCGCCCAGATGGTGCAGGCAGTGATCATCCTGGCCGCCGTGTACGCGGCGAGGGGAGGGACCGGACGATGACCACCGAGCAAGCGACGGCCGACACGCCCGTCACCCAGGACGCCTACGCGCCGAGCCGGCGCGACCGCGCCTTCGGCCTGATCCAGCGCCACGGCGCGACCGCGGTGCTCGTCCTCCTGCTCATCGTCGGCTCGCTCTCCTTCAGCCGCTTCCCGACCGGAGAGAACCTCGGCGACATCGCCATCACCTCGTCGTTCCCCGCGATGGTGGCGCTCGGCATGACGTTCGTCATCATCACCGGCGGCATCGACCTGTCGGTCGGGTCGGTCTTCGCCCTCGGCGGCGTCCTGGCCGCGTACGCCGTGCGGTGGGGGACGGTGGCCGGGCTCCTCGTGCCGCTGGCGGTCTGCGGCGCGGTCGGGCTGGTGCAGGGCCTGCTGATCGCCCGGGTCCGGCTGGCGCCGTTCATCGTCACCCTGGCCGGCCTGCTCGGCGCGCGCGGCCTGCTGCTGTCGATCTCGCACGAGGGCGCGACGACGTACCTCATCCCGCACGGCACGGTCCTCGCCCGGCTCGGCCAGGGACACCTGTTCGGCCTGGGCTATCCCGTCTACCTGACGCTCGTCCTGTTCGTCATCGGCGGCGTGGTGCTGCAGCGGACCGGCTTCGGGCAGGCGGTGTACGCCATCGGCGGCGCGGAGGACGCCGCCGCGCTCATGGGCGTCCCGGTCGCCCGTACGAAGATCATCGTGTACGTGCTGTCCGGCATGCTGGCCGGGCTGTCCGGCGCGCTGAACGCCGCACGCCTGTCGTCGGGCGTGACCATCCTCGGCACCGGCATGGAGCTCGACGTCATCGCCGCGGTCGTCATCGGCGGCACACTGCTGACCGGCGGCGCCGGCTCGGTGAGCGGCACGATCGCGGGCGTCCTCCTCCTCGGCGTGATCCAGAACCTCATCAACCAGATCGGCGACCTGTCCTCCTCCTACCAGCAGGTCGTCAGCGGTGCGTTCCTCGCCGTCGTGGTGGTCGCCCAGACCTACCTCAGCCGCGCCCGCCGGCTGTGACCCGTGCGGTCATCCACGCTGAGCCGCGCGTACCTCCAGGCGCAGGGCACGCAGCTCGGCGGCGGGACGGTCCAGGCCGTGCGCGACGGCGTGCGGATCGGATCGGCGCCGGCGCAGCGTGCTGTTGAAGGCCAGGTCGAGGGAGCCGTGGAGCATGTACACGTGGTGCCGGATCAGGCCGAGGGCACGGACCCGGTAGCCGTCCAGCTCCGCGATCCCGATCGGCTGCTCGAGCAGTTGCGCCAACTCCACGTACGTGTAGGCGGTGCGGGTGGCGCCCCGCGCGAAGGCGGCGGGAACGTCGGCCGGCCCGCCGGCGCAGACGCGCACGACCCGGTCCGCGGCCGCCTGCTCCTCGACGGCGCGGTCGAGGACGGCGATCAGCCGGGCCAGCTCTTCGGAGTAGGCCGTCTCCGTGGACCGGGGCGAGGATAAGGACATCGCGAACCTCCGCGGGGGACGACGTCTTCGACGACGACCGTCGCCCCCTTCACTGTCGCGCGGCGCGCCTTGCCGCGCAAGGACGATCCGCCCGGTCAGGTGACGTCGCAGGGGGATCCGTTGAGGGTGAAGGCCGCCGGCGTGGCCGTGTCGCCGGTGTGGTCGGCCTGGAAGCCGATGGTGGTGGACGCCCCGGGCGCCAGCGAGCCGTTGTAGGAGGCGTTCGTCGCGGTCACCTGGTCTCCGGAGGAGCTGAAGGTCGCGTTCCAGCCCGAGACCAGCGTCTGCCCGGCCGGAAGGGTGAACTTCAGCGACCAGCCGTCGATGGGCGTCGTTCCGGAGTTGGTGATGGTGACGTTCTCGGTCAGCCCGGTGTTCCAGGCGTTGACCGTGGCGCCGACCTTGCAGCCGCCCGCCGGAGGCGTCGGGGTCGGTGTGGGCGTCGGCGTGGGTGTGGGCGATGACGTGCCGGTGCCGCTGATCTGGTAGGTGACGAGGGACCGTGCCGGTACGGTCGCCGTGAACGCGCCCCCGCTCAGGGCGATCGCGCTCTGTGGGGCGAGGCTGTTGCTCCCGTTGGTCAGGTAGGGGGTCACGGTCCCGCTCGACAGGCCGGCGTTGCTCACCGTGTACGTGGCCGACGAGCTGCTCGTGCCGGTGTTGAGGACGACGACGGCGACGGTGCCGTCGGTGTTCTTGTAGGCGGAGACCTTCAGATTGCCGTCGCCGGTGGTGGCCGAGATGCGCGTCGCGCCGGGCCGGATGAACCGGCTGTAGCCGGCCAGCGCGTAGTACCGCTTGGACGGCGTCAGCGTCGAGCCGGTCAGCCCGATCAGGGAGCTGTCGTGGCTCGTCGAGCTGACGCCCCACCAGTACAGGAACGCGTTGAGGTTCGCCTGGGTCAGGCCGGTGTGGATCTGCTGCGCCCAGGTGAGCCCGGAGGCTTGGCTGCCGTCGTCCCACGCGGTGTTCCAGGTGTTCCCGTTGATCGACCACTCGGACTCCCAGAGCGGCCGGCCGCCGGTGTCGATCGTGGACGTCGGCGCGCCGGAGTAGCCGTGGCTGGTGAACAGCCCGACGCCCGCGTTCGCGGTCGCGTTGCCCTGCACCGCGCTGACGTAGCCGGGGAGGTTGTTGAAGCCGAGGGCGTCACAGCACGCGACCTTGGTGGACAGTCCAGAGGCCTTCATCGTGGGACCGAGGACGGACAGGAAGCTCGCGGCCTGCGTGGGATTCACCAGCATGCTGGAGTAGCTGGTGCTGAGGGTCGGCTCGTTCACGAAGCCGACCGCGGACGGGGTGAGGCCGGCCGAGGCCAAGAACTTCGCGTGCTGGACCAGGTAGTTCGCGTAGGCCTGCCGCCAGTCCCCGGAGCCGCACGAGGCGCCCGGGGTGCCGCACAGCGAGCCGCCGTTCGAGTCGCTGCCGTTCGTCTTCATGAACCCCGGTGCGCTCCAGGCGTCGTTGTAGAAGTTCGTGACGCCGTAGCCCTTCGCCTGCTTGGCCAGCCACACCTGCCCCTGGTCCTGGGCGTCGTCGTTGCCGTTCCAGACGTATGTCGGGGTGGCCGAGGGGCTGGACGGAGCCTTCGGCTCGATGGAGTCGCTGCCCGAGGGGATGATGCTGCGCAGGATGCTGAACCCGGCGCCCTTGGTCGTGCTGAACAGCAGGTCCAGCGCCTGCTGCCGTGTCGCGCTCGCGGCGTTGCGGATGGAGTTGGCCTGGCCGAACGCCTCCGAGACGCCGAACCCGTCGATCTTCTGGTACGTCGTGCCGCCGTTGATCGCCACGGTCGACGCGGCGTTGGCCGGCAGGTGACTCATCGCGACGATCGAACCGAGGCCGAGGGCCGCGGCGGCCATCAGCCGGATATGGCGTGCGGATCGCGACATAGGGCCCTCCACGACGGCTTGTTCGAGATACCGAACATCGTTCGATGGTGCGCATCGCGAAACTAAGCCGGGTCGCGGAACCGGGCAACAGGGCTTTCACCGATTTTCAGGCCGCCCGCCGCTTCCCCCCAGGAACCGGGGAAGCGGCGGGCGAGCTCTCAGCGGTGCGTCAGTCCTGCTTCTGCGTCAGCACCTGAATGGACGCGTCGCTCGCGTAGAGGTCGACCGGGCCGACGTCCGCCGTACGGATCTGGAAGTGGGTGTCCGCCGCCGACGGGACCGCGCCCTGGACGGTGACCGTCTGCGGCGTGCCGGTGAGTTGCACCGTCTGACTGGTCAGGTCCTGCTGCCCGTTCCAGAAGTCCAGGTACACCGTTCCCTTGCCTTCGAGGGTGACGGAGGCCTGGTAGCTCTGGCCCGCGGGCAGCGGGGACGCCGGATCGACCCAGATCCAGGTGTTGGGCGCGGCGTTCGTCTCGGTCCAGTGCACCGCGCTCTTCCCCCCGGGTGTGGTGGCGGAGCCGACGGTTCCGGGCACCGAGCCGACGCCGTTCTGCACCGGTCCCTGCCAGGACAGCTCGCCGGTGGACGCGCTGCCGAGCAGGTTGGGCCCGGTCGGGGTGAGAATGATCGGCTTGCGTCCCGGCGGGAACGTCAGCGGTCCGGCCGGGTAGGACGGCGGTGCGTCGGCGGCCGCGGCCCCCCACGACGTGTCGGCGCTGGAGGTGAGCTGGAACGCCAGCTCGGTGGTCCGCCGGCCCGACGGGGCGTCGGCCCCGGTGAGCAGCGACGCGGACAGCCAGGCCGGCGCCCAGGACTTCCCGTCGACGGACACGCCGTGCACGTAGGTGGTCGTCGAGGCACCCGGCGCGGTCAGCTTCAGCCGGTGCCCTCCGAGCAGGTCGAACTCGGCCCGGGAGAAGATCGGCGCGCCCAGCGCGAGTACCGGCGTGCCCGGGGTCGCCGGGTACATGCCGAGGCTGGACCAGACGAACCAGGAGCTCATGGAGCCGAGGTCGTCGTTGCCGGGCTCCCCGCCGGGGGCGTCCGAGTAGACCGTCGTGAGCAGGCGGTGGACGATCTCCTCGCTCTTGTACGGCGCGCCGGCGTAGCCGTAGATCCAGGGGGTGAGGAAGGCGGGCTCGTTGCCGGCCCACTCGTACGGCAGGTTGGGGCCGGCGTTGAGCTGCTGGAAGTAGGTGTCCAGGCGCTGGATCGCCGCTTCGTCGCCGCCCATCGCGGTGATCAGGCCGTGGATGTTCTGCGGGATCGCCCAGGTGTACTGGGCGGCGTTGCCCTCCTGGAAGCCGGACTGCCCGAAGTTGCCCATCCCGTCCGTGGTCGGGTCGAACTTGGGGAACTGGCCGTCGCCGTCACGCGGCTGGATGTAGCCGGTGGCGGTGTTGAAGATGTTCGTCCAGTTCTGCGACCGCTGCAGGAACGTCTTGTAGGTCGAGTCCTGCCCGAGCGCCTTGGCGAGCTGGGCGATGCCGAAGTCCGCGGTGGCGTACTCGATGGTCTCCGAGGCCCCGTTGTTCTCGGGGGACAGGGAGCTCTTCGTCGTGTTCGGGACGTACCCGAGCGACTGGTACGAGGAGAGCTGGGGCCGCTCGACGTACCAGCCCTGGCCCATCTCGGCGGGCGAGGACGGCACCTGGGTGGCGCCCTTGACCATGGCGGCCAGCGCGGCCTTGGCGTCGAAGTGCCGGGCGCCCATGGCGTACGCCTCGGCGATCATCGCGTCGGCGGCGTCACCGTTCATGACGTCGGTGTAGTCGTTGGCGAATCCCCACTTGGGCAGCCAGCCGCCCTGCGCCTGGTCGTTGAGCAGCGAGGTCATCATCTGGCTCGTCTGCTCGGGCGCGACCACGGCGAGGAGGGGGATCTCGGAGCGGTAGATGTCCCAGCCCGAGAAGTTCGCGTACTGCACCGTGCCGTGGGCGGTCCGGTGGACCTTGTCGTCGAAGCCGAGGTAGTCGCCGTCGGCGTCGGAGAAGACGCTCGGTTCGAGCATGGTGTGGTACAGCGCGGTGTAGAACTCCTTGCGCTGGGCCGCGGTGCCGCCGCCGACGCGGATGCGGGAGAGCAGGTCGTTCCACTGCCGGTATGTGCGCTTGGCGACCGCGGAGACGTTCCAGCCGGGGTTCTCGGCGGCCAGGTTGGCGGCGGCGTCCTTCTCGCTCACGTACGACAGCGCGACCTTCATCGTCACCTGCTGCCGCTTCGTGGTGTCGAAGCCGACCCAGGCGCCGGACTGCAGTCCCTCGGTGCCCGCGACCTGGGTGCGCGACTGCGCGCCCTTCGCCTCGACTCCGCGCGGGGCCACCGGTGTCCTGGTGTTTCCGGCCGGCCTGCCGTCGGGTCCGGCGGGCACACGCGGCATAGCGGTGCCGTGCGCGCTCATCTTCGTGCTGCCGGGCGTCTTGACGACGGCCTCCCGGCGGATCGACGCGGCCGAGGCCAGCAGGTCGACCGGGCCGGCGCCCGCCGTACGCACCTGGAAGACCGGCCTGCCGATGGACCCGGTCGGGATCGCGGCGTCGACCGTCAGGGTCACCGGGGTGGAGGTGAGGTTCACGGCCTTCCCGCCGACGTCCTGGCGGCCGTTGTAGAAGTTGAGGTAGACGTTCCCGCTGCCCTGCAGCGTGACGCTGGCCTGGTAGGTGTCGCCCTGGGTCAGCGCCGGGGGAGTGGTCTCGATCCAGGTGTTGGCCAGTGCGTTGCTCTGCTTCCAGGCGACCGCGCTGCCCCCGTCGGGCGTCTGCGCGGGCGTGATGCTCGCCGTCGTTCCGCCGCTCGCCACCTCGTGGTAGCTCCAGGACAGGTCGCCGGTGGGCTGGGTGAAGACGTTGTCCCCGGTGGGCGCGGTGTGCCAGGTGCCGTACGAGGAGAACGGCCGGCTGAACTTGGCGACGAAGTGCACCGGATACGTGCCCGGCGTTCCGCAGAACTGCCCGGCCGTCTCCGTGCCCGTCACCGTGTCGTCGCCCACCACCTGAACGCTCGCCGACTGGTTGCCGGACTGCGCGGCGCCCATCTTGAACAGCACGTTCGCCGCGGTGGTCCGGGGATAGGCGAACCGGGCGATGCCGGTACGGGTCGTGGCCGCCAGGTCGGCGTGCACCGCCGTGGGCGTGCCCGGGTTGAGCCCGACCGAGTAGGAGCCCGGTGCGGCGTGCTCGTCGCCGTGCTGGAACGCCGCCGTGGTGTTCGCCGGGTCGTCCTCCAGGGCGCCCACGGTCGGCAGGATCGGGAAGTCGCCGAAGGCGCCGCAGCCCGGGCCGGACATGTGGGTGAGGCTGAAGCCGGTGGTGGAGGAGTCGTCGTAGTTGTAGCCCCCGCCGTCGGGCCGGGAGGGGGTGTCGGGGCTGAAGGACACCATGCCGAACGGCGCCGTCGCGCCCGGATACGTGTCCACCTGCCCGACCGTGGCGCCTCCGGAGCCCGTGCCGATCAGGGGATCGACCAGGGACGCGGGATCGCTCACGAGCGCGTCTCCGGCGGCGTTCCCCGGCGGGGAGAGGGGCAGGGCCCCGGCCGCCGCGCCGCTGCCGGCCGTGAGCGTCCCGGCGGCCGCGATGACGACCGCGAGTGCCCGCAACCGGCGTCGTGAGGGGTCATGATGAGAGGGCATAAGGGGGGTTACCTCTCCCTAATGACAACGTTGTCTGTCCAGGAGGGTTGTACGCCATTGATCGTCGTCTTACAAGACCTGAGCCGGTGGCCACCCGGCCCGATGGCCTCCTGGAGCCGGACGACTTCCCGTTTTATGGGTATTTGCCGGGATGAGAGCTATTTGTCGTTAGGCGCGGGGGATCTGATGAGGGGCGGACAGGAGTACGGCCGGTGGCCGGGGGACGAGCCGAACGATGGCCTGTCGAGGCGGCGGTTCTCGATGCTCGGAGCGGCGGCGCTGTGCGCCGCCGGCGTGCGGCGCGCCGCAGGGGCGGCGCCGCCGGCGCCGGGCGGGCGGACGGCGGCCCCGGTCGGGATCGCGCTCGCGCATGAGCAGTTCCGGACGCCGGACATCGTGCGGTTCGCCGAGCTGGCGGACCGGGCCGGGTTCGGTCACGTCTGGACGAGCGACCACTTCCAGCCGTGGCAGGACAACGAAGGCCACGCGATGTTCCCCTGGCTGACGCTGGCGCTGATCGGCGAGCGTACGTCGCACTTGACGTACGGCACCGGCGTCACCTGCCCGCTCTACCGGCACCACCCGTCCGAAGTGGCGCAGGCATTCGCCTCGCTCGGGGTGCTGTATCCCGGCCGGGTCTTCCTGGGCGTCGGCACCGGTGAGTCGCTCAACGAACTCGCCGCGACCGGGCGCTTCGGCCGGTACCCCGAACGGCACGATCGGCTGATCGAGGCCATCCGGCTCATCCGCCGGCTCTGGACGGGTGAGCGGGTGACGTTCGACGGGACCTACTACCGGACCGACCAGGCGAAGCTGTACGACGTGCCGGACCGGCCGGTGCCGATCTACGTCGCGGCCAGCGGGCCGAAGAGCGCCTACCTGGCGGGGCGTTACGGCGACGGCTGGATCGGCGGTGTCAAAGACCTGGGCGACCGCCGGCTGCGCGAGGAGTTCGCCCGTGGGGCACGGGCCGCGGGGCGGGACCCCGACGGCATGCCGAAGATCGCCGAGACGTGGGTCGTGGTGGGCGGCCGGGCGGAGACGAACGAGGCCGCGCGGAAGTGGCGGTTCACCGTCCACGGCTTCGGCGACCTGTTGTACCAGCCGAATCCGGTGACGATCCAGCGCCTGGCCGAACAGCGCTGGCCGCTGGAGAAGGTGTACTCCGCGTGGCCGCGAGGCACGGATCCGCAGGTGCACATCACGGCGCTGCAGCGGCTCCTGAACGAGGGCGTCACGCCGTTCATCCATTCCGGCCAGACGGACCAGCGACATGTGATCGACTTCTACGGCCGCGAGGTCCTGCCCCACCTGCGCCGCTGAGCGCGTCCGGAGCGGACGGGCCGGCGAGGGGATGCTCCATGGCGAATGCTCTACGAAGGCTTGACGGGCATCGATGCCTCTGTAGAGTATTTTCATCCGGATCGACGGGAGGATTCCCTGATGAGCGTGGCCGGCGAGCCCACCGTCCAGCCGAACGCGGCGGCCGAGGAGCCCACCCGGCCGCGAAGAGTCGACTTCCGTACCGACCCGTCGCGGTACCGACATTGGCGACTGAGCTGCGAGGGGCCCGTCGCCACTCTCACGATGGACGTGGACGAGCAGGGCGGCCTGGTCCCCGGATACGAGCTGAAGCTCAACTCCTACGACCTGGGCGTGGACATCGAGCTGTACGACGCGGTCCAGCGGCTCCGCTTCGAGCACCCCGAGGTCCGTACGGTCGTCGTCACCGGGGGCAAGGAGAAGGTGTTCTGCGCGGGCGCCAACATCCGCATGCTCGCCGCCTCCTCGCACTCCTGGAAGGTGAACTTCTGCAAGTTCACCAACGAGACCCGCAACGGCATCGAGGACGCGAGCGCCAACTCCGGGCAGACCTACCTCGCCGCGCTGAACGGCACGGCCTCCGGCGGCGGCTACGAGCTGGCCCTGGCCTGCGACCACATCATGCTGGTCGACGACCGCTCCTCGGCGGTGTCGCTGCCCGAGCTGCCGCTGCTCGGCGTGCTGCCCGGCACGGGCGGGCTCACCCGGGTCGTCGACAAGCGGCACGTACGGCGTGACCTGGCCGACTACTTCTCCACCAAGACGGAGGGGCTCGGCGGCAGGAAGGCCGTGCAGTGGCGGCTGGTGGACGAGGCCGTGCCGCGCACCGCGTGGGACCGTACGGTCGCCGAGCGCGCCGCGGCCCTCGCGACGCGTTCGGACCGGCCCGCCGGCGGGCGGGGCGTCGAGCTGACCCCCCTGGCCAAGACGCGTACCGATGACCGCGTCGGCTACCGGTACGTCGACGCCGTCCTCGATCGGGAGCGCGGCGTCGTGGAGATCACCGTCCTCGGCCCGGACGGCGACGCTCCGGCCGACGCCGCCGGCGTGCACGCCCAGGGCGCGGACTTCTGGACCCTCGCGCTCACCCGCGAGCTCGACGACCTGATCCTGGACCTGCGCACCAACGAGACCGAGCTGGGCACCTGGGTGTTCCGCGCGAAGGGCGACGCGGCCCGGGTGCTGGCGTACGACGCGCTGCTGCTGGAGCACTCCGGAGACTGGCTGGTCCGCGAGATCGTCCTGTACCTGAAGCGCACGCTGAAGCGCCTCGACGTCACGAGCCGCAGCCTCATTGCGCTCATCGAGCCCGGCAGCTGCTTCGCCGGCTCCCTGCTGGAGCTCGCGCTGGCCGCCGACCGGTCCTTCCAGCTCCTGGGCGTGTTCGAGGACGTCGATCCCGACGCCGAGCCGGCCGCGATCACCGTCGGCCCGATGAACGTGGGCCCGCTGCCGATGGGCAACGGCCTCAGCCGCCTGGCCACCCGCTTCCACGGTGACGCCGAGGGGCTGGCCGCCGCCGAGGCCGCGGAGGGTAAGGCGCTGCGGGCCGAGGACGCCGAGCGGCTCGGCCTGGTCACCTTCACCCCCGACGACATCGACTGGGACGAGGAGGTCCGCATCGCGGTCGAGGAGCGGGCCGGGTTCAGCCCGGACGCGCTCACCGGCCTGGAGGCGAACTACCGCTTCGCCGGTCCCGAGACCATGGAGACCAAGATCTTCGGCCGGCTGTCCGCCTGGCAGAACTGGATCTTCAATCGCCCCAACGCCTCCGGGCCGGACGGCGCGCTGCGCAGGTTCGGCACCGGACGGCGCGCCCACTTCGACCAGAAGCGAGTCTGACGATGACGACGACCGCCGACTACGGCGAGAAGATCCCCAACAACGTCGACCTGCGGGAGGACCGGCGCCTGCAGCGGGCCCTGGAGTCCTGGCAGCCGAACTTCCTGTCCTGGTGGGAGTCGATGGGGCCGACCCTGCCCACCGAGGACGTCTACCTGCGCACCGCGATCAACGTCGGCCGCGAGGGCTGGGCGCACTTCGGCCACGTCGCGATGCGCGACTACCGCTGGGGCATCTTCCTGGCCGAGCCGCGCCAGGACCGGCGCATCGCGTTCGGCGAGCACAAGGGCGAGCCGGTCTGGCAGAAGGTGCCGGGGGAGTACCGCGCGGAGCTGCAGCGCCTCATCGTCATCCAGGGCGACACCGAGCCCGCCTCGGTCGAGCAGCAGCGCAACCTCGGCGCGACCGCCCCGAGCCTGTACGACCTGCGCAACCTGTTCCAGGTCAACGTCGAGGAGGGCCGCCACCTGTGGGCGATGGTGTACCTCCTGCACGCCTACTTCGGCCGGGAGGGCCGCGAGGAGGCCGAGGAGCTGCTGCACCGCAACTCCGGCAGCGAGGACGCCCCGCGCATCCTGGGGGCGTTCAACGAGGAGACGCCGGACTGGCTGTCGTTCTTCATGTTCACCTACTTCACCGACCGGGACGGCAAGTACCAGCTCGGCACGCTGAAGGAGAGCGGGTTCGACCCGCTGTCGCGGACGTGTGAGTTCATGCTGAAGGAGGAGGCCCACCACATGTTCGTGGGCACCACCGGCATCGACCGGGTGGTGCGGCGGACCGTGGAGCTGATGCTGGAGCACGACACCGACGACGTCGTCGGGCACGGCGGCATCCCGCTGCGCGTGATCCAGAAGTACCTCAACTTCCACTACTCGGTGTCGCTGGACCTGTTCGGCTCCGAGACCTCCACCAACGTCGCGAATTACTTCACCGCCGGGATCAAGGGCCGCTGGTCGGAGGAGCGCCGCAGGGACGACCACCGGCTCACCGACGACTCGATCATGGTCGACGCGGTCGTCGACGGCCGGATCGGGCAGACCGAGGTCGCGGCGCTGGTCGGCCTCAACACCGACCTGCGGCGCGAGTACATCGCCGACTGCCAGAGCGGCGTCAACCGGTGGAACCGCATCCTGGAGGAGGCCGGCCTGCCACAGCGGCTCCGCCTGCCGAGCGTCGCCTTCAACCGGCAGGTCGGCGCGTTCGCCGGAATCCAGGCCACCCCCGACGGCGAGGTCGTCTCCCAGGAGGAGTGGGACCGGCGCAAGGGCGAGTGGCTGCCCACCGACCTCGACAAGACCTACGTCCGGTCGCTGATGCGCCCGGTGTACGAGCGTGGCAAGATCGCCGCTTGGATCGCCCCGCCCCGCCAGGGCATCAACGGCAAGCCCTTCGACTACGACTACGTCCACCTCGTCTGAAGCCCGACCACGACCAGGTCCACCTCGCCTGAAAGCCGGACGGCCGCCCATGAGCGAACCCTTCAACGCCTCCATCTACCTGCTCGACCGCCACCTCGAGCGAGGGGACGGTGACCGCCTGGCGCTGACCGGCGCGGGCGGGGACCTCACCTACGCTCAGCTGCACGACCGCGTCCGGCGCACCGCCGCCGGGCTGCGCGCGATCGGGCTGCTGCCCGAGCAGCGGGTGCTGATGTTCATGACCGACTCGCCGGACTTCGTCACGGTGTTCCTCGCGGCCCTGCGGATCGGCGCCATCCCGGTGCCGGTGTCGACGATGCTGCACGCCGACGGGCTGGCCGAGCTGCTGCGCGACTCGCGGGCACGGCTGCTGGCGGTGACGCCGGAGTTCACCGAGGTCGCCGCCGAGGCCGCCGCCGCGGCGCCCGAACTGGCCGGCGTCCTCGCCGCGGACGGCGCCGCGATGACCGTCCCGCTGCCGGTGTACGCGCTCGCGGACCTGACCGCCGCCGAACCGGACGGCGCGCCCCCCGCGACCACGGCCGACTCCCCGGCGTTCTGGCTCTACACGTCGGGCACCACCGGCACGCCCAAGGCCGCGATGCACCGCCACGGCTCGGTCCGCGTCGTGTGCGAGACGTACGGCGCCCAGGTCCTCGGCATCCGCCCCGGCGACCGGTGCCTGTCGGCGGCCAAGGCGTTCTTCGCGTACGGCCTGGGCAACTCGCTGCTGTTCCCTCTCTGGGCGGGCGCCGCCGCGATCCTGGAACCCGCGCCGTCCCGGCCGGACCTGCTCGCCGAACGCGCCCGCACGTACGGCGCGACGCTGTTCTTCGCCGGGCCGACGTTCTTCGCCAACATGCTCCGCGCGGATCTGCCTCCCACGGCGCTCGGGGGAGTACGGCTGTCGGCGTCGGCCGGCGAGCCGTTGCCCGCCGCGCTCTACCACCGGTGGACCGGGCACTTCGGCGTCGACATCCTCGACGGCATCGGCATGACCGAGATGCTGCACATCTTCCTGTCCAACGCCGAGGGCTCCGTACGGCCCGGCACGACCGGCCGCGCGGTGCCCGGCTACGAGCTGCGCATCCTCGACGAGGACGGGCGCGAGGTCGCCCCCGGAACGCCCGGCACCCTGTACGTCCGGGGCGAGTCGGCCGCGACCGGCTACTGGTCCCGGTACGCCGCGTCCCGCCAGGTGTTCCAGGGGGAGTGGCTGTGCACCGGCGACACGTACGTGCGGGACGCCGACGGCTACTACGTCTGCCAGGGCCGTACGAGCGACATGCTGAAGGCCAGTGGCATGTGGGTGTCGCCGGCCGAGGTGGAGACCCGGCTGCTGGCGCACCCGGCGGTCGCGCAGGCCGTCGTCGTGGCCGGCATCGACACCGACGGACTGGAGAAGCCGGTCGCCTACGTCGTCACGGCGGCCGAGGTGACGGAGGCGGAGCTCGTGGAGTTCTGCCGGGCGGGGCTGCCGTCGTTCAAGCGGCCGCGCCGGGTGCTGTTCGTCGAGACCCTGCCGACCACCCCGACCGGCAAGATACGGAGGGTGGAGCTGCGGGCGCACGCCGCCGGTGTGCTGTCCGGCCCGCAGCAGGAGGCCGCGTTGTCATGACTCACAACGCCGCCGGGTTCACCGGGCGTACGGCGATCCGCCAGGATGGAAGGGTGCCCGCAGAACCCATCGACTCCGCCGCCTGCGAGGCGGTCTGATGCTCGACGGCATGCCCCTGGTCGACGTCCACCTGCACGCCGCCCGGCTGCCCACGCTCAAGCCCGCGTGGCGGCAGTGGGCGCACGACTTCGGCGACCGGGAGGTCCTCGACCGGGTCTACGACGCCTCCGGCACCGTCGACCCCGCCCGGTTCGACGCGTACCTGGCAGACGAGGGCGTGGACGTCGCGCTCGTGCTCGCCGAGTACAGCCCGAAGGCGACCGGGTACCAGCCGGTCGAGGACATGCTGCCGCTCACCGCGTACCACCCGGCGCGGATCAAGCTGATCGCCAACATCAACCCGCACCTGCACTACCCGATCGACGAGGAGCTGCAGCGCCAGCTCGACCTCGGCGCGGTCGCCTGCAAGCTGCATCCGGTGCACGCGGGCGTCGCGGCCAACGACCGGGCCCTGTACCCCGCGTACGAGGTGTGCCAGGCGGCCGGGATCCCGCTGGTCGTGCACTGCGGGACCAGCACGTTCCCCGGCTCGAGCAACCGCTTCGCCGACCCTGTCCTGCTCGACGACGTGCTGCGCGACTTCCGGCGGCTGAACGTCGCGCTCGCGCACGGCGGCCGGGGCTGGTGGTACGACGCGGCCGCCTTCATGGCCCTGTCCAACGAGCGGGTGTGGATCGAGCTGTCCGGGCTGCCCCCGTCCCGCCTGCGCGACTACTACGCCAAGCACAACTGGAACCGCCTCACCCGGCGCATGATCTTCGGCACGGACTGGCCGGGAGTGCCGGGGATCGCCAGGAACGCGCGCGCGATCGCCGCGCTCTGCCCCGACGAGGAGACCGCCGCGCTCGTGCTGGCCGGCAACGCCGCCCGCGTCTACAACCTGAAGCCGGAGACCTGATGGCGATCTACGCCCTCGGCGAGCTGACCCCCGACATCCACCCGGACGCGTTCGTGCACCCGGACGCGACCGTGATCGGCGCGGTGACGATCGGGCCGGGCGCCTCGGTCTGGCCCGCCGCGGTGCTGCGCGGCGACTACGGGCGCATCGAGGTGGGGGCGGCCACCTCCATCCAGGACGGCACCGTGCTGCACACCACCGAGGAGTGGCCGACGCTCATCGGCGACCGCTGCGTCGTCGGCCACAACGCCCACCTGGAGGGCTGCACGGTCGGCGACGACTGCCTCATCGGATCCGGGTCGACCGTCCTGAACCGCGCCGTCATCGAGCCGGGCGCCGCGGTGGGTGCCGCCGCCCTGGTCACCGAGGACTCCCGGATCTCCGCCGGGCACATCGCGGTGGGCGTCCCGGCCAGGGAACGGCCCGCGCCGGGAGAACTCACCAAGTGGATCGCCGAGGCCGTCGCCCTCTACCAGGAGAACGCGGCACGCTACCGTACGAGCCTGCGCCGGATCGGGTGAGAGGAACACCATGCACGACGTCGTCGCCGTGGTCGGCGCGGGCACCATGGGCACCGGCATCGCCCAGGTCGCCGCGCTGGCCGGCCACCCGGTCCTGCTGCTGGACGCCGTCCCCGGCGCCGCCGACCGCGCGGTGTCCGGGATCCGCGAGCGGGTGAAGACCCTCGTGGCCCGCGGCAAGATCGACGCGGACCCGGAGGCACTGGACCTGACCGCCGTGGACTCCGCCGCCGCGCTCGCCCCCGCCGGGTTGGTGATCGAGGCGATCGTCGAGGACCTGGCGGTCAAGCGGCGGCTGTTCGCCGACCTGGAGGCGGCGGTCGGCCCCGAGTGCGTGCTGGCCAGCAACACCTCGTCCCTGTCGCCCACGGCGATCGCGGCCGGTCTGGAGCACCCCGAACGGGTCCTCGGCCTGCACTTCTTCAACCCGGTGCCGCGCATGCGCCTGGTCGAGCTGATCGCCGGCGCCGACACGTCGCCGGAGCTCGCCGACTGGACCGCCGCCCTCGTCGAGCGGTGGGGCAAGACGGTCGTACGCGCCGCCGCGACGCCGGGGTTCATCGTCAACCGGATCGCCCGGCCGTACTACGCCGAGGCCTGGCGGGTCTACGAGGAGCGCGCCGCCGCACCCGAGACCATCGACGCCGTCCTGAACGGCGCCGGCGGCTTCCCGATGGGGCCGTTCGCGCTGATGGACCTGATCGGCCACGACGTCAACGAGGCCGTCACCCGCTCGGTGTGGACGGCGTTCGCCCAGGACCCGCGCTTCGCGCCGTCTCCGGCGCAGCGCGCCCTGGTGGAGGCGGGCCGGCTCGGCCGTAAGAGCGGGCGGGGCGTCTACGCCTACGGCGAGGACGCGCGGCCGCCCGCGGCGACCCCGGCCGCGCCTCGCCCGGCCCCGGCCGGAGAGGTGACCGACAACGACGCGGACGACCTGCGCCCGCTGCTGACCCGCGCCGAGGTCGACGTCCGCGGCGGCGAGCTGTCGAACGGCACGGTCGTCCTGCCGAGCGGCGCCCTGCTCGTCCGCAGCAACGGCGAGATGGCCACCGAACTGGTCGAGGACCACGGCCGGGCGGTGATCGTCGTCGATCGTACGCTGGACGACGCCACCGCCACCGCGATCGCCGTCGCGCCCTGTGACGGCTGCCCGGAGGAGGCTCTGGACGAGGCGATCGGCCTGCTGCAGGCCGCCGGCCTCGCCGTGCACGTCATCGACGACACGCCCGGCCTCATCGTCACGCGGACCGTCGCGATGCTGGTCAACCTGGCCGTCGACGCCCTCCAGCAGGGGATCGCCACCGCCGCCGACATCGACACGGCCATGCGGCTGGGCGCCGGCCACCCACTCGGCCCGCTCGCGTGGGGGGACCGGTGGGGCGCCGAGACCGTAGACGAGATCGTGAGCATCCTCCAGGAGGTCTACGGGGACCCGCGCTACCGGCCCGCCCCGCTGCTGCGCCGCCGCGCTCTGACCGAAACGCCTTTGACGGGAGCGGAGTGACGTCATGACGCTGGTCCAGGTCCGCCGTGAAGACCACCTGTGGTGGGTCGGCCTCGACCGGCCCGCCAAGCACAACGCGCTCGACCAGGCGATGGTCACCGAGCTGACGGCGGTGCTCGACGAGGCCCGCCGCGAGCCGTGCGTCCTGATCGTGCACTCCACCACGCCCGGCATGTTCGCCGCCGGGGCCGACATCGCCGAACTGCGGGAGCGCGACGCCGACGCGGCGCTGCTGGCCATCAACGCCGGCCTGTTCGAACGGCTGGAGGCCCACCGCTGGCCGACGATCGCGCTCGTCGACGGCCCCGCGTTCGGCGGCGGCTGCGAGCTGGCGCTGGCCTGCGACTTCCGCATCGCCTCACCGGGTGCGCGGTTCGCCCAGCCGGAGCTCTCATTGGGCATCATCGCCGGCGCGGGGGCGAACTGGCGGCTGCCGCAACTGGTCGGCCTGGCCACCGCCCGCCGCATGCTGTACGCCGGCGCGCGGCTCGACGCCGGCGAGGCCCTCGCCGCCGGCCTGGTCGACGAGGTCGCCGACAGCAGTGAGGACCTGCCCGAACGCGGCAGGGCGCTCGCGGCCACCATCGCCGAGCGCTCCTGGCGGGCCTTGGAACTGACCAAGCTCGCGCTGCGCAGCACCCGCCCCGCTACCACGACCTTCGACCTGGCCGCCCAGGCCCTCCTGTTCGAGAGCGAGGACAAACAGGCCCGGATGACCGCCTTCCTGGAGCGGCGCAAACGCTGACGCACTCAAGGTAGGTGAATGTGGTTGTCCGAAGAACAATCGGCCGACAAGGGCGTGGAGGCGGAGCATCTACGCCGCCTGTTCGGCGTCTTCTCCGCCACTCATGGGCATGGCCGATCCCTGGTATACGAGGCACTGAGCAGGGGGGTAACAGGCAATGACGAGTTGCTTGCCCTGCTCATGCGGACACCACGCGATCAGGGTCGGCCCAGCTTGCTGTTCGCGGCGGTGAACTCCATCCTGGCGGCGCATCCCGACGCCGCGCTCGCTTCCTATTATCCGATTCACGGGGGCCGGCGACCGGTCGACCATCAGCTCATACCAACATTCGCCGCATTCTGCGCAGAGCACGGCGACGAACTGGGCCACCTGCTGCGCACCGGGTCCACCCAGACCAATGAGATCCGCCGTTGCGCGGCCCTTCGCCTCGCGCTGGGCCATGTCAGCGAACGCTGGGGCGAACCGGTCGCCCTCGCGGAGGTAGGCGCGAGCGCGGGCCTCAACCTGCTGCTCGACCGCTATCGCTACCGTATCGGCGGCCGGGAAATGACCCCGGCGGCGGACTCACCTGTCGTCATCTCGTGCGACCTCCGCGGCGGCACGTCCGCTGACCGGCTCCACCGGCCCCTCCCGAAGATCACCTCCAGACTCGGCATCGACATGCGGCCGGTTTCGCTGTCCGATCCGGTCGACAGGGCCTGGCTGGAGGCCTTCATCTGGCCCGAAGACGTGGACGGATTGGCCACGTTGCGCGGCGCCATGGAGCTCGCCGTCTCGACCGGAGTCCCGCCCGTCGTGCGCGGCGACGCCGCCGCCGATACCGCCCGGCTGCTCGCCGATCTGCCCGGCAGCGAGCCCATCGTGGTCTTCACCGCGTCGTTGCTCAGCTACCTGGGCGCCCGGTCCAGGGCCGCCTTCCTCAACCGGCTTGACGAGATCGCCCAGCGACGACCGGTGGCTTGGGCTTTCGCCGAAGCCCCCGGTCTGGTCGCCGCCACCAACGTGGCCGTGCCCGCGTTGCAGGGGCCGCTGGCCAAGCGCAACACCCTCTACCTGGTCGGAGTCAGCCTGCGGGGCCATGGCCGCCAGGACGACGGCCTGCTCGCCCTGGCCGACCCGTACCTGCGCTGGCTCGCCCCGGCACGGCAGCCCGCAGACGACTTCCAGTGGCTGCCCGCAGAGCCGAACGCCGGCTGACGCGCCCGTCGGCTGCGTGAACAACGTATCGACTTCCACACGCTCATTCTGGTTCGCTGGATGTTCGAAGCATGCATTCGTCGGCGAACGCGCACAGTTGCTTCATATAGTCCTTGAACCGTTCCCGGACCTCCTCGCCGGCTACGGGCTGTCGCCATGAGCGGCCCGGAATGTCCCACGCATGATCGGTTCCGAGCCGTTCGTCCAGATACAGGAGCGCGCCGATCACGAAGTGCTGTTCGTAGAACGGCTCTGGCGTGGACAGCCTGCGCTCGAGACACGTGGCCAGCAGCGCTGCGTCGGAGTGTTGTCCGAAGCGGGCGAGGGCGAGGGCGTAACCGGCGCCGGCCTTCATCAAAGGGCCGTCGCGCAGCAGGGAACCGATCCTGTCACGAAACTGTGTGCGGTGATCGAGCCCGATCAGCCAGGCGGCGGTGAGACGGGCACGCCACTCGCTCGTGAGGAGGAGGTCGAGTTCATCGTCGGTGATCTGTCGTGCGTCTTCGGCCAGCGACTGCACGAGCAAAGAGCGTCGCGGCTCGTCGTCCCGGAGGGCGTTGACCCCCATGATCTTCAGATAGCGCAGGCGAAGCGGGCCTGTCTGGCTCCAGGAGACGTATCTCCGTTCCAGTGCGCGCAACTCCGACTCGTACGGAGCAGGAAGAGGCATGACCGCAGTGTGGCCGTCTCGGCAGGGCCACGGCCATCCCGTTTCGCGTCCGGCACGGAGTCCGGGCAGGGCTGCCGGCCGGGATCGCGCTGACTCGGCCGCAGCAGCAGCCGGTCGGTCGGCCCGCCTCGCCGGCTGATCGTTTCGTTACTCCTTGTCGCGGGCGGCGGACCGCTTGGTGATCTCCGTCTTGACCGTCTCGTGCAGTTCGTCCGACGTGAAGCCGAGGTTGCGCAGGATCTGCGCGGCCGGGCTCTCCTCGGCGCGGATCAGGCCAAGCAGCGTGTGCTCCGTGCCGACCCAGTCGTGGCCGAGGTCGGCCGCCGCGCGGTGTGCCTGCTCGATGACCTTCTTGCTCTCCGGTCGGAACGCGATGTGACCCCGCGGTGCCTTCTCCCCGGCCGGCGGCATCGCTTCCTCGATCGCGTCGCGGATGCGTTGCTCCGACTCGGTCTTCGCCATCAGCACCTTGTACGCCAGACCCCGCTGCTCGCCGAGGAGGCCGAGCAGGATGTGTTCGGTGCCGATGAAGTCGTGCTTGTGCGTGCGGGCGGCCTCCTGCGCCAGCACGATGCTGTGCCGGTTCAGGTCGGTGAACCGCTCGAACGCGTTGGGCGCGTGGCGTTGCTGCGCGGCCTGTTTGGACACCCCGATGGCGTCGCCGATCTCGCTCCACGACGCGCCGGCCTGCTTGGCCTTGGCGACGTAGTGGCCGACGAGCTGGTCACCGAGGTCGGACAGGGTCTGGGCACGCAGGTGCGCCTCGCCGATGCGGGCCAGGTCGTTGGTGTCGGGGAGTTCCTCGTCGAGACGGGCGATCAGGTCGGCGAGGCTGATGTCGAGTGGACTCATACGTCAACCGTAGGTTGACGATCGGCGAATCGTCAACCTGTAGTTGACGCGCATTTCGGTGGGCTTGATACGGCCGGCCCTAGGCGGGAGGGGTGCCGGGGCGGGCGTCGTACGTGGCGCGGGCCGCGTCGATGTGCGCCAGGTGCGTGATGCTCCACTCCAGCAGCGGTGCGGTGGCTTCGCGGAGGGTCGTGCCCATCGAGGTGAGTTCGTAGCTGACGTGCGGCGGCATGACGTTGTGGACGGTCCGGGTGAGGATTCCGTCGCGTTCCAGGCTGCGCAGGGTGACGGTCAGCATGCGCTGGCTGATTCCGTCGATGGCGCGCTTGAGCTCGGTGAAGCGGCGCGGGCCCTGGCTGAGGTTGCGTACGACGAGCAGTGACCACTTGTCCCCGACGATGTCGAGCACTTCTCGGGTCCGGCAGGGCTCCAGCTCCGCCGGCCGCGGCTCGCCGCTCGCTGTGCTCATTGGTTACCTCCAGAGAACCGGGGCACCGAAATGTGCCTTATTGCCCGAAACGTGGCCGCTGCGCCACGATGACGGTGGTTCTCAAAGAGTACCGAGGCACAAAAGGGAACCACCATGTTCCCGTGCCTCCACATACCGAAGAGGAAGATCGTTCCAATGACGTCGACATTCCTGCTGGTACATGGCGCCTGGCACAGTGGCCGGTGCTGGGAGCGGGTGGTCCCGCTGCTGGAGGCGGCCGGACATCGCGTGTTCGCGCCGTCGCTGACCGGCTACGGCGACAAGGCGCACCTGCTCAGTCCCGAGGTGGGGCTCGACACGCACGTCGAGGACGTCGTCAGGTTGATCCGCGAGGAGGACCTGACCGAGGTGGTGCTCGTGGGTCACAGCTACGCGGGGCTGGTCATCTCGTCTGCCGCCAATCAGGTCCCGGGCCGGATCGCTCATTTGGTCTACCTCGACGCGATGGTCCCGGAGCACGGCGAGACCGCCGTCGATGTCCAGCCCATGACCCGGAACCTCATCGACCTCGCCGCGAAGTCCGGCAGCGGCTGGCGCGTTCCGCCGCTGCCCGAGATGCCTCCGCCCTTCGGCCTGTTCGGTGTCACCGACCCGGCCGACGTCGCATGGCTGCGCACGATGCTCTCGGATCAGCCGGTGCGCTGCCTGCAGCAACCGGTCCGGCTGGACAACCCGGCCGTGAACGCGATCCCGCGGACGCACATCCACTGCGTCGGCGTGAAGGTGGAAGGCATCGTCCGGCGGCCCGTCCCCGCTCTCCAGCCCAATGGTTCTCCGGCACGGGTCCGGGAACTGCCGACCGGGCACGACTGCATGATCACCATGCCGGCGGAGTTGAGCGAACTGCTGCTCGAACTCGACTCCTAGGCGACTTCACGTCGAGGTCCGCGCCGAACCCGGCCACCTCACCTCATCGCTGGGGCCCCGTCTCACCCCTGACGAGCGCGGGCTACCGCAGCAGGATGCCGCCGTTGATGTCGAGGATCGTTCCGGTGATGTAGGCGGCTTGCGGAGAGGTGAGGTAGGCCATGGCGTCGGCGATCTCTCGCAGGGTCGCCGGGCGGCCAAGGGGAATCGCGCTGTCCCGCCGTGCCCGCGCCTCCTCCACCGTGATCCCGGCTTCGGCCGCCACGGCCTTCAGGCTGGTGTCGTTCAGCGGCGCGTCGATGTGCAGTGGTGCGACGCCGTTGACCGTGATCCGGTCGGGTGCGAGTTCGAGCGCGAGGCTTTTGATCATCGAGCCGAGCGCTCCCTTGGACGCGCTGTAGACGGCTCGTCCCGGTGCGCCGAGCTGCGCGTGGCCTGAGTAGACGTAGACGATGCTGCCGCCCGGCGCGGTGAGTGCGGGGATGGCGCTGCGCGACAGCAGGAACGGGCCTTTGGCGTTGACGGCCATGACCCGGTCCCACTCGGAGGGCGGCAGGTCCTTGAGCGGTGACCACTGTGGTGCGACCACGGTGGCCACGGCCAGCACGTCGAGCCGGCCGTGCCGCGCGACGGCGGCGGCGACCAGCTCGTCACAGGCCGAAGGGTCGGTGACGTCGGTGTGGAGTCCGATGGCGTCGGAACCAGGGTGGGTCGCCGCGATCTTCGCCGCGACGTCGGCCGCGCCATCCGGCGCCATATCCGTGAGCACGACTTTGGCTCCGTCCTCGACGAAACGCCACGCGGCCGCAGCGCCGATGCCCTGAGCGGCCCCGGTGACGATCACAACGCGCGATCCGGGTGCTGAATCCGGCATACGTACTCCGTCGGTCATGTTCCAACTGCAACGTTGGAGTTGACGCTACAGGTCTCCCAAGCACTCGGCAACCAAGGTCGTTGGCCGGTGGCATGACGCGCTCCACGGCGTCACCGCTGCGTGCCGCCCGCTCCCCGCCCCGGCCGTTGACGTGTCAAGCCGCTGATCCCTGGCGTGTGGTGCCTCTAGGGAGCAGCAGACGCCAGAGACGGCCGGGTCCGAATCTCCGGCCTTCGATCCTTTGTCAGCCGGCGGAGCGGTGGCGGTCCGTGACGGAGAGCGGGGCGCCGTTCAGGAACAGTTCGATGGGAAGGGTCGCGGCGCCGAGGGCCACGGCCTCCGGGCCCAGGCGGCCCAGCTCGATCGACGTCTCGGAGAAGGCGTGCTTGAGAGAGTTGCGCCGGGCGGCGTCGCGGATGGCCGGCAACAGTCGTTCGCCGAGCAGCAGGCCGGCCCAGCCGCCGAGGATGATCCGCTCGGGGTTGAAGAGGTTGATCAGGTCGGCGAGGCCGACGCCGAGGTACAGCGCGGTCTCGTCCAGGACGTGCACCGCGTCCTCCTGGCCCCGGGCGGCCGCGTCGAGCAGTGCGGCCAGCGCCGACTCCTCGTCCTGGCCGGGGGTCCTGCCGTAGCGGTCGAGGACGGCCTCGGCGCCGACGTACGCCTCCAGGCAGCCCGCCGAGCCGCACCGGCACCCGCGGCCGCCGACCACGATGGTGGTGTGACCCCACTCGCCGGCGCTGGACGTGGATCCGCGGTGGGTCCGGCCGTGCGCGATGATGCTCGCGCCGACGCCCGAGCCGATCAGGCAGACGACCGCGTGCTGGGCGCCCTGGCCCGCGCCGAACCACATCTCGGCGCGGCCCATCGTGTTGGCGCCGTTGTCGATGTGCAGCGGCAGGTCGGTCCCGGCGCGCAGCAGGCGCTCCAGGGGGACGCCCTCCCAGCCGTACGTCTGGCCGTGCACGAGCACCTCGTCGCCCTGCTCGACGACGCCGGGGACGCCGATGCCGACGCCGAGCACCGACGAGGCGTCGACGTCCGCGTCGGAGAGCACGGCGGACAGGCCCTCCAGGATCCGTTCGACGATGGTCGTGACGCCGTGCTCCCGGGGGTCCAGCGGGAAGTCGGCCCTGGCGCGTTCGTTCATCGCGAGGTCGAACAACTCGACGCGGACGCGGGTCTCGCCGACGTCCACTCCGATGACGTACCCGTAGTCGCTGTTCATGCGGAGCAGGACGCGCGGGCGGCCGCCGTCGGAGTCGACGGCGCCGGCCTCGGCGACGACGCCCTCCTCGATCAGCTCGCGGACGACGTTGCTGACCGACGCGGGGGACAGGCCGGTCGCCCGGCTGAGCTCCTGGCGCGTACAGGGCTGGTCGAAGTAGAGCGACCAGAGCAGGACCGACCGGTTGTCGCGACGGAGGTCACGCACCGTGCCTCGCCGACGTTCTGGTGTGACGTGCTCCCGCATACCGACCTCCCCGATTAGTTCAGATCTTATAACAAGCACTCGAAAAGCAGCGCGCGCGGGTGTTACACGCCCTTGACGACCTGCGACCCCCGAGGTTAAATCACGTCATTAATTAAGCCCTGTAGCAACGGGCCCCGCCTGGACACGTGCGCCGACGGCGCCGCACGCGTCCGCTCCTCCCCGCCCCCGTAACCGGGAGACGTTCATGAAATCCGCTTTCGCCCCAGGTGGCCGGACCAGACCCCGGCCCCATCGCCACCTGCCGATGTCGATCGCCGCGGTCATCGCCCTCCTCGCCGGCCTGTTCGTCGCCCTCGCGCCGACCTCGCGCGCCGCGACCTGCGGCACCGCCGACGCCGCCCAGGGCCGGCCCGCCACCGCGTCCTCCACCGAGAACTCCGGCACCACCGCCTCCAACGCGGTCGACGGCGACACCGGCACCCGCTGGTCCAGCGCCTTCAGTGACCCCCAGTGGCTCCAGGTCGACCTCGGCTCCTCGCAGTCGATCTGCCAGGTGGTCCTGCAGTGGGAGACCGCCGCCGGCAAGGCGTACCAGATCCAGACCTCGCCCGACGGGAACACCTGGACCACCATCTACTCCACCACGACCGGTCAGGGCGGCACCGAGACGCTGAACGTCAGCGGCACCGGCCGCTACGTTCGCATGTACGGCACCGCCCGCACCACCGGTTACGGCTACTCGCTCTGGGAGTTCGTCGTCCACACCGCGAGCGGGGGAGGCGGCACGCTCCCCGGCGGCGGTGACCTCGGGCCCAACGTGTACGTCTTCGACCCGTCGATGTCCTCGGCCACCATCCAGAGCCGGCTGGACAGCGTGTTCAGCCAGCAGGAGAGCAACCAGTTCGGCAGCCAGCGGTACGCGCTGCTGTTCAAACCGGGCAGCTACAACGTCAACGCCAACATCGGCTTCTACACCTCCATCGCCGGGCTCGGCGCGAACCCCGACGACGTCACCATCAACGGCTCGGTCAACGTCGACGCCGGCTGGATGAACGGGAACGCCACCCAGAACTTCTGGCGCTCCGCGGAGAACATGGCGGTGCAGCCCACCGGCGGGTCCGACCGCTGGGCGGTCTCCCAGGCCGCGCCGTTCCGCCGCATGCACATCAAGGGCGACCTGAACCTCGCGCCCACCGGCTACGGCTGGGCCAGCGGCGGCTACATCGCCGACACCAAGGTCGACGGCACGGTGCAGCCGTACTCCCAGCAGCAGTGGTTCACCCGCAACAGCCAGATCGGCGGCTGGCTGAACGGCGTGTGGAACATGGTGTTCACCGGCGTCGCGGGCGCACCGGCGCAGAGCTTCCCGAACCCGCCGTACACCACCGTGGCCAACGCGCCCGTCACGCGGGAGAAGCCGTTCCTGTACGTCGACTCCTCCGGCGCGTACCGCGTGTTCGTGCCGTCGCTGCGGCAGAACACCCAGGGCACCACCTGGAGCGGCGGCACCACGCCCGGCTCGTCGATCCCGCTGAGCCAGTTCTACGTCGCCCACCCGTCCGACAGCGCGGCGACCCTCAACCAGGCGCTGGCCCAGGGCCTCAACCTGCTGTTCACCCCCGGTGTCTACAGCATCGACCAGACGCTCAACGTGACACGCCCCGACACGGTCGTCCTCGGCCTCGGCTACGCCACGCTGGTGCCGCAGAACGGCGTCACGCCGATGTCCGTCGCCGACGTCAACGGCGTGAAGATCGCCGGCCTGCTGTTCGACGCCGGCGCGACCAACTCGCCCAACCTGCTGCAGGTCGGGCCGAGCGGGTCCACGGCCGACCACTCCGCCGACCCGACCTCGATCCAGGACGTGTTCTTCCGGATCGGCGGCGCGGGCGTCGGCAAGGCCACCAACAGCCTGGTCGTCAACAGCAACAACGCGATCATCGACCACATCTGGGCCTGGCGCGCCGACCACGGCTCCGGGGTCGGCTGGACCAGCAACACCGCCGACACCGGCCTGATCGTCAACGGCAACGACGTGACGGCGTACGGCCTGTTCGTCGAGCACTACCAGAAGTACGAGGTCGTCTGGAACGGCGAGCGCGGGAAGACGTTCTTCTTCCAGAACGAGATGCCGTACGACCCGCCGAACCAGGCCGCCTGGATGAACGGCTCCACCAACGGCTACGCCGCCTACAAGGTGGGGGCCAACGTCACGACCCATGAAGGGTGGGGCCTCGGCAGCTACTGCTACTTCAACGTCGATCCCTCGATCCACGCGGCGCACGCCTTCGAGGCGCCGAACGCCTCCGGCGTGAAGTTCCACGACCTGCTGACCGTGTCCCTCGGCGGCAACGGCACGATCGACCACGTCATCAACAACACCGGCGGCGCCGCCCAGGGCACCGCGACCACCCCGGTCGACGTGGTCAGCTACCCCTGACCCGCCGGCCCCTGCCACTCCGGGCCCGCGCGGCATCCTGCCGCGCGGGCCCTCCCGCGCTCGCGCCCCGGCCCGCGAGCGCGGAGACCCTCGGCCGACGCACGCGCTCAGCGGTCGGCATGGGCGGTGATCTCGACGCGGTCGGCGCCCTCGTCCAGGAAGGCGGCGAGGTCGTGGGCCTCCTCACCGACGGCCTCTCGCTCCGGGACGGAGAGGGGCCGCAGCGGCGTCACGCGGATCCGCCGGTCGCGTACGGTCCAGGTGGCGGCGACGCGTCCGTCGACGAGCACGGCGCGCCGGCCGGCGACGGACAGACCGCGGTGGGCGTCGTCGATGATGCGGCCGCGGTCGTGATAGCCGAGGATCGCGTTGTCGAAGGCCGGGAGGAACCGGACGGGGGCGGGCGTGTCCGGAGACGGGCGTGGCGCGTCGGGCAGGTCGAGGAGTTCACGGCCGCGTTCGTCGCGGAAGACGACGAGCCGCTCACGGAGGGCCTCGACGGCGGCGGGAAGACCGGCGAGACCGCACCAGGCGCGGAGGTCCGCGGTGGCGGCGGGCCCGTAGGCGGCGAGGTAACGCCGTACCAGTTGCTGCCCGACCGGATCGCCCGGGTCGGCGGACGGCGGGGCGATCTCACGCCCGACCCAGGCGGCCAGGGGCAGGTTCCGCACCCCGGCGGTCGTGTGCCACAGGCCGCGCGGCGGGAGCTGGACCATCGGGATGAGGGCCGCGACGAGGAGCTCGCCCAGGACCCGGCGCGGCGGGCCGGGCCAGCGGTCCTCGAGCGCACGGACGAGGTCGGCCATGGTACGGGGCCGGCCGTCGGCCATGACCGCGCGCCCGGCCGCGGCCACCTCGTCCAGGTCGATGCCCGCGAGTTCACGCCGGTAGGTGGCCGTCACCCGCTGCCGCAGCATGGCGTCATGGCGGGCCCGCCAGGCCAGCGCGTCGTCGGCGGTGACCAGGTGGACGGTGCGGCGCATCAGGTGCGTACGGACGACCGTCCGGTCCGTCAGCGCCTCGTCCAGTTCCTCCGGCTTGAAAGCGCGCAGACGGGACCACAGGCCGGTGAACGGTTCCTGGGGTTCCTGCGCCTGCAGGCCGCACAGGTGCGCCACGGCGTCACGGGCCGGGGTGTCCGCGCGCTCGAGCAGGTACTGGCGGGCGAGGGTCGCGCGGCCCAGGGCGCGGGCGCTGAGGACGGTCATGGGCGCTCAGGCCGCGGACCGCTCGCCGACCGGACGGCGGCGCAGTCCGGGCCGGGTGAGGGAGGGCGGGGTGTAGGAGACGTCCAGGGGGCCGAGATCGGCGCCGGGCGGGACGATCGCGTCGATCCGGTCGAGGACGTCGTCGCCGAGGGTGACGGTCGCACCCGCGATCAGGTCGTCCAGGTGCTCCATGGTGCGCGGGCCGATGATCGCGGACGTGACGTCCGGGTGGCCGACGGCGAAGGCCATGGCCAGGTGGGTGAGGGAGACACCGGCCTCGTCGGCGATGGGCAGGAGTCGTTCGACGGCGTCGAGCTTGTTCTCGTCGGTGAGGTGCCGGGGGACCCACCGCATGCGGGCGTCGTTCGGCGCGGTGCCCTTGCGGTAGCGGCCGGTCAGCAGGCCCATGGCCAGCGGGCTCCACACGAGGACGCCCATGCCGTAGCGGCGGCAGGCCGGCAGGACCTCCCGCTCGATGCCGCGGTTGAGGATGGAGTAGGTGGGCTGCTCGGTGCGCAGCCGGTGCAGTCCGCGCCGCTCGGACACCCACTGGGCCTCGACGATCTGCGAGGCCGGCAGGTTGGAGGAGCCGATCGCGCGGACCTTTCCGGCGCGCACCAGGTCGGAGAGCGCGGAGAGGGTCTCCTCGATGTCCGTGTGCGGGTCCGGGTGGTGGATCTGGTAGAGGTCGATGTGGTCGGTCCGCAACCGTCGCAGTGAGTCCTCGACCGCGGTCATGATCCAGCGGCGTGAGCTGCCCCCGCGGTTGGGGCCCTCGCCCATCGGGCCGTTGAACTTGGTGGCCAGCACCACCTCGTCGCGGCGCCCCTTCAGGGCCTTGCCGACGATCTCCTCGGTCGCGCTGTAGCCGTACACGTCGGCGGTGTCGAGGAAGTTGATGCCCGCGTCGAGCGCCCGGTGGATCATGCGCACGCAGTCGTCGTGGTCGGGATTGCCCGTCCCGAACATCATGGTGCCCAGGCAGTAGGCGCTGACCTCGATGCCGGTACGTCCCAGCTGTCGCATTCGCACGGTGACCCGTTCCCTTCCGGTTCGTCATGCCCGGGCCGCCGCGGGGACGCGGCGGCCCGGGGGAGTTCTTCTGCGTCTGGCCGGTCGGCTCAGCCGTTGTACGGAGCGGCGACGTCGAGGACCCAGGTCACGCCGAAGCGGTCGGTGAGCATGCCGTACAGCGGCGCCCACTGCGCCGCCTCCAGGGGGCGCACCACCGTCGAGCCCTCCGCCAGCTTCCGCCACAAGGCGCTGATCTCGTCGGCGTCATCGCCGCGTACGGACACGAAGAACGGGTTGTCACCCTGGCTCCAGGGCAGCTGGGAGGGCGCGTCGTAGGCCATCACGTGGAAGCCGTTGTCGCCGACGACCTCGCCCCACATCACCCAGTCCGCCTCGTTCTCGTTCTGCACGGCGCCGGCGTCCTTGTACGTGACGGCGACGGTGCGCCCGCCGAACACGGACTGGTAGAAGTCGAGCGCCTCACGCGCGGTGCCCCGGAAGTTCAGGTGAGTGGTGGTGGTGACGGACATGTCCTTGCTCCTTGCCTTCGGTTCCACGGAGGTGCGCCACCGGCCCGACAGAGCCCACGGGCGCGGCGACCCATGACCACCAGGGGCGATGCCCCCCGGCGGCTCTGGTGTCCACCATTCCAGGGGTAGCGGACAGGTTGTGTCCTGTACTCCGCGCAGAATGGGACCATGCAGAAGACCTCGTCGCGATTGCTCGCGCTGCTCTCCCTGCTTCAGATGCACCGTGACTGGTCCGGCGACGACCTCGCCGAGCGGCTCGACGTCACCCCGCGCACGGTGCGCCGTGACGTGGATCGCCTACGGGAGCTCGGGTATCCGATCACGGCTTACAAGGGGCCCTCCGGCGGTTATCGCCTGGAGGCCGGCTCGCAGCTGCCGCCCCTGCTGTTCGACGACGACCAAGCCGTCGCCCTGGCCGTCGCACTCCAGATCGCGGCCACCGACACCACGATCGGCGAAGACGCCGTACGGGCACTGGCCACCATTCGTCAGGTCCTGCCGCCCCGTCTGCGCCACCGCGTCGACATGCTCCGGATCACCGCCGTCCACCCCCGCGAGAACGGCGACGCCCGACCCGGCGACCCGCGACTCCTGGCGGAGTTGAGCAACGCGATCCACGCCCATGCGGAGCTTCGCTTCGACTACGGCCGAGACCGCCCCGATCCCGATGAGCGACCTCGCAGAGCACAGCCCCACCATCTGGTCACCTGGCAAGGCCGCTGGTACCTCCTCGCCTGGGACCCCGACCGCGACGACTGGCGCACCTTCCGCGTCGACCGCATGCGCCTGCGCACGCCCACCGGCCCGCGCTTCAGCCCGCGGGAGCTCCCCGGCGGCGTGTCCGCCTTCATCACCGGCCGGTTCCGTGGCACCGACGGCACCACCACCGACTGGCCCTGCCACGGGGAGGTCGTCCTCGACCTCCCCGCCACCGCCGTGGCACCCTTCGCCCGGGACGGGATCGTCGAAGAACTCGGCGCCGGCCGCTGCCGGCTCACCCTCGGCTCCTGGTCATGGACCGGTCTGGCCGCCGCGATCGGCCGCTTCGACGCCGACATCGAGGTCATCGGCCCGCCGGAGCTGGCCACCGCGTTCGCGCGCCTCGCCGAGCGCTACGCCGACGCCGCCCGCATCACCACCCGCCCGTCCGACGTGCCGGACGCCGACGCCTCGCGCCGGGACACCCGGCGTCACCAAGCCCCCCACGGGGAGCCCTGAAAGCCGGAGCCGCGCCGTCTGCGCCTCCGCTCACGGACGCGGCGCCTGATGAGGCGGATCACCACGACGACGAACACGATCGTCCCCGCCAGAACGATGCAGACCGGGATGCCCAGCTTCCAGTCCGGCCACTCGTCGTCGACGTGCGTGCCGATCTGCAGCCGTACCACGCGGCCGTGCCAGATGTCGGCGGTGCCGGTGGTGCCCGCCTCGGCCACCTTGTAGAAGTCGTGCTCCACCTCGAAGTCGTGGTACCGCCCGTCCGCGGTGCGCACGGTGACCTTGTAGTGGGTGGTCCGCGAGGCGGCGACGACCCGCTGCCTCACCACGGTCGGGAGGACCACCCGGAACGGCCCCATCGGAGGCGGAGGCGGTGGGGGCGGCTGCGGGAACTGGGGCGGGTCCGGCGGGTCCGGGTCCTCGGTCGTGTACGTGGACTTCTTGATGACGGTCATCGGCAGCCGCGTGACGCAGTGACCCGTGTCGGCCGGCGGCGGCGATCCGCACAGCGGTGCCCGCTCGTACGCCTCGAAGTCGGCGAAGGGCCCGGCGCCCAGCGCCACGCCCACGGCGATCAGTACGGGTCCCGCGGCCAACGCCGCCAACGTTGCGATCCTGGTTCCCCACGCCACGTCCCGAACGTAACCCGGACCGGGCGCCTCGTGGCGCGAATTCCGGCGCCGTCCCGCGTCCGTACCCGGCTCGCGATCCCGCCTTCCTACCCGGCTCGCGATGCCGGGTCCGTCCCCGGCTCGCGACGGCGCGGCCCTCGCCGGGAGACGGACACCGGCGAGGGCCGCGGTCTGGGCGCGGGCCGTGAGGGCCCGGCGGAGGCGACGTCAGGTGCCGGTGCGCTCCCGGTGGGTGCGGATGAGTTCGGCGTAGCGGAGGCCGCTGTCCTTCACGGTCCGCCGCTGCGTGTCGAAGTCGACGTGGACCAGGCCGAAGCGCGGGGCGTAGCCGGCCGCCCATTCGAAGTTGTCCATCAGCGACCAGGCGAAGTACCCGGCCAGCGGGGCGCCGCGCCGGACCGCCGACGCGCACGCCGCGAGGTGCCCCTCCAGGTAGGCGGCCCGGTCCGGGTCGTGCACCCGCCCGCCCTCGACGGTGTCCGCGAACGCCGAGCCGTTCTCGGTGACGTACATCCGCGGCGGCCGGTACTCCTCGGCGACCCGGGCCAGGATGTCCGCCAGGCCGTCGGGCTCGATGACCCAGTCCAGCCCGGTGAGCGGGCGGCCGGCCGGCGTGGTCTCCCGGACGTACGGCGGGGTGCCGTCGGGGTCGTCCGCGACGACGGCCGGCCGGTAGTAGTTGACGCCCAGCCAGTCCAGCGGCGCGCCGATGGTCTCCAGGTCGCCGGGCTGTTCGGGCAGGTCGACGCCGTACACCTCGAGCATGTCCGCGGGGAAGCCCCGCCCGAACACCGGGTCGAGCCACCAGCGGTTCGTGTGGCCGTCGAAGCGCTTCGCCGCCGAGGCGTCGGCGGCCGAGTCGCTCGCGGGCTCCACCGGGTTGAGCAGGTGGACGACGCCGACCTCGACGCCGGGCACGGTGGCCCGCAGGGCCTGCGACGCCAACCCGTGGCCGAGCAGCATGTGGTACGACGCGGGCACCGCCGCCTTGACGTCGGTGAGGCCCGGCGCGTGCCGGCCTTCGAGGTGGCCGATCCAGGCGGCGCACATCGGCTCGTTCAGCGTGGCCCAGCCCTTGACGCGGTCGCCGAGTGCCCCGGCGACGCAGGCGGCGTAGTCGGCGAAGTGCCGGGCGGTGTCGCGGTTGGTCCAGCCGCCGGCGTCCTGCAGCACCTGGGGCAGGTCCCAGTGGTAGAGCGTGGGGAACGGCGTGATGCCCGCGTCGAGCAGGGCGTCCACGAGACGGTCGTAGAAGGCCAGGCCCGGAGCGTTCACCGGGCCGGTCCCGCCGGGGAAGACGCGGGGCCAGGCGATCGAGAACCGGTAGGCGGTCACGCCGAGCCGCTTCATGATCTCGATGTCCTCGGGCCAGCGGTGGTAGTGGTCGCACGCCACATCGCCGTGGTCGCCGCCGTCCACCTTCCCCGGGGTGTGGCTGAAGGTGTCCCAGATCGACGGGGACCGGCCGTCCTCGTCGACCGCGCCCTCGATCTGGTAAGAGGAGGTCGCCACGCCCCATGCGAAGTCCACGGGGAGCAGGCTGAGGTGATCCACGGAGTGCCTTTCTGTGGTGGTGGCGGCGTTCACTTGACGGCCCCGGCGGTGAGCCCGGCGACCAGGTAACGCTGCAGGAGGAGGAACCCGGCGACCACGGGGACGCTGACGAACAGCGAGGCGGCCATCACCTGGTTCCAGTACACGTCGGTCTCGGTCGCGTACGCGCGCAGCCCCACGGCCAGCGTGCGGGTCGCGTCGTTGGTCATCACGGAGGCGAACAGGACTTCGCTCCAGGCGGTCATGAAGGCGTAGATCGCCACCGCGACGATGCCCGGCAGCGAGGCGGGGATGACGACGCGGAACAGCGCGCCGAGCGGCCCGCAGCCGTCCACCATCGCCGCCTCGTCGAGCCCTTCGGGGATGGAGTCGAAGTAGCCGACCAGCATCCAGATCGAGAAGGGCAGCGAGAAGGTGAGGAAGGTGAGGATCAGGCCGCCGCGCGAGCCGCTCAGCGCGAGGCCGGTGGCGTTGCCGACGCCGACGTAGATGAGGAACAGCGGCAGGAGGAACAGGATGCCGGGGAACATCTGGGTGGACAGCACCGTGACGGTGAACACCCGGCGGCCCTTGAACCGGTAGCGGCTGACGGCGTAGGCCGCGAAGATCGCCACGACGACCGAGCAGACCGTCGCGCCGACGGAGACGATGATCGAGTTGGCGAAGTAGTGGGCGAGCGGAACGGTCCGCCACATGTCGATGTACGGGCGGAGGGTGAGCCGTTCGGGGAACCAGTGGAACGTCCCCGCGACGTCCTGCAGCGGCTTGAGCGAGCTGCTCAGCATGACGTACACGGGCAGCGCCGAGAACACCGTGAGCAGGGTCAGGACGACGCGCCGGGTCCACACGAACGAGCGCGGCGGCGCCATCGGTGAGCGGTCAGGCACGTGCGCCCCTCCTTCGTGACGTGACCAGCAGGTAGACGGCCGTGACCAGGCCGAGGAACAGCAGCATCAGCACCGACATCGCCGATCCCTCGCCGAAGTTCCAGGTGATGAACGAGGACTGGTAGATGTGCAGGGAGACCAGGTCCCCGCCGGCCGGTGGCGCCTGGCCGAACAGCACGTACGGCGTGGAGAAGTCGTTGAACGTCCACAGGAACAGGACGAGCACGAGGACCTGGTTCACCGGGCGCAGGGACGGCAGCGTGATCCGGTGGATCTGCTGCCAGATCCCGGCGCCGTCGATCGCCGATGCCTCGTACAGCTCGCGCGGGATGTTCTGCAGGCCGGCGACGACGACGAGGAAGGCGAACGGCCAGTTGCGCCAGACCGAGACGATGACGAGGGAGTAGAAGCTGTTGTCGCCGAGCAGCCAGAAGGTCGGCCTGCCGGTGAGGTGCAGCTGGTCGTGCAGGACGTGGTTCACGATGCCGTTGTCGTGCTGGAACATGAACGCCCAGACGATCACCGAGGCGTACAGCGGCAGGGCGTACGGGGTGAGGAACAGCGCCCGCAGCACCCCCCGGCCGCGAAAATCGTCCTGCATGAGGACGGCCGCGGCCGTGCCGAGCAGCCAGGACAGGCCGACCGCCAGCACGGTGAAGGCGCAGGTGACGAGGAAGGAGTTCAGCAGGGCGTGCCCGATCGGCCCGTTCACCTTCACCACGACGCGGTAGTTGTCCCACCCGGTCCAGGGGGCCTTCCACCATTCGCGGATGAAGAACTGGGTGAGCTCCTTGAAGCTCATCGCCACGCCCAGGACCATCGGGATGACGTGGACGATGAGCTCGAGGAGGATCGCGGGCAGCAGGAGGAGATACGGCAGGCCCCCGCGCCGCACCCGGTCGGGGATGCGGAACGGGCGCCGGCGCGGCGCCCCCGGGCCGGTCTCCCGGGCCCCGGGGGGCGCCTCGCGATGCGCGGTCGTCGTCATCAGTGGTGGACCCGCGCTACATCTGCTGCTGGGCCTTGGCGAGCCGGCTGCGCACCGACTCCAGCGTCACCGGCCGCCCGGCCGCCGCGTCGGCCAGCAGGTCCTTCAGCGCACTGCCGATGACCTGCTCGAACTGCGACTCCTTGGGCACCTGCGGCATCGGCGTCGCGCTGGTGGCGATGGTCGTGCGCAGGATGTTCTGCTCCGGGGTGGCGAACGCCGGGTCCTGCGCGGCGGTCTTGACCGCCGGGATCGAGCCGTACTCGGAGTTGAGCTTCTTCTGCTCGGCGTCGCTGGTCATGAACTGCACGAACTTCAGGGCGCCGTCGAGGTTGCCGGTGTTCTTGAAGACGGCCATGTTGATCCCGGCGACCATGGAGTTCACGTTCTGCCCCTGTCCGGGCGCGCCGGACTGTACGGGGACCGGGGCGACGCCGTAGTCGTCGGGCTTCATCCCGTGGCTCTGGAAGTTCTTGCCGCCGGCCTGCCAGAGGATCATCGCGGCCTTGCCGGAGGCGAAGTCGCGGACGGACTCGTTCTGGGCGTACTCCGCGTCGCTCGGCGAGGCGATCTTGTCGCTTGCCACGAAGTCGACGTACTGCTTGACGCCCTCGGCGACGCCCGGCGCGGTGAACGTCGGGTTGCCCTGCGCGTCGAAGAAGTCACCGCCGTGCTGCTTGGCGAAGACGAAGGCGTGGTGGGTGTTCTCCGGGATGCTGGCGCCCTCGATGGCCAGGCCGGTGTGGCCGCCGGTGGTCAGCTTCTTGCCGTCCTGGACGAGCTCGTTCCAGGTGGCCGGCGGCTTGCTGATCCCGGCCTGGCCGAAGAGCTTCTTGTTGTAGTACAGCGCGTACGACAGGGAGTAGAGCGGCACGGCCGTCGGCGGCTTGCCGGCCGCGCCCGTCGAGCCGAGCGCCGACGCCTGGAAGCGGTCCTTGCCGCCGATCTTGGCGAAGTTGGCGTCGGTGAAGGGGAGGAGGGCGCCGGTCGCCTGTAGCGAGGCCGACCAGGTGTTGCCGATGTTCATCACGTCGGGGCCCTGCCCGGACGTGGTCGCGGCGAGGATGCGGTTGAGCAGGTCGGACCACGGGACGACCTCGAGCTTGACCTTGATGCCGGTCTGCTTCTCGAACGCCTGCAGCTCGGGGGTGAGCTTGGCCTTGTCGTCCTCCAGGCTGGCGCCCTGGTTGCTCGCCCAGTAGGTGAGCGTCTTGGGGTGGCTGTTGCCACCGTTCGGCGCGGTGGAGGTCCCGCCCCCGCAGCCGGGGAGCACGGCGAGGACGGTCGCGCCTAGGACGGCGCCGAAGGCGGTACGGGCCCGCACGCTCATAATGCCACTTCCTCCGTGAGGCTAATTTTAAGGCATGATTTAAGATCTGAGATAAGCGTGTCAAGGGCGTGGTGATCGCGCGATTGTCACGAATGCGCATACGGTCAATCCGCCTCCGTCCGCCAGCGGCGGCGCAGGGCGAAGGCGGCCGCCTTAGGCCGGCGGTCCCGCGTGAAGACGCCCTTTTTGTTGCCGTCGGCGCGGTTCACGCCGTACCCGGTCGCGAAGTCGGCGAAGTTCCAGACGTGCTCGCCCACGACGGAGCCGACACGGTCGAAGACCCGGTGGAAGGTCTCCAACAGCGCGACCTGGTAGTCCTCGGTCCAGGTGCCCGCCGCGACCGAGCGCACGCCGGCGATCGCGTCCGCGCCGTACTCGGTCACGATGATCGGCTTGCCGTGCAGGCGGACCCATTCGCGCAGCTCCGCCTCCAGCTCGCGCTCCGCCGTCACCAGGTCGCCGGTGTCGACGTACCAGCCGTTGTAGCGGTTGAGGCAGATGACGTCGAACAGGTCGCTCATGACGTCCCTGTCCGGGGGCAGCTGGACCTGGGCGAAGCAGACGGGCCGGCTCGGGTCGGCCTCGCGCGCGGCCCGGACGAGCGGCTCGAAGTACGTGCGCGCCTCGGGCCGGGCCGAGTCCGGTTCGTTGGCGATGCTCCACATGACCACGCTCGGGTGGTTCTTGTCGCGGGCGATCAGCTCCTGGATGGCGCGCAGGTGGGCCGCCCGGGTGGTGTCGTCGATCGCCGCCCAGATGTGCGGCGGGTCGCCGGGGACGAGCGTGTGCGCGATCTCGAAGTTGAGCCCGACGGCCGGGGTCTCGTCGATGACGACGATGCCGTGCCGGTCGGCGTACTCCAGCACCTCCTCGGCGTACGGGTAGTGCGAGGTGCGGAAGGAGTTCGCGCCGATCCAGTCGAGCAGCGCGAAGTCGTGCACCATGTGGACGTCGTCGTGGCCCTTGCCGCGCACGGGGTTGTCCTCGTGCTTGCCGAATCCCCGGAAGTGGAACGGCTCGCCGTTGATCAGGAAGCGGTCGCCGTCCACCCTCACCTCGCGGATGCCGACCGGCAGCGCGTACTCGTCGGCGTCCTCGCCGCCCGTACGGACCTCGAGGCGGTGCAGGTGGCCGTGGCCGGGCCGCCACAGCGTCGCGTCCGGTACCTCGAGCGTGCCGGCGGCGGTCGTTGCCCGCGCCCGTTCGGCGCCGTCGGCGTCGCGCAGCACGACCTCGGCGACCTGCCCGTCCACGACGTCCACGCGGTAGTGGACCCGGGCGTCGGCGCCCGTCACCTCCGTGGTCACGGTGATGTCGCGGACGTACGAGCGGGGCGTGCTGTAGAGCCAGACCGCGCGGTGCAGCCCGGCGTAGTTGAAGAAGTCGTGGAAGTACCGCTGGCGGCGGCGCCCGTCCGGCAGGACGTCGACGATCCCGGGCGGGATCGAGGAGGGGGTCAGCCGGTTGTCGACCACCACGGTCACCCGGCCGGTCTCGCCGGGGCGGGCGTGCCCGGTCAGGTCGCACTCGAACGGCGTGTAACCGCCGTCGTGCCGTCCGACCTCGGCGTCGTTCCACCAGACAACGGCGCGATGGGCGGCGGCGTCGAACCGCAGCACGACCCGCCGGCCCGCCCACCCGGCCGGGATCCGTACCTCCCGCTGGTACCAGACGTCGCCGACGTGGTCGTGGGCGTCCCGGGTGGCCGGCACGTCGTTGAAGCTCGCCGGAACCGGCATCTCCGACGCGCCGGGGAGCGGGCCGGACCACCACCGCTCGGCGCGCCCCTGGTCGCCGGGGTCGAGCGCGAAGGCCCACAGCCCGTTGAGACCGACACGTTCGCGGCTGGGCGTCTCCTGAGGACGTAGCACGATACCTCCGGGGAAGGCTAATTTTTTGGCATGATTTAAGGACTGACGTAAGCGTGTCAAGGGTGGGTGATCGCGCTGAACGGCGACCGGCGGCCGCCGGGTCGTGAGACGGTGGCGGCCGCAGGCTCAGCCGAGCGCGCGGTCGAGATTGAACGCGGCGCTGATCAGCGCCAGGTGGGTGAACGCCTGGGGGAAGTTGCCCTGCTGTTCTCCGGTGTGGCTGATCTCTTCGGCGTACAGGCCGACGTGGTTGGCGTAGGTGAGCATCTTCTCGAAGGCCAGCCGGGCCTCCTCCACACGCCCGGCGCGGGCGAGGGCCTCGACGTACCAGAAGGAGCAGATGGAGAAGGTGCCCTCCTCGCCCCCGACGCCGTCCGGGCTGATCCGCGGGTCGTAACGGTAGACCAGCGAGTCGGACACCAGATCCGCCGTGAGCGCGTCCAGCGTCGACAGCCACTTCGGGTCGGTGGGGGAGACGAACTTGGCCAGCGGCATCATCAGCACGGCCGCGTCGAGCGCGTCACCGTCCTCATGCTGGACGAACGCCTTCCGGGCAGGACACCAGCAGCTTCCCATGATCCGCCGGTAGATCTCATCCCTGGACCTCATCCACTGCGGCAGCTCACCGGGCAGACCGCGGCGCCGGGCCGTGCGCATGGCCCGTTCGATCGCCACCCAGCACATCAGCCGCGAGTACAGGAATCTCCTGCGCCCGGAACGGGCCTCCCAGATGCCCTCATCGGGCTGGTCCCAGTTGCGGCAGACCCAGTCGACCACCGCGCACACCCCGTCCCAGTGGTCGCTGGAGATCGGCTGCCCCCACTTGTCGTAGAGGTAGACGGAGTCGATCAGGGCACCGTAGATGTCGAGCTGCAGCTGGTCGGCGGCGGCGTTGCCGACCCGGACCGGCGCCGAACCGCGATGACCCTCCAGATGGGGCAGCTCGCGCTCGGGCAGGTCGGTACGCCCGTCGATGCCGTACATGATCTGCAAGGGCCCGGACGGCCCGTCACCGCACAGGTTCGTCCGCCGCCGCAGGAAGGCCATCAACGCCTCGGCCTCTCCGGTGAAGCCCAGGCGCAGCAGCGCGTACACGGCGAACGCCGCGTCACGGACCCAGACGTAACGGTAGTCCCAGTTCCGTCCGCCTCCGAGGCGCTCCGGCAGGCTCGTGGTGGGCGCGGCGACGATCGCGCCGGTGGGGGCGTAGGTCAGCAGCTTGAGGGTCAGCGCCGAGCGGTGCACCATCTCCCGCCATCGGCCGCGGTAGCGGGACGACGACAGCCAGGTCCGCCAGAAGGCGACCGTGGCCGTGAACTCCCGGTCCGCCTCGGTGTACGGACAGGCACGCGGCGCGATCGTGTCGCCGATGTGGTCCAGGGCGAAGACCGCGGCCTGGCCCTCGGTGAGCTTGAACTCCGCGTGGACGTCCACGCCGTCGCACTCGAGCGGCACTGTGGCGGTCAGCGCGAGCGTGAGCGCCTCGGACTCGAAGAGCACCGCGTCGTCGAGCATCCGCGCGGTGTGGGGGTCGGCGCCGTAGCCGAACCGGGGAGCGATCCGGGCGCGGAAAGGGAGCGATCCGCGTACGCACATCACCCGCCGGATCAGCCGGTGCCGGTCGGCTTCGCCGGTCTCGCAGACCGGCATGAAGTCCTGGACCTCGCCGAGCCCGTCCTCGGTGAAAAACCGGGTGATCAGCACGTTCGTGTCGGGAAAGTAGAACTGCTTGGTCCTGGCCGGCGCGATCGCGGCCAGCTCGAACGATCCGCCCCGGTCGGCGTCGAGGATGGCGGCGAAGACGCTCGGCGCGTCGAACCGCGGGCAGCAGTACCAGTCGATGGTGCCGTCGGTGCCGACCAGGGCCACCGTTCGCAGATCGCCGATCAGCCCGTGATCGGAGATCGGCAGGTAGCGGTCGGCTCCGGTCGGCCCCCGCCTCGCGGACGTGGTCCGTGTCGTGTCCATGGCAGCGGCTCCTCCCCCGGATCGCCGATGCGCGTCTACCAGCCTAGACGGAGCGGCGTCGGCGGGGGAGGAGCCCGGGCACCCGGATCAGCGCAGCCAGACGGCGGTGTCCGGGGGGAGTTCGCCCCGTTCGAGGGGGTCGCTGGCGAGCAGTGGCTCCCGGCCCTCCGGCAGGCGCACGGGGCCGGCGCCGAGGTTGACGACGCAGGTGATCCCGTTCTCCCGGTCGAAGGCCAGGACGTTCTCGCCCATCGGACGCCAGGTCATGCCGCCGTAGCCGAGCAGCTCCCGCCGCAGCCGCAGTCCTCGCCGGTAGAGGCCGAGCGTCGAGGACGGGTCGCCCGACTGGGCCTCGACCGCCAGGTCGCGCCAGGCCGCGGGCTGCGGCAGCCACGGCTCGCCGCCGAAGCCGAGGCCGGGCGCGTCACCGGACCAGGGGATGGGAACCCGGCAGCCGTCCCGGCCGCGGTCGGTACGGCCGGAGCGGAACCAGATCGGGTCCTCCAGTACCTCCTCGGGCAGGTCCTCGACCTCCCAGAGACCGAGCTCCTCGCCCTGGTAGACGTAGACGCTGCCCGGGAGCGCCATCGCCAGCAGCGCCGCCGCCCGGGAGCGGCGCAGCCCGAGCCGCAGGTCCGTCGGCGCCCCGTGCCGCCGCTCGTTCAGGTCGAAGGACGTGTCCTCCCGGCCGAACCGCGTGACGGGCCGGGTGACGTCGTGGTTGGACAGCACCCAGGTCGGCGGCGCGCCGAGCGGCGTGTGGGTCTCCAGGGTCGTGTCGATCACCCGGCGCAGCGCGGCGGCGTCCCACGGGCAGCCCAGGAAGTCGAAGTTGAAGGCCGTGTGCAGCTCGTCGGGGGCCAGGTAGGCGGCGAAGCGGTCCTGGTCGGGCAGCCACAGCTCCCCGATCAGCGCGCGGTCGCCGTATCCGTCGGAGGTACGCCGCCAGGCGCGGTAGATGTCGTGCACGCCGTCCCGGTCGGTGTACGGGTCGCGCCCGTCCGGCTCCGCGTCCGGGTCCTTGACCAGCACGGCGGCGGAGTCGATGCGGATACCGTCCACTCCCCGGTCGAACCAGAACCGCAGGACGTCGAGGAACTCCTCGCGGACCTCCGGATTGGTCCAGTTGAAGTCGGGCTGTTCCGGGGCGAACAGGTGGAGGTACCACTCACCGTCCGGCACCCGGGTCCACGCCGGGCCGCCGAAGATGGACTCCCAGTCGTTCGGCGGCGCGTCGCCGCGTCCCGGCCGGAACCAGAACCGCTCCCGTGCCGCGGAGCCCGGCTCGGCCCGCAGCGCCTCCTGGAACCAGGCGTGGCGGTCGGAGCAGTGGTTCGGGACGATGTCGATGATGACCCGGAGCCCGAGCCCGTGCGCCTCCTCGATGAGCTTCTCCGCCTCGGCGAGCGTGCCGAAGACCGGGTCGATGTCCCGGTAGTCCGCGACGTCGTAGCCGCCGTCGACCATCGGCGAGGGATACCACGGGTTCAGCCACAGGGCGTCGACGCCCAGGTCGGCGAGGTGGCCGAGGTGCCCTCGTAGCCCCGCCAGGTCACCGATGCCGTCCCCGTTGCCGTCCGCGAAACTGCGCAGGTAGACCTGGTAGATCGCGGCTCCCCGCCACCACCCGGCGGAGTCCGGGGTGGTGCCGGAAGGAACGTTTTCGGCCATGCCGGTCATCAATCTCCCTCGATGTCGTTGGTCGGCGCGGGTACGGGGTGGCGTGGTCCGGAACGGCACGGATCGCGCCGCGGGCCGTCCGGTGGACGGCCCGGCCGCAGGACCTGGTCCGCGCGTCTCACCCCTTCAGCCCGCCGGCGGTCAGGCCGGCCATGATGTGGCGCTGGAACAGCAGGAAGACCGCCACGGCCGGGATGCTCGCGATCACGAGGGCGGCGATGAGGATGTTCTGCGGCGTCTGCTCCGACAGGGAGGAGATCGCCACGCTCACCGTCATCCGGTTGCTGTCGGGCAGCACCAGCAGTGGCCACACGAAGTCCTTCCAGACGCCCACCACCGCGAAGATGGACACGACCGCGATGATCGGCCGCGAGATCGGCAGGACGATGGACCAGAGGATCCGCCAGGACGACGCGCCGTCGATGGCCGCGGCCTCCAGCAGCTCCCCGGGGATGGAGTCGAAGAACCGCTTGAGCAGGAAGATGCTGAACGCGTTGGCCGCGGCCGGGAACCAGATCGCGAACGGCGTGTTCAGCAGGTTGGCGTGCAGGAGCGGCACGTCCCGCACGGTCAGGTACAGCGGGACCAGCAGGACGGTCGACGGGATCATCAGGGTGGCCAGCATCATGCCGAGGACCGCTCGGCCGAGAACGGGCCGCAGCTTGGACAGGGCGTACGCCGCCGGGACGCAGACCGCCAACTGCAACAGCCAGGCGCCCACGGCGTACTCGAGCGTGTTGAGCAGGAACCTGCCCAGGTACAGCCGCCGCCACGCGTCGCGGTAGACGCCGGGGTGAGGGTGCCGCGGAAACAGCGTCGGCGGGGTCCGGGCCAGCTCGCCGGAGGACTTCATCGCGCCGGTCACCATCCAGTACAGCGGGAAGACGAAGACGGCGGTGAACAACACGATCACGGCGATGAGAACGATCCAGTAGATCACCCGGCCGCGCGGGGTGTTCAGCGCGCGGGCCGAGATCAGGGTCCGCGGGGCGGGTGTGTCGCCGGGGGCGCTCCTCCGGCCACGTCGGCGCGGCCGCTCGGGCGCGGCGCGCCCCCGCCGGTGGCGCCGCCCGGCGGCCGTGGTGGCCGCCCCGCTGGTGGGCTCGGTCAACTCCGGCCTCCTCGTCTCATCGCCCGCCGTCCCGGGTGACCCGCAGATACACCGCCGAGAACACCATCAGGACGACCATCAGCATCAGCCCGAGGGCGCTGCCCCCGCCGTAGCTGTTGAAGCGGAACGCGTACAGGTACATCAGGTAGACGACGCTGACCGTGGCGTCCTGCGGCCCGCCGCCGGTGAGCAGGTACGGCTCGACGAAGACCTGCATGGTGGCGATCACCTGGAGCAGGAGCATGACCAGCAGGATCAGCCGCGTCTGCGGGATCGTGACGTGCCGGACCCGCCGCAGCAGCCCCGCACCGTCCAGCTCCGCCGCCTCGTACAGCTCGCTCTGCACGCTCTGCAGGGCGGCGAGGTAGATGAGCGTGCCGCTGCCCATGTTCATCCACGTGGAGACGATGACGAGGGACAGCAGCGCGGTGCTCGTGGAGTCCAGCCAGTTCAGCCCCGGCAGGTGGGCCACGTGCAGCAGCTGGTTGAACAGCCCGGGACCGGGGTCGTAGAACCACTTGAACAGCAGCACCGCGACCGCCGGCGGGAGCATGACGGGCAGGTACACGACGAACCTGAGGTAGGCGCGCGCGTGGCGCAGCTCGTTCAGCACGACCGCCGTGACGAACGGCAGGACGTAGCCGCAGAGCAGCGCCAGGCCGGTGAACTCCAGGGTGTTCAGCCAGGCCTTGCCGAACGCCGGGTCGCCGGCCACCCGGCGGAAGTTGTCCAGGCCGACCCACTCGGACCGTCCGACGAAGTTCGTCTTCTGGAAGCCGAGCAGCGCCTCCCGCACGATCGGGTACCAGGAGAACACCGCGAAGCAGATCAGCGCTCCGCACAGGAACCCGTACGCGGACAGGCCGCGCCGGACGGCGTGCCGGGACACGGACCGGCGTGGCCCGGCCGGGCGGGACGTCGAACGCCGCGGTGCGGCCTTCCTCAGGATCGTCGTGGTCACCGGTCTCTCCTCACGTCGTCACCCGGCCGTGGCCTGTTCAGTTGGATCGGGCGAGGATGCCGTCGACCTTCTTCTGTGCCGTCGCGAGGAGCTGGTCGATGTTGATGGTGCGGTCCGTGAGCACCCCCGACATCACCGAGTCGAGGACGGCGTAGATCTGCTGCGCGTTCGCCGGCTCGAGCCGGCCGGGGATGCGGTCGACCGCGTCTTCGTACGGCTTGTAGTTGGCGACCGGGACGTTGGCGGCGGCGGTGCGCAGCGAGTGGTCGGTGGCCGCGGTCTGGCCGGTGTAGAAGTTCGGCTGCGGGAGCCCGACGGCGCGTCCGTACTTCGCGGCCCGCTGGTAGTTCAGCTGTCCCTGGCCCGGCGTGAGGGCGTAGTACTCCAGCCAGAGCAGGCCCGCCTTGATCTTGGCGGGGGAGTCCTTCACGTTGAACAGGTAGCCGTCGCCGCCGAGGAGGGTGCCCTTCGCCTCGGGGATCGGCGCCAGGCCGTAGTCCTTGTACTTGCTCTGGAACTGGTCGACCAGCGCGGTGATGTTGTCCGGGGCCGACAGGTACATGCCGAGCCGGCCGGCGGCCATCATCTGCTGCACGTCGGCGAGCTGCAGCAGCTGCTTGGAGCCCATGCTGTCGTCCGTCCAGCGCATCTGCTGCAGGTTCTGCAGCACGGCGCGGCCCTGCGGGCTGTTGAACGCGGCCTTCTTCCCGTCGGGCGTGACGACGTCGCCGCCCTGGGCGTACAGCTCGGTGGTGAAGTGCCAGCCGCCCTGGTTGCCCGCGCTGTAGTCGGCGTAGCCGACGATGCCCTTGCCCAGACCCGCGATCTTCTTCGCGTCCGCGCGCAGCTCCGCCCAGGTCGCGGGCGGCTTGTCGGGGTCGAGCCCCGCCTGCTTGAACAGGTTGCGGTTGTAGAGCAGGCCCATCGAGTAGTTCTGCCGGGGCAGGCCGTAGATCTTGCCGTCGGGACCGGTGAAGACCTTCTTCACGGACGGCTGGATGTCGGGGAACTGCTTGACGCTGCCGACGTACTTGCTGATGTCGGCGGCCTGACCGGACGTGATGACGCTCTGGATGTCGGTGAAGTAGGCGTAGAAGACGTCCTCCATCTGGCCGCCCGCGAGCTTGGCCGTGAACGTCTTCGGGTCGGCGCAGGGGAAGGCGTCCTTGCCGACCACGGTGATGTCCGGGTGCAGCTTCTCGAACGCGGCGACGTCCTCCGTCCACTCCCGGCGCTGGATCGGCTGGCTCTTCGCGGGCATGCAGCCGACCGTGATGGTCACCTTGCCGCCCGAGGCGTCGTTCTTGGAGTCGTCACCGCCCCCGCACGCCGTACCGGTCAGGGCGAGCCCTGCCGCCAGCAGGATCGCAAGCCTTCGGGGTCTCATCGTCGACTCCCTCCTGGACTGGCCTCGGGCGAGGCCGTGGGCCGGGGACCGGGACTGCAGGATCCGGTGCGAGAACGATATAGAGACCAACAGGGCACTGCAATAGACGTACTAAAGATCGAAAAAAGTTGACAGCACGTTCCTCCTGTGAAGGCGGCTCAGCGGCAGGGTGCTCCGGTGAACGCGTCAGGCGTCCTCCCGCGAAGGCGGGAGGACGCCTGAAAAGGGGAGGGGATCGCCGTGCCCGTCAGCGGACCGGGCCGGTGGAGCCGCGGACGACGAGTTCCGGCTCGAACAGCAACTCGTCGTCGGCCGCCTGCGAACCGTCGATCTGGGCGCCGAGGAGGGTGACCACCGCCCGCCCCATCGCGTCGATGGGCTGCCGGACCGTGGTCAGCGGCGGATCCGCGCAGCTCATGAACGCCGAGTCGTCGAAGCCGACCACCGAGACGTCCTCGGGCACGCGCTTGCCCTGCCGGCGGACCGCCTTGACCGCGCCGAGCGCCAGCGGGTCGCTGCCGCAGATCACGGCCGTGACCCCCCGGCGCAGCAGCCGTGACGTCGCCGCCTGGCCGCCCTCCAGCGAGAACAGTGTCCGCTCGACGAACTCGCCGTCGGAGGGGAGGCCGGCCTCGTCGGCGAGCCGCTCGAAGGTCGCCACCTTCCGGCGGGACGGCATGTGGTCCGCCGGGCCGACGACGAGGCCGATCCGCTCATGACCGAGCGAACGCAGGTGCCCGTACGCCTGCTCGATCGCGACGGCGTCGTCGGTCGCCACCGCGGGGAATCCGAGGTCGGCGACCGCCGCGTTGACGAGAACGACGGGCATGCCGCGTTTGCGGAGCAGGTGGTAGTGGTCATGAGAGGCGTCCGCCTCGGCGAACATCCCGCCCGCGAAGATCACCCCGGACGCCTGCTGGTCGAGCAGGAGGTTGACGTACTCCGGCTCGGACAGCCCGCCCGCCGTTCGGGTGCACAGGACCGGCGTGAAACCGAGTTGCACCAGGGCGCCGCTGACCACCTCGGCCAGCGCCGGGAAGATCGGGTTCTGCAACTCCGGCAGCACCAGGCCCACCAGCCGCGCCCGGTCGCCCCGCAACTGGGTCGGCCGCTCGTAGCCGAGCACGTCGAGCGCGGTCAGCACGTTGTCGCGGGTGGCGGCCGAGACACCGGGTTTGCCGTTGAGCACCCGGCTGACGGTGGCCTCGCTCACCCCGGCCTTCCGGGCCACATCAGCAAGTCGTCGTGACATGCCGCAAGAATAGCGCAGAACACGCAAAATACTTGCAGTCGTTGCAGCAAGCGGTGGGGCCGGGAATCCGGGCGGGGGCCGTGCGGTTGTAAGAATGGTGACCGAGTCGTTCTCCGCGTCCTCGCCGGCGCAGGCGCTGCGCGCCGAGCGGGCGAGCGTCCTGGAGGAGATCGCGGCGCTGACCCGCGACTGGGAGGGCATCGTCGAGTCCTCCAGCCAGATCGGCGTCGACGACGAGCACGACCCGGAGGGCGCGACCATCGCCTTCGAGCGCTCCCAGGTCGAGTCGCTGCTCGCTCAGGCGCGCCGCCATCTCGCCGATCTCGACCGAGCGGTCGAACGCCTCAATGAGGGCACCTACGGGATGTGCGAGCACTGCGGTCGCCCGATCGCACCGGAGCGCCTCCTCGCGCGCCCCGCGGCGCGTACCTGCATCACCTGCGCCGCTCGCTGAGCCCGCTGCTGAGCACTGACGTGTGCGGGAGGATCGCGGTACCGCCCGCGACGCCGTCTTTGCCAGGGGATTACTCGAAAAACGCGCGGGTATCTCCGGCGTCATGTCCTCCGCGAGCGGCACTCTCCTCGGCGAGAGATATCGGGTCGCCGATTCCCTCGGGAGCGGCGGCATGGGTGCGGTGTGGCGGGCCCGCGACGAACTGCTCGGACGGGACGTCGCCGTCAAGGAGCTGGTGTTTCCGCCCAACCTGAGCGCCCTGGACAAGGAGACCATGCGCGGCCGCATGATGCGGGAGGCGCGCACCGCGGCCCGGCTCAGCCATCCGGGGGTCGTCCGGATCTTCGACGTCGTGGAGGCCGAGGAACGGCCCTGGATCGTCATGGAGCTGATCCCGTCCGCCCGCTCGCTGAACGGGATCCTCGACGAGGAGGGGCCCTTCGCCCCGGCGGACGCGGCCCGGATCGGGCTTGAGGTGCTGGCGGCGCTGTCTGCGGCGCACGCCGCGGGCGTCCTGCACCGGGACGTCAAGCCCGGCAACATCCTCATCGCCCCGGACGGCCGGGTGGTCCTCGGCGACTTCGGGATCGCGGTCGCGGAGGGGGAGCCGACGCTGACCCGGTCCGGCGTCCTGATCGGCTCTCCCGCCTACCTGTCGCCGGAGCAGGCGCGGGGCAGGCCCCTCACCCCCGCCTCCGACCTGTGGTCGCTCGGCGCCACGCTCTATACGGCCGTGGAGGGGGAGACGCCCTTCCACCGCGACAACGTGATGGCCACCCTCACGGCGATCCTCACCGATCCACCGAATCCCCCACGACGTGCCGGAGCGTTGTGGCCCGTGATCGAGGGACTGCTCCGCAAGGATCCGGCCGACCGGCTCGACGCCGTCGCCCTCGCCCGGGCGCTCACCGAGGTCACGGCGCGGGAGGAGATCGGCGCCGCGGACCCGGAGACCCGCGCCCGCGCGGCGGACCCGCCGCCGGCCCCGTACAAGATGCCGGTCGGCCGTCCCGCCGAGGACGAACGGCCCCGTGACGCCGCACCCGTACGGCCCCGCGGCGGGACGCCCGGCGCGGAGCCGCCCCGAGAGGACACGGAGCCACCTCGGGGGACCGGACTCCTGCCGGCACGTCCGGCGCACCGGTGGGGACGAGCCGCCGCCGTCGTGTCGATCGTCCTCCTGCTCGGGGCAGCGGGGGCCCTCACCGTTCTCCTGAACCGGTCACACCATCACGCGGCGGGCCTCACGGGCACGAGCGGCAAGGGGACCGGCCGGAGCGCGTCGCCGCTCACGACGCCGTCGGCCCGGTCCAGCGCTTCGGCGAGCCCGTCGAGGTCACGGGGGACGACGGCCGCCTCCCCGTCTCCCGGCGGCACCGCGCTGCCGGCCGACTTCCGCCGGTACGAGGACGACTCCGGCTTCTCCATCGGCGTGCCGCGCGGCTGGAAGGTCAGCCATGACGGCGGTTACGTCTACGTACGCGACCCCGGCTCGTCCCGGTACCTCCTCATCGACCAGACGACCCATCCGAAGAGCGATCCGCTGGCGGACTGGCGGCAGCAGGACGCCTACCGGCGCGGTAGCGACGCCGGGTACACCAGGATCAGGCTGGAATCCGTGCACGGATACTTCGAGAAGGCCGCCGACCTGGAGTTCCTGCACACCTCCGGCGGTGAGAAGACCCACGTGCTGAACCGCAACATCCTCGTGAACGGGCATCGGGCGTACGCGCTGTACTGGTCGACTCCGGCCTCCCAGTGGTCTCGCAGCCGGCGGTACTTCGACGTGTTCGCCGCGAGTTTCCAGCCGGCGTCCTGACGCCCGTCCGCTCCCGGCCGGAGACGCGAACGTCCGCGAGCCTGCCCCTTCCCCCAAAAGAGCGTGCTCGCGGACGTTCACCATCATCGGCCCGGAGTGACTCCGAGCGTCTGGATATCGGCCCTGTTGAGGTGTCCCCGGTGAACCCCCCAATCCAACGGGGACGAGGGCCGTTGTGGTCGTCTCGTGTTCGTCGTACGACCTAAAAGCTACGTGGCCGGCGCGTGGGATTCATCCATCCGCCGGTGACATTCGCCGTACACCCCCGGGTGACGGCGGCGGTGGTCTCCCGGCATGACCGGCCTTCGCGTTCCCGGTATTGACAGCCGGTCATGGCAGGGTCAAACTCTGGCAAACAGTAAAGTTTCCTTTTAGTTGGCGCGCATCGGAGACCGTCATGGCGGCTCGTGCCCCGCCCCCGGCCACACCTCGAGCCCAGGTACGTCCCCGCAACGGCCGCCGCTCGGGTGGCCGTCGACCATGAGGAGCTCACATGACCAGAAGGCTTGTCACCGCCGCCGCGGGCGTCGCTCTCACCCCCGCGATCATCGTGGCGCTCGCCGGCGCCGCCAGCGCCCACGGCTACATCAACTCCCCGCCGAGCCGGCAGGCGCAGTGCGCCCAGGGCATCGTCCAGTGCGGCGACATCAAGTACGAGCCGCAGAGCGTCGAAGGCCCGAAGGGCCTGCGCAGCTGCAGCGGCGGCAACGCTCGGTTCGCCGAGCTCGACGACGACAGCAAGGGCTGGCGCGCGACGCAGGTCGGGCGCACGGTCACCTTCACCTGGGTGTTCACCGCCCGTCACCGCACCACCGACTGGCAGTACTACATCGGCAACACGCTCGTCGGCGACGTCAGCGGCAACAACGCCCAGCCGCCGAGCACCGTGTCGCACACCGTCGATCTCGGCAACGTGTCCGGCCGCGTGAAGCTGCTGGCGGTCTGGAACATCGCCGACACCGCGAACGCCTTCTACTCCTGCGTCGACCTCCAGGTCGGCTGACCCCAGGCGCGGATCCGGCCCGGGAGCGGGAGACGTCGCCGTCAGGCGGCTCTCGCTTCCGGCGCCGGCCTGGTGACCGCCCGCCCACAGGTGTTCTGTCCGGGCACCTCCCCGGAGGTGACGAAGCACCGCTCCGCCGCTCGTGCGCGGGCCGTCAGCGAGGTCGCTCGCCGGGGTCGGAGCGCAGTTCATCCTCCACGGGGGGCCGTTCCACCTCGCGCTCGTGCTCCGCCAGACCCGGCTTCCGGTGGTGCCGGCGCTGGTAGTTCCGCTCAGAGGCGGTTCGATCCGGATCCGGCTCCAGGGGTACCGACCGCTGCACCTCCGCGACGGAGCCGTACTCGCCGAGGGGAAGCGCCCGCAGAGCCCGCTCCGCCTCGGTGCCCGCGGCCTTGTCGCGGGCGTGGTCGACGATCTCTTCCTTGCTCGCGGGGAAGTCCATGTCGGAGAGGACTTCCTTGATCTCGTCGGTGTTCGTGGCTCTCATGACGGACTCCTCATGAACCGCCACGCCGCCCGTACCGTCCTCGTCGGGGCTGCCCCCTCCCGGGCGACCTAAACCGCGCCGACGTGCGAGGACGACGGTCGGGCGGATGGCCGCCCGGCCGGTTCGCGGTGAACTACGGCCGTTCAGGCGCCGACCCTGGTGGGGCGGGCCGGGGGCCCGTCTGGCCTTCATGGGCGAGGAGCGCGACGTACAGGGAGGTGAGGCGCTCCCAGTCCTCCAGGTCGATGCCGAGCAACGCCTCGATGCGCTGCAGCCGGCGGTACAGGGTCGGGCGGCTGACGTGGAGCGCCTGCGCGGCCAGGGACTTGTTGCGGCCCGTCTCCATGTACGTGCGGAGCACGCCGAGGAGCGAGGGATTCTCCAGCAGCGGCCCGAGCTCGCGTCCGATGAACGCCTGCAGCTCCGGGTCGTCCCGCAGGAGCCGTACGAGCCCCCGCAGCCGCACGTCTCCCAGCCGGGCCACCGGTCCGTCAGGAGGTGCGGCCACCGCCGCGTCCGCGACGTGGACCGCCTCCACGAACGACCGGCGGACCTCGTCCAGCACCGAGCAGGCGAAGCCGGCGCCGATCACGGCCCGCCGTCCGCGCAGGGCCAGCGCCTCCCGGACCCGTACCGCGACCCGGCGGAGCACGGCGCCGGCGTCCTCCCCGTAGGGAATGCTCAGCAGCACGGCCGTGCCCTCCGGCTCGATCCGGGCGACCAGCCCCGCCACCTCCGGCGTCTCCGCCACCGCCCGGTCGACGAGCTCCGGCGTGTCGCCGCGTTCGCCGTTGCGGCGTTCGCCGTCGGCACGGCCGTCGTCGAGGACACGGACCACCAAGGGCACGAAGGTCCGCCGGTCGACGGGCAGCCCGGCGGCGCGTACCCGGGTGAAGAGCTGCTCGGGCCGGGCGGCTCCGGAGGCCAGGTCGAGCAGCAGGGACTCCGCGGCCTGTTCCTCCCAGCCGCGATCCCGGTCGCCCAGCAGGCGGTGCATCGCCAGCGCCTCGGCCGCCCGGGCCCCGAGCAGCAGCCCGAACTCCTCCGATCCGGCGTACCCGAAGAGGACCAGCCGCCCCCACCGGCGGCCGCGCGCCTCCAGGTCCACGACGATCCACCCGTCGGGCTCGACGGTCACCGGCCCGCTTCCCGCGAGCTCGGCGACCTGCCGGGAGACGCGGTCCCAGTCGCGCAGCAGCTCGCTCAGCGGGGCCCGGTCACCGGCCGAGGCGAGAACCCGCTGGGCCAGGTTGACCAGTACGACCGGGCAGCCGCTGTAGCACGCGATCTCGTCGAGCAACTGCTGCAGCGTGGCCCCGGACAGGTTGAGGGCGGTGAGGGAGGACCGGATGTTGTCGGACAGGTCGAGAGCGGCGAACCTGCCGGAGAGGAGCCGTGAGTGGACCTCCTCGGTCATCCGGACGAACGGCGCCGGCCGGTGCAGCACGATCAGCGGCATCCCGCACCGCTGCGCCGCCCGGCGCATGGGTTCGGGCGTGGTACGGAACGCGCGGCCGAGGCCGAGGACGACCGCCGCGACGCCCACGCGCCGCATTGATTCGATGTACTCCGCCTGGGCCTGGTCGTTCCCGGCCAGGAGCAGGCCCGTGGTCAGCACCATCTCCCCGCCGGCGAGCATCACGGCGACGTCCGTGGCCTCGGCGACGTGCAGCCAGCGCACCGGGCGGTCCAGGTGCGCGGTGCCGGCCACGACCTCCGGCCCCCAGGTCGCCACCAGGTCCAGGCTCAGGACGTCGCGGACCGTGAGCCGGGCGGCCGTGGACCGCGGCCCCCGCGCGGCAGGTGTGGGTGTCTGTTCGCTCAAGCCGCCGGCCTGTCTCCTTCACCCCTCCGGGTAGCGATGAGCAAGAGACTATTCCGGGTCCCCGGGGGATGCCCACCCTCACCGGCCCGCAGGGGTGCCGCGCCGGCGGCCGGGATGTGCACGGCGCCGGCCGTGGACCCGCGCGGGGAGGGCGCTGGTCACAGCTCGACGCTCTCCCCGGTTCTGAGCACGCGGATGTCGGCGCCGGACCGCTCGGCCTCGACCTCCAGCCACGATTCGACGACCTCCAGGCCGAGCTCGGAGACGTAGGCGTCGTGGATCGAGTACGCCCGGATCTTTTCGCTTGCCGCGACGGCGGTGACCTCGGTAGAGGTGAGGGGTGAACGACATCAGAGGCGGCCGGCACACGAGTCCGGCCGAGCCTTCCGACGCGCCTGCCGGGGAGGGTTCCGCCGTGTCCTCCGGCGTCCCCTCCGGTGCGCCTGCCGGGGAGCCGTCCGGCGTGCTGACCCGGCGCGCCTCCGCGCCGGACGCGACGGTGGCGTACGGCGACCTGCCGGACCAGGTCGCCGACGTGCGGTTCCCCCGCAACGGCGCGGGTGCGGCGGCGCCGCTGGTCGTCATCGTGCACGGCGGGTTCTGGCGCGCCCGGTACGACCGGGCGCACACCGGGCCGATGGCCGACGACCTCGCGGCCCGCGGCTTCGCCACCGCCTCGGTCGAGTACCGCCGCGTGGGGCAGGAGGGCGGCGGCTGGCCGGGCACCTTCGACGACGTCGCCCGGGCCGTCGACGCCGTTCCCGCGCTCGCGGCCGGAGTCGTTCCGGGCGGGATCGGTGACGTCGTGCTGCTGGGCCACTCGGCGGGCGGTCACCTCGCGCTGTGGGCCGCGTCACGGGCGCGCCTTCCCGCGTGCGCCCCCTGGCGTCTTCCGGCCGCGCCGCCGCTGCGCGGAGTGCTCGCGCTGGCGCCGGTGGCGGCGCTCGAACTCGCCTCGCGCCAGGGCCTGAGCGACGGCGCCGCCGACGACCTGCTGGGCGGGCCCGCCGGCGATCTGCCCGAGCGCACCGCGCTCGCCGACCCGCTGGCGCTGCTCCCCTCCTCGATCCCGTCCGTGCTGGTGCACGGGACGGCGGACGAGGACGTCCCGGTCGGGCAGTCGCGCCGGTACGCCGACGCGGCACGGGCGGCGGGCGACCCCTGCGCCCGGATCGAGCTTCCCGGCATCGGCCATCTCGCGCTGATCGACCCGCTGTCCGGTGCCTGGCCCACGGTCCTCGACGCGCTGACGGGCCTGCTCGGACGCTGATCACGTCGCCGAAAATCCGGCGTACCGCGTGTGGCGCAGGTTATCGGTGTTTTCCGGACAGAGACGGGTAGGCGGAGTCCCATGCCTACCGTGGTGCCGAGAGTGGTCGGAGAACGTTACCGGTTGTGCGAGCGGTTGGCGGCCGGAGGTGTGGGCGAGGTCTGGCGGGCGGAGGACACCGCGCTCGACCGCACGGTGGCCGTCAAGATGCTGCGCCCGGAGCACGCCGAGAGCGAGGAGTACCGCGAACGGCTCCGGCTGGAGGCACGGCACCTGGCGGCCCTGTCCCACCCGCGCCTCGCGGAGGTCTACGACTACGGCGACGGCCGGGAGGACCAGCGGCCGTACCTCGTCATGGAGCTCATCGACGGTGAGCCGCTGTCGGCCGTGCTCGCCCGTGCGCGCACACTGCCGCCCCGCCGCGTCGTCGAGATCGTCGCGCAGGCGGCCGAGGGCCTGGCGTGCGTCCACGCGGCCGCGCTCGTTCATCGCGACATGAAGCCGGCGAACCTGCTCATCCGCCCGGACGGCAGCGTGAAGATCACTGATTTCGGCATCGCGCGCGGGCCCGAGACGCTCCGGCTGACCCGCACCGGCGAGGTGATCGGCACCCCGCTGTACCTGGCGCCCGAGCAGGCGGCCGGGTACGGCGTGACACCCGCCGGCGACCTCTACAGCCTGGGCGTGATCGCCTGGGAGTGCCTGGCCGGGCGGCCGCCGTTCCAAAGCGATGACGTGCTGGCGGTCGCCATCGCCCACCGCGACCGCCCCGTCCCGCTGCTCCCCGACAGCGTCCCCGAGCCCGTACGCGCCCTGGTGGAGGCGCTCACCGCCAAGGACCCGGCGGCCCGGCCGGACGCCGTCGCCGTCGCCGAGTGGGCCCGGCGGCTGCGCGACGACCCGGCGGTGGCCGCCGCGCCGCCCGGTCCCGTCCTCGCCGTCGAGGAGGAGCCGTCGCCCGCCGGGGACACGGCCGAGGTCCCCGCGTCGCCGCACCGGCGGGCCCTCCTCCTCGGCGTCGGAGCGGTCGCCGCCGCGGCGCTCACCGGAGCGAGCGGGTGGGCGTTGCGCAGCCCGTCCGCCGTGCGGTCGGCACGCGCCCAGACCGGCGGCGCGCCGTCGGCCCGGCCCCGCCGGACGGTCACCGTCGATCCCACCGACTACTACGGGCACCGCCTGGACTCCGTCGTGAAGGCGCTGCAGCGGCTGGGCCTGCGTGTCAGCGTCCGGCACCAGGTGGTTCCGGGACGGAGCTCCGGCACGGTGGTCGGGCTCACACCCTCCGGGGAGATGGCCGTCGGCACGACGGTCACGGTCTACGCGGCCCGTACCCTCACGACGCCCTCGGCGCCACACCGGACCACGCGCGCCGCGTCCCGTACCGGCGGATCCGCGGAGCCGACGCGAACCGTCGTCCACCGGCCGGCCCCTCCCGGCAAGGCGAAGGCCAAGGCCGGTGAGCCGAAGGGCAAGGCGAAGGGCAAGCGCAGGAAGCACGGCAAGGACTGACCCGGCCGCGCCCCGCCGGGGCGGCCCGCGTCAGCGTACGGCGCGGGGCCGGCCGCGGCGCCGGCCGAGCAGGATTCCGCCGAGGATCATGTCGGCCAGGAACACCACGATTCCGATGATCAACAGGAAGAAGAGGCCCTTCACCACCCATCCGGAGATGCCGAGGGCTATCGCGACGAGGATGAGGGCCAGGAACAGCGACATGTCACTCCTCCTTCCGGAGTTCCTGGTCAGGGCATACCCGCAGGACGACGTCCGTACGAGCCGGGCGCGTTACTCCGCACCGGTGCCGGGTAGCGCTCGGGTAAAACACGTGAGGAGGCGGCAATGGCCGACGACGAATCGATGTCCGAGCTCCTGCAGGACGTGACGGCGCAGACGGTCCACCTCGTCCGCGACGAGATGGCGGTCGTCCGTAAGGAGATGGTCGAGAACGCGGGGCGGGCCAAGAGCGGGATGGTGCTGCTCGGCGGCGGGGGTGCTCTGATCGCCTACGGAACGGGCGCGGTCGTGGCCGGTTCGGTCGCCGCGCTGTCCCGGAGGCTGCCGATGTGGGCCGCCGCGCTGACGGTGGGCGGCGGCCTGATCTCCGCCGGAGGCGCGCTCGCGGTGGCCGGGCGACGCGAGCTGCGGCAGGCTTTCCCGCTCGTGTCCAAGGAGTCGACCACGAGGATCAAGGAGGACGCCCTCGACATCGTCGACCGGGCCCTGCCGTGACGGGCCGTGGCCGTCCGGCCGCCGTCACGCCTCCGGCCGGACGGGCCCGCGGGTCAGCCGGTCAGGGCCGGGATGACGGTCTCGCCGTAGGCGTCGATCGTCCTCTCCTTGGCGTCGTGCATGTCGTAGACGGCGAACTGGTCGACGCCGAGCGCCCGCAGCCTCCGCAGCCGGTCGATGTGCGCCTCGGCCGGGCCGACCAGGCAGAACCGGTCGACGATCTCGTCCGGGACGAACGCGGCGTCCGGGTTGCCCGCACGGCCGTGGTGGGCGTAGTCGTAGCCTTGGCGGGCCTTGATGTAGTCGGTCAGCTCCGCGGGCACCAGGGAGGACGACTCGCCGTACCTGCTCACGAGGTCGGCGACGTGGTTGCCGACCATGCCGCCGAACCACCGGCACTGGTCACGCGCGTGCGCCAGGGCCCCGGGGGAGTCGTCGCCGGTGACGTACGCCGGGGCGGCGACGCAGATCGTGACGTCGGCGGGGTCGCGGCCGGCGGCGGCCGCGGCGTCCCGGACCGCCTTGACCATCCACTCGGTGAGGTAGACGTCGGCGAGCTGCAGGATGAAGCCGTCGGCCTTGGCCCCGGTGAGGGCGAGGGCCTTGGGCCCGTACGCCGCCGTCCAGACCGGCAGCCGGGCGCCCTCCTCGATCCAGGGGATGCGGATGGGCGTGCCGTCGACCTCCGCCGTACGCCCCTCGGCGAGGTCCCGGATCACGTGGATCGCCTCCTCGAGCACGGCAAGGGAGTTCGGCCGGCGGCCCGCCACGCGCATCGCGGAGTCGCCCCGGCCGATGCCGCAGATCGTCCGGTTCCCGAACATCGAGTTCAGCGTGGCGAACGTCGAGGCGGTGACCTCCCAGGTACGGGTGCCGGGATTGGTGACCATGGGGCCGACGATCAGGCGCTCGGTCCGCGCGAGGATCTGGCTGTGAATGACGAACGGCTCCTGCCACAGCACGGCGGAGTCGAACGTCCAGCCGTACGTGAAGCCGCATCGCTCGGCGCGGCGCATCAGCTCGATGACGGCCGAGGCGGGCGGATCGGTCTGCAGGACGAGTCCGAAGTCCATGAGGCGGCCTTTCTTCAGCCGGGGTACCGGCAGGTCTCGCGGGCGACGAAGCGGCCGTGACCGGCCCGGCCGGTGTAGGAACGGTCGTCGACGACGACCTCGCCGCGGGACAGGACCGTCTGGACCCGGCCCGTGACGGTCCGCCCCTCGTACGCCGAGTAGTCGACGTTCATGTGGTGGGTCTCGGCGGACATGACCTGGGTGGCGTCCGGATCGTAGATCACGATGTCGGCGTCCGCGCCCGGCGCGATGGTGCCCTTGCGCGGGTACATGCCGAACATGCGGGCCGGGGCCGCGCAGGCGATCTCGATCCAGCGGCGCCGCGAGATGTGGCCGTCGACCACCGCCTGGTGCAGCAGGTCCATGCGGTTCTCGACGCCCGGCAGCCCGTTGGGGATCTTGGAGAAGTCGCCCAGGCCCATCTCCTTCTGGCCCTTGAAGCAGAACGGGCAGTGGTCGGTGGAGACGACCTGCAGGTCGTCGGTCCGCAGCGCCCGCCACAGGTGCGCCTGGTGCTCCTTCGGGCGCAGCGGCGTGGAGCAGACGTACTTGGCGCCCTCGAAGTCCGGCTCGGCGAGGTTGTCGGCGGACAGGAAGAGGTACTGCGGGCAGGTCTCCCCGAAGACGGGCAGGCCCAGGTCACGGGCCCGGGCGAGCTCGGCGACCGCCTCCATCGCCGAGACGTGCACGACGTACAGCGGCGCCCCGGCGACGCGCGCCAGCTGGATCGCGCGGTGCGTGGCCTCGGCCTCCAGCAGCGCGTGGCGGACCTCGCCGTGGTGGCGCGGGTCGGTACGGCCGGCGGCCAGGGCCTGCTCGACCAGCACGTCGATCGCGATGCCGTTCTCGGCGTGCATCATGACCAGGCCGCCGTTCCCGGCGGCGCGCTGCATGGCACGCAAGATCTTGCCGTCGTCGCTGTAGAAGACGCCGGGGTAGGCCATGAAGAGCTTGAAGCTGGTGACGCCCTCGTCGACCAGGGCGTCCATCTCCTTCAGCGTGTCCTCGGTGACGTCGGAGAGGATCATGTGGAAGGCGTAGTCGACGGCGCAGTTCCCGTCGGCCTTGGCGTGCCAGGCGTCCAGCCCGGCGCGCAGCGACTCGCCGACGGTCTGCACGGCGAAGTCCACGATCGTCGTGGTCCCGCCCCAGGCGGCGGCGCGGGTGCCGGTCTCGAACGTGTCGACGGCGTTCGTCCCGCCGAACGGCATCTCCATGTGGGTGTGCGCGTCGACGCCGCCCGGGATGACGTACCTGCCGGTCGCGTCGATGACGCGGCCGGCGGACCCCGCCCACGTGCGGGCGACGTCGCTGTCGTGCGCGGCGAGCGCGGTGACCCGGCCGTCCTCGACGAGGACGTCGGCGTTCGTCTCCTCGGCGGCGGTGATCACCAGTCCGCCGCGGATCACGGTGGTCCCCATGCGGTCGGCTCCTCTCCGGGTCAGCTGTCGGTCAGCGGGCCGTAGGCGTCCGGGCGGCGGTCCCGGTAGAACGCCCACTGCTGCCGCACCTCGTCGATCAGTCCGAAGTCCAGGTCGCGGACGACGAGCTCCTCCTCCTTGCCCGAGGCGACCTCGCCGACGAACTGCCCGCGCGGGTCGACGAAGTAGCTGGTGCCGTAGAAGTCGTTGTCCCCGTACTCCTCCACGCCGACCCGGTTGATCGCGGCGACGAAGTACTCGTTGGCGACCGCCGCGGCGGGCTGCTCCAGCTTCCACAGGTACGACGACAGGCCCCGGTGCGTGGCCGACGGGTTGTACACGAGCTGGGCGCCGGCCAGGCCGAGGGCGCGCCAGCCCTCCGGGAAGTGCCGGTCGTAGCAGATGTAGACGCCGACGCGGCCGGCGGCCGTGTCGAAGACCGGCCAGCCGAGGTTCCCGGGCCGGAAGTAGAACTTCTCCCAGAAGCCCTTGACCTGGGGGATGTGGTGCTTGCGGTACTTGCCGAGGAAGGCGCCGTCGGCGTCGATGACGGCGGCGGTGTTGTAGTAGAAGCCCGACTGTTCGATCTCGTAGACGGGGACGACCATCACCATGCCGAGTTCGCGGGCGAGCTCGCGCATGCGCCGCACGGTCGGGCCGTCCGGCACCGGCTCGGCCCACCGGTAGTGCTCGGAATCCTGCACCTGGCAGAAGTAGGGAGCGTTGAAGACCTCCTGGAAGCCGATGATCTTCGCGCCCTGCGCGGCGGCCGCGCGGGCGTGCTCCTCGTGTTTGGCGATCATCGTCTCGGTGTCACCCGTCCAGGTCGCCTGGACCAGGGCCGCGCGCACGATCGGGCTCATCGGATCTCTCCCATCGGAAAGCGTGAGCGGCGCAGGGAGGGAGTGGGCTCCCCGCCCTCATGTCGGCTGACGCTACGAGCCGTTCGGCGCGTCGTACAGTGCCACGGTGTAACGGGATCCGGTGGCCGCGTTGCACCTCGTCACCTGCGCCGACGCCCGTTCACGGAAGTGTCACGACGAGGCACTCGATGAGTGAATTCCGCGTTTCGGCCGGCTTCATGCGGGAGGCCGCCGCCCACCCGGAACAGGTGGGCGACGGCCCCGTCGGCTCGGCGACTCCGCTGCCCGGCAGCACCGGACGAGCCGTCGATCAGGTGACGACGGGCGTACGTCGGTCAGGCGGTGGCGGCGGCCTCCTGGGCCGGCGGCTGCTCGGTGACCTCCTCCCGGACCCCGCCCCGCAGGGCGACCAGGGCGAGCAGACAGGACACGAGCGCGGCCGCCCCGCAGACGACGAAACCGATCGTGTAGCCGTGCCCGAGGGCGTCGAACGCGAGGGGCCCCGCGCCGCCGGGCGGGGAGGAGGGCGGAACGGAGTTCACCGCGAGCGGCCCGCCCTCGGCGGCGACGTGCCCGGCGGCGGCCTTGACCGCCGGGCTCAGCGTCGAATGGGCGAGATCCGCGGTGAACTGCGACGCGGCCCGGCTGAGCGCGATCGCGCCGATCACCGCGGGGCCCAGCGTGAACCCGAAGTCGCGCAGGAGGCTGGTCGCGGCGCTGGCCATGCCGGCGTAGTGGATCGGCACCGTGTTCACGGCGGTCGCGGTGATGGAGGAGACGGTCAGCGCGAAGCCGACGCCCACCAGGCCCAGCGGCAGGATGAGCGAGGTCAGCGCCCGGTCGGAGACGGGCAGGGTCGCGGCGGTGAAGTCGCCGGCCGCCATGAGCGCCAGGCCGATCGTGAGGATCCAGCGGCCGGCCAGCCGGTCGAGCAGCCGGGAGGTGAGGGGGAGCATCACCAGGGCCAGGCCGTTGAGCAGCAGAAAGGCCACCGAGGAGCGCATCGGGCTCTGGTGCTGGATCGGGCCCAGCCGGATGCTCGCCGCGTACGCCGTGCCGAGGAAGCTGAACATGCCGACCACGGCCACGAACGACGCGATGGCGAACGCCCGGTTCCTGAACAGGTCGAGCCGCAGCAGGGGGGAGCGGGCCCGGCGCTCGGCGACGACGAACAGCACCACGAAGACCGCGGCGATCACGAACGCCGTCACCACCGGGCCGGAGCCCCAGCCGTCGGTGGGCCCCTGGATGACGGCGTACAGCAGCGCGAACAGGCCGATGCCGATCGTGACCTGGCCGCCCAGGTCCAGGGAGCGGCCCTCGGGTGCGCTGGAGTTCGCGGCCAGCAGCAGGCTGACCAGGGTGCTGACGGCGGCGATCAGCGTCACGACGACGAAGGCCCACCGCCAGGATCCGTAGTTGCCGGTGATCCCGCCGAGCACCGGGGCGATGAAACCGCCGGTGGACAGCGACGCCGCCCAGATGGCGATGGCGCGGGACCGCGCCTGGTGGGTGCGGGTCCCGGCGGCCACCATGGCGAGGGAGGTCGGGAAGAGCGCGGCCGCGCCGAGCCCGGCGATGGCCTGCCCGGCCCACAGCAGGTGGACGCCGTCGCTCGCGGCGGCGACGATCTCACCGACGACGATCAGGAGCGAGCCCCCGACCAGCAACTGCTTGCGGCCGAAGAGGTCGCCGAGAACGCCGAAGGTCAGCTCCAGCACGGTGACGGGCAGCAGGAAGGCGTCGGAGATCCAGGTGAGCTGCGAGCCGATCGGGTGCAGGTCCTCCTGGAACAGGCCGTTCAGGGTGGCGGGGATGGCGAGGGCGATCTGGGCGAGGCAGACGGCGAGGCAGCCGGCGATGAGCGTGCCGAGCGGGAGCCTGGCCGGCCCGGGGTCCGTGGGTTCGCGATGCGACATGGGTGTTCCCGGAAGTCGGAGGGGTTGGGGGAGGGCGCGGGCGGAGGCACGCGGACGAGCGGATGAGAGGACGAGGGAGGGGAGGGAACGGCGCGGGTCAGGAGGCGCGGACGCCGACGAGCCGGCCGGGGCGGTAGGTGACGAAGGCGGCGCCGCCGAGGTTGAGGGACTGCGCGGCCCGCTGCAGGGAGGCGGGTTCGGCGACCCGGTCCCAGCGACCGGTCGCGACGCGGTGGTCGATCGCGTGCACGCCCGCGACCATCTCGGCGGTGGTGAACGCGCAGTGACCCTGACGGGCGACGTACGCCTGCCGGAGCAGCGCGCCGTCGCCGGCCGCCCGGACCCGCGCGGCGAACGCGGACTCCTGCTCGACGGGGACGAGCTGGTCGGACGTGGTGTGCAGGTCGAGCAGCGGCACTGCCAGGCGCTGTCCCGCCGTGGAGGTCTCCCGCAGCGCGCGGCGCGCCTTCGGGTCGGCCGTCAGATGCGCCCCTCTGGTCAGCGTGCTCAGGTCGGCGCGCAGGTCCAGGCCGGCCTCGCCGTACAGGGCGCGGACCTCGGGGGCGTGCTCGGACTCGCGCAGCAGCGCCGCGTAGTCGACGCCGGTGTTCCCCGAGGTGTTGCCGCCGGCCGACTGCTCGATGGACCACCGGCCGTTCTCGATGAACGCGAGCAGCCCCTGGCTCATCCAGGCGTACTGCTGGGCCTCCTGCCCGTCGGCGTCGCCGGCGGCGGGCGGGTTCTGGCCGGGCGCCCAGTCGCTCTGGTTGAGGTACGCGGCGGCGAGCGCGATCCGGGCCCGCCCCTGCGGGGTGGCCTGGGCGGCGGTGACCGCGCCGGTCAGCCGCTGCGCCGTCGCGGCGGCCTCGTCCGCGCTGCCGAAGCCGGTGAGCTTCACGTCCTGGCCGGGCAGCAGAAGGGAGGCGATCGTGTACTCGGCGTCCAGCTGGTAGTCGTCCAGGTCGACTCCGCCGGCCACCAGCCCGCAGAGCCCGAGGGCGCCGGCAACGCGGCCCCGCGCGTCGCGGGCGATCTGGGCGTTGACGAGCCCGCCCATCGACTCTCCGACGGACAGGGTCCGGGACGGCCGGGCGACCGTGCGGGTGAAGGCGTCCAGGGTGGCGAACTGGTCACGTTCGGCGCTGTTGAGCGCCCACCAGGAGCCGTGCGGGTCGTACGAGGAGCCGGCGAGCGCGTAGCCCTCGCCGAGCAGGGCGGTACGGGCCTCGTCGGACGGGGCGTCCTGCGCCACGGTCGGCCCGTAACCGTGGCTGAACAGCAGAAGGGTCCCGTTCCATCCGGCCGGCACGTCGGCGATCCAGGTGGCGCCGTCGGCGAGGGTGCCGGTCAGGTGGGAGGGGGCGGGGGCCGCCGCGGCGGAGGCGGTCCCGGTCAGGGCGGTCGCGCCGAGGGCTGCGGCGGCGGCGAGGGCCGCGGGAATGCGTAGGAGGCGTCGAGGCACGGAAGCACTCCGTTCTCGGGGGGCATGTGTCGTGCGACACATGAGGGAACGGCTCGAATGTAGGGCCGTATTTTTTCCGTCGTCAAGAGTGTGCCGAATGTTCATCCGACGGCCGCGTCGCCTGGTGATCCGCGCCGCCGCGTGTACGCCGGCGGTAGGCGGCCGACTTGGACTTGTTGCCGCACGCCGCCATCCCGCACCAGCGGCGGCGCCCGGCGTGGGAGGCGTCCAGGAAGAGCCGGCTGCAGTCCGCGTGCGCGCACTCGCGGATGCGGCCGGCGTAGGGTCCGGCCAGCAGGTCGATCGCGTCCCGGGCGATCGTGGAGAGGACCTGGTCGAGGTCGCCCCCGTGCCGTACGGAGCCGCCGGTCAGGCGGGGGACCGTCGGCGGGTGTGCGGCGGCGTCGTTGAGCCGCCGTACGTCGGCCGGGTCGGGGGAGGTCGCGTCGAGCGCCGCGCGGGCGAGCCGGTGGATCACCTCGCGCAGCTCCCGGAGCCGGACGAGGCCGTCGTCGCCGACGGCGACCCCCTCGGCCAGTCCCGCCTGTTCGATCCAGTCGCGGGCGTCGTGCGGGGACCGCAGGGTCTCGACGGGCGTGCGGTGGCGGACCTGGAGCGTCGTCGTGAGGTCGAGGCAGGGCCGACCGCTGAGAAAGGCGAACACGTCACCATATTGACCGGTGACGCGGGCCCGTGCCACCGTGGCGTCACCACATTGTGCGGTGACGCGAGGAGATGAGGCCGTGAGCGCCGGACGCGCCGACGGGCAGATCGCCAGGGGACTGGTCCGGTACGTTCCGGCGGCGGTCCTCGCGCGGGGCGCGGACGGCGGAGCGGCGGTGGGACTCGTCCTGCTCGCCATGGATCCGGGGCTCCGGATTCCCGGGGCCGCCGCGACCGGCGGCCTCCTGGCGGGCGCGCTGAGCGCGCCGCACCTGTTCGGGCCCTGGGCGGCCCGCCGCCTGGACCGCGCCCGCGACGCCCGCTGGGTGCTCGCGACGGCGTTCCTGGTCTACGCGGCGGCGCTGGCGACCGGATCGCTGCTGCTGGGCCGCGCCCCCGTCTGGGCGGCGGTCGCGGCGGTGGCGGTCGCCGGCTGCTGCGGCCCCCTCCTCACCGGCGGGCTGAGCAGCCGGCTGCCGGGCACCTCCGGAGCGGACGGTCCGGCCCGGCGCCGCGCCCAGGGCTGGGACGCCCTGACGTACGGCATCGGCGGCACGGCCGGCCCCGCCGCGGTCGCCGGACTCGCGGGGCTGTTCGGGCCCCTGACCGCGATGCTCGGGCTGAGCGGAGCGGCCGCCCTCGCCGCCGCGCTGACGCCGACCCTGCCGCTGGAACGCTCCACCGACGCGTCCGCGGACCGCGCGCCGGGCGTTCTGGCGGGCATGGGCGTGCTGGCCAGGTCCGCGCCCCTGCGGCGGGTGACCACGCTGACCCTGCTGGGCGCGCTCGGCCTGGGCGCGCTGCCGGTCATCGCTGCCGTGCTCGGACCGCACCTGACCGGCCGGCCCGGCGCGGGCGCCGCCCTGACCGTCGCGTACGGGCTCGGCAACCTCGGCGGCTCCCTGCTCGTGACGATCTTCCCGCTGCGCGGAGAGCCCGAACGGCTCGCGCTCCGGCTGTTCGCCATCCTGGCCGTGACGACCGCCCTGGGCGCGCTGGCGCCCGGATTCACCCTGGCCCTCGCCGGCTTCGCGCTCATCGGCGTCGCCAACGCGCTCTCCTTCACCGCGACGCTGACCGCCCGCACGGCGTACGCGCCGGCCGCCGCACGCGCGCAGGTGTTCGTCACCAGCGCCGGGCTGAAGGTCGCGGTGTCCTCGGTCGGGTCCGCCGCGGCCGGCGCCATGGCGGGTCTCGGCGGCCGTACGCTGCTCCTGCTGTGCGCCGGGGTCGGGGCGGTCGCCCTCCTGTCCGCCGGCGCGGACCGCCTGGCGTGCGCGCGGCGGGAGCGCGGGAACCCGGCGCGGCGCCAGGCCGACCCGCCGGTCCCGGCGCGGCGCGCCGCAAGCCGATCCTCACGAGTCGAAGGCCGGGCCGCCGGCCGCGGCGGCGCGGGCTGATCCTCACGAGTCGAGGACCGGGCCGCCGGTCCCGGCGCGGCGGGCGGATCCTCACAGGTCGAGGACCAGGCGCGGGCCGCGCGACCGGGACACGCAGATCATCATCGTCTCGCCGCCCGCCCGCTCCTCCTCGGTGAGGACCGAGTCGCGGTGGTCGGGCTCGCCCTCCAGGACGTCGGTCTCACAGGTGCCGCACGTGCCCTCCGTGCAGGAGTAGAGCACCTCGACCCCGGCGGACCGGACGGTCTCCAGGACGCTGCCGCCGGCCGGCACGGTGAGCGTCCGCCCGGACCGCGCGAGCACCACCTCGAACGCGGCGTCGTCCGTCGTGCCGGTCTCCCTGGGATGGAAGCGCTCGACCTGGAGGGCGCCCGGCGGCCACCCGGAACGGCACCGCTCCTCGACCGCCGCGAGGAGGGGCTCCGGGCCGCAGCAGTAGACGAGGGTCCGGTCGTCGGGCTCGCCCAGGAACGCGTCCAGGTCCAGCAGTCCCGTCTCGTCCTGCGGCCGTACGCTCACCGCGTCGCCGTAGCCGGTGAGCTCGTCGAGGAAGGCCATCGACGCGCGGGTGCGGCCGCCGTACAGCAGCCGCCACCGGGCGCCGGCCCGCTCGGCGGCCGCCACCATCGGCAGCAGGGGCGTGATGCCGATGCCGCCCGCGATGAACAGGTAGCGCTCGGCGGGCCGGAACGGGAAGTTGCCGCGCGGCCCGCGCACCCGCAGCCGCGTGCCGACGGGGAGCCGGTCGTGGACGTACGCCGACCCTCCCCGGCCGTCCGGCTCGCGCAGGACGGCGATCCGCCAGGCCGTCCGGTCCTCCGGCGATCCGCACAGCGAGTACTGCCGGCTCAGGCCGCCGTCGAGCAGCAGGTCGATGTGGGCGCCCGGCGCCCAGGCGGGCAGCGGCCCGCCGTCGGGGCGGCGCAGGGTCAGGCGGACCACGCCGTCGGCGGCCCGGTCCCGTCCGGCGACGACGACTTCGGTCTCGTCGTTCACGATCGCTGTCGCCTCTCTCGGTGAAGGGGGACGCCACCCGGGGGTGACGTCCCCGTACGTGCGTTCAGACGGTCGCCGCGGCGAGCGGCGCGGTCTCGTCTCCGGGCGCCCGATGGCCGTCGGGGTGGGCGAGCAGCCACTCCCACAGCGGCACCGGGTCCTCGGCCGTCCGCTCGGCGCCGCAGTGGCAGGTGCCCAGGAGCGTGTCGGTGCCCGGCAGCCAGCGCACCCGGTAGACCGGCCTCTCCCGCCCGGTCATGGGGCCTCCTTCGTCGGCCCCATGACCAGGGTGCTGTGCCTCTCGATTCCCTCGCTTCGCTCGGTCATCGTGCGACGGTCCCGGCCGGGGCCTGCTCGCCGGCGGCGAGGCGCGCCAGGATCCGGCGGGCCGCCAGGCCGCCGGTGTCGATGTTGATGCTCAGCTCCTGGTAGCCGTCGGGCTCGGTCGCGATGACCTTCTCCAGGATGTTCAGCGCGTCGACGTCCTGCATGATGACCGCGCGGTTGGCATCGTGCAGGAAGGCGCTGACCTTCTCGTCGTCGCGGGCGAAGTCCCGGGCGACGGCCCAGAAGTCGTACGTCGTGTTCTCGGTGGACGGGGTGATGGCGTAGACGATCTCGACGTGGAAGGCGTCGCCGTCGTCCCCGTCCGGGCCGGGCGCCACGCCCTCGGGCGCGATCCGGCTGTGCAGCAGGTAGAGGCACGGCGCGTGGTACTCGATGTCCTGCCATCGGTCGATCCGCCCCTCGATGCCGGTCGACTTCGAGTAGAACGGCGGGCACTCGGCGCCGTGCATGTGCCGGCTGACCCGGACGATCCCGGCCTCCTCGTCGACCTCGGTGGTGATCGGGGTCTCGGCCACCTCGGGCGTGCCGATGTGGCCGCCGTGCAGGTACGTCTCGTGCGACAGGTCGAGGAGGTTGTCGACCAGCAGGCCGTACCGGGCGTCCAGCGGCTCCATGCCGCTGACCGTCGTCCACTCCGGATCGGCCAGCCAGGGCGCGCGGGGGATCGCGGCGGTGTCGGCGAGCGCCCGGTCGCCGATCCAGACCCACACGAACGAGTCCTGCTCGGCGACGGGGTAGGAGGCGACGCGGGCGGTGCGCGGGATCCGCTTCTGACCGGGGACGTACACGCACCCGCCGTCCGGGGCGTACGTGAAGCCGTGGTAGCCGCAGACGACCCGGTCGCCGTCCAGCCGGCTCTCCGACAGCGGGAACCGCCGGTGCACGCAACGGTCGGCGAGCGCCACGACCTCGCCGGCCTCGGTGCGGTACAGCACGAGCGGCTCACCGAGCACCGTCCTGGCCAGCAGGTCGCGGCCGACCTCCCGGCCGTACGCGGCGACGTACCACTGATTCCTCGCGAAAGACGTCATCGGGCCCTCTCTCGGTAGGCGCGGGTGGCGTCAGATTCGCGTTCAGGGAGACGTCGCCGCCATGCCCCTTTCACCCAGTGAAAGCCTCACCCGGGGAAAGCCTCACCTGGTGTAGGCCGGCCCGGTGAAAGGCCGGGCCTGGACAGCCCCGGCCGCCAGCCGAGCGCCCGGGAGATCCCGCCCGCCGCCACCTGGACGGTCGCCGTCAGCGCGGGGACGCGGGCGTCCTGCACGCCGACGACGACGGACACGGCGGCGATCACGTCGCCGTTCGCTCCGCGTACGGGCGCCGCCAGCGAGATGGCGTCATCGGTGATCTGCCGGTCGCTCACCGCGCAGCCGCAGCGCCGGACCTCGGCGAGCATCCGGCGCAGCACGGCCGGATCGGCGACGGTGTACGGGGTGAAGGCCCGCAGCGGCCGGGAGCACACCTCCTCCTGCAGTTCCCGGCCGCCGTACGCCAGCAGCACCAGGCCCACCGCGGTGGCGTGCAGGGGCCAGCGCGCACCGAGGCGGCTGAGCACGCGGACCGCCGAGCGCGCCGAGATCCGCTCGACGTACACCGCCTCCAGACCGTCGCGGACGGCGAGGTGGACGTTCTCGTGCGTCGCCTCGTACAGGTCCTCCAGGTACGGCATGGCGGTCTCGCGCAGGGCGAGGCCGCGCGGGGCCAGCGAGGCGACCTCGAGCAGCCGCAACCCGACGTGATAGCGGCCGTCGGCGCCGCGCTCCAGGGCGCCCCAGGCGACGAGCCTGGCCACGAGGCGGTGCGCGGTGGGCAGCGGCAGGCCGGCCCGGCGGGCGATGTCGCTGAGCGACAGCGCCGGCCGGTCGGCCGTGAACGCGCCGAGGACGCCGAGAAGCCGGTCGGCGACCGACGTGCCGGCTCGCTCGGCGTCCGGTTCCACGCCGCGACCCGGGTCAGGCGTAGAAGCGGTAGACCGCCTGGGCGACGCAGGCGGGCCGGTCGACGCCGTCGATCTCGACCGTGAGGTCCACGACCACCTCGACGCCGTCGCCCTTCACCTCGGTCACCGAGGCGATCGCGCCATGGGCCCGGATCTTCGAGCCGACGCGGACGGGGGAGGGGAAGCGCACCCGGTTGAGCCCGAGGTTCACGGCCATCCGCACGCCGGTGACCTCGAGCAGCTCGCTCCACAGGGGGATGAGCAGGGACAGGGTGAGGTAGCCGTGGGCGATCGTCCCGCCGAACGGGCCGTCCTTGGCCCGTTCCTCGTCGACGTGGATCCACTGGTGGTCGTCGGTCGCGTCGGCGAAGGTGTTCACCCGGTCCTGGGTGATCTCCATCCACCGGCTGTGTCCCAGATCGGCGCCGGCCTGGGCCTTGATCTCCTCCAGGCCGTTGACGGTGATGCTCACGTGGTCTCCTTCGTTGTCGGTCGGGGCGTCATCGGTCGGCCGTCTCCTCGCCGCCGTGCGCGGAGCGGATGGCGGGCTTGAGCAGCTTGCCGCTGGGCGTGCGCGGCAGGCCGTCGGCGAACACGACCGACTTGGGGATCTTGTAGCGGGCCAGCCGGCCCTCCAGGTGGGCGAGCAGGTCCTCCTCGGTGGGGGCGGCGCCCGGCTCCGGGACGACGACGGCCCGGCCGACCTCGCCCCAGCGGGGGTCCGGCACGCCGATGACCGCGCAGTCCCGCACCGCGGGGTGCTCGAGCAGGGCGTCCTCGACCTCGGCGGGATAGATGTTCTCCCCGCCCGAGATGATCACGTCCTTGAGCCGGTCGACGATCGTGACGTACCCGTCCTCGTCGGCCGCCGCGACGTCGCCGGTGTGGAACCACCCATCGCTGATCGACTCGACCGTGGCCTGGGGCAGGCCCCAGTACCCGGCCGTGACGTTCGGGCCCTTGACCAGCACCTCGCCGCGCCGGCCGGGCGGAACGTCGTCACCGAGCGGGTCCACGAGCCGTACGTCGGTGAAGAAGTGCGGAACGCCGGCGGAGCCCGCCTTGTCCAGGGAGTCGGCCCGGTCCAGCAGCAGCACGCCGGGGGACGCCTCCGTCATCCCGTACCCCTGGACGAACGCGAGGCCCCGGTCGAGGTAGGTCCGGATGGTGCGGGCCGGCACCGGCGCGCCGCCGCACAGCAGCGACCGTACGCTGGACAGGTCCGCGCCGGCGAAGCCGGGGTCGGCGGCGATCCGGTCGTACATCGCGGGCACCCCGAACAGGCACGTCACGCGGTATCGCGCGATCAGCTCCAGGGTCCGCGCCGCGTCGAAGGACCGCTCCAGCACCACGGCGCCGCCCTTGAGCAGGGTGGGCAGGCAGGTCATGTTGAGCGCGGCGGTGTGGAAGAGCGGCGCGCTGACCAGCATGACCTCGTCGCCGGACAGGTCGACGTCGACGAGCACGTTCAGGCTGTTCCACGTGATGTTGCCGTGGGTGAGCACGGCGCCCTTCGGCCGGCCGGTCGTGCCCGAGGTGTACATGATCAGGCAGGGGTCGCCGAGCCCGACCTCCTCGTCGATCGGCTCGGCGGACGCCGCCTCGACCAGCGTGTCGTAGGGCAGGTCGGCCGGGTGGACCGGGTCGCCGACCGCGAGGGTCGCCCGGGGAGCGGCCCCGTCGTGGACGGCCCGGAGCGTCTCCGGCCCGCGGCCGGCGTGCACCAGGACCGAACTGCCGGAGTCGCGGAGCTGGTAGACGAGCTCCGGGTCGGCCAGGCGGCTGTTCAGCGGCACGAACACCGCGCCGAGGACGCCCGCGGCGAACAGCGTCTCCAGGTAGGCCGGATGGTTCGGGCCCAGGTAGGCGACCCGGTCCCCGTGCCGTACGCCCCGGTCGCGCAGGACGTGGGCCAGGCGTGTCGCGCGGTCGTGCAGCGCGGCGTAGCTCAGACGGCGGTCGTCGAAGACCAGGGCCGTGCGCTTCGGGGTCTTGCGGGCCCGGCGCGCGGTCCATGAGCCGATGCCTTGGTTGCGCATTGGAGGGCTCCTCTCGCCCAGCGGGTGCGCGGTGGATCTGGGAGGTGCGGCCCCGGCCCGGTCAGTCCCGGGTGAGGCCGAGCAGCCGGGCGGCGTTCTCCTTGAGGATCTTGGGACGGACCTCGTCCTTGATCGGCAGCTTGGCGAAGTCGGCGAGCCAGCGATCCGGGCTGATCATCGGGTAGTCGGAACCGAAGAGGACCTTGTCCTTCAGCAACGAGTTGGCGTACTGCACGAGTTGCGGCGGGAAGTACTTCGGCGACCAGCCGGACAGGTCGATGTACACCTTCGGTTTGTGGGTGGCGACCGCCAGCGCCTCGTCCTGCCAGGGGAAGGACGGGTGCGCGAGGATGATGGTCAGCCCGGGGAAGTCGGCGGCGACGTCGTCCACGTCCATCGGGTTGGAGTACTTCAGCCGGATGCCGCCCCCGCCGGGCGCGCCGGCGCCGATGCCCGTCTGCCCGGTGTGGAAGACCGCGGGCACGCCCAGCTCCTCCATCACCTCGTAAAGGACGTACGCCCGCCGGTCGTTCGGGTGGAACGCCTGCACGTTGGGGTGGAACTTGAACCCCCGCACGCCGTACTCCTCGACGAGCCGCCGCACCTGCCGCGCGCCCGCCTTCCCGCGCGCAGGGTCGACGCTGGCGAAGGGGATGATGACGTCCGGATTGGCGCGGGCCGCCTCGGCGACCTCCTCATTCGGGACCGGCGGGTGGCCGGTGGCCGCCTCGGCGTCCACCGTGAACACCACGGCGGCCATCCGCCGCTCGCGGTAGTACGCGGCGATCTCGGTCAGTGTCGGGTGCCGGTGCTCGGTCTTGAAGTACGCTCCGGCGGCGGCGTCCAGGTCGGCGGACAGCGAGCGGTCGCCGCGCTCGGACACCTCCGCGTGGGTGTGCATGTCGATCGCCGTGACGGCGTCCAGGTCGATCATGGTCGTCTCCCTCCCGGTCACAGCTTCGGCGCCGGGATGCCGTACGTCTCCGGCTGCTGCCCGACCGACACGGGCCAGGCGGCGGCGATGGCGTCGCCGCTCCACCCGCCGTCGGCGTACGCGGCGCTGATCTCCTGCGGGTGGGACCACAGCGAGAGCTTGTCGCCGCCGATGCCGACGCACTGGCCGGTGACGTCGCCGGACGCGTCCGAGGCGAGGTAGACGACCAGCCCGGCGCAGTCCTCGGGCGTACCGAAGGCGTACCCCTTGCGCAGCGCGTCCGGCAGGGGGGTGCCGTCGTTCTCGTACGCCTCGACGTACGGGGCGAACGCCGGGATCGTCCGGGTCATCGCGGTGGCCGCGTTCGGGATGACCGCGTTCACGGTGATCCCGGCCCTGGCCAGCTCCATCGCCCAGGTGCGCACCATCGCGGCGATGCCGGCCTTCGCGGCGGCGTAGTTGGTCTGCCCGAAGTTGCCGCGCTGCCCGGCGGGGGAGCCCGCCACGATGACGCGGCCGCCCTCGCCCTGTTCCCGCATGCGGATCGCCGCCGCGCGGGCGCAGGTGAACGTCCCGCGCAGGTGCACCTGGATCACGGTGTCGAAGTCCTCGTCCGACATCTTCCACAGCACCCGGTCCCGCAGCACGCCGGCGTTGGTGACCATCGCGTCCAGCCGGCCGAACTCCTCCACGGCGCGGGCGACCAGCGCCTCCGCGGTCTCCGTGGTGCCGACCGGGCGCACCTCGGCGACCGCGCGGCCGCCGGCCTCGGTGATCCCCTTGACCGCCGCCTCGGCGGCCTCGCCGTCCACGTCGTTCACCACGACGGCCGCGCCGGCGGCGGCGAGGGCGGAGGCATAGGCGAGGCCGAGACCACGGCCGGCGCCGGTGACGACGGCGACCTTGCCGGTGAGATCCATGGGTTTCCTTTCCAGCGGAGCCGGGAGGGTGTCTGGCATCGCCCAAACTAGGCAGATATTCGACCGTCGTCAATAACTTGCCCAATGATTACCCTGAGCGGCTCCGCGCCCGGGTGCCGAGCGCCTACGCTGTCCTGGTGACCCGTATCGATCAGGTCGAGCCCGACACGTCCTCGGTCGCCGCCCTCGACGGAGGTGACGCGGCGGAGAGCGCCCCCCGCCCCCAGTCGCTGATGCTCAGCTTCTTCGGCATCCACGTCCTGGACCGCCCGGTCGCGCTGTCGTCCGCCAGCATCATCGACGTGCTCGCCCGCGCCGGGGTGGGGGAGGACGCCGTCCGCTCGACGCTCACCCGGATGGTCCGCCGCGACCTCCTCGAGCGCCACCGGCGCGGGCGCAAGATGTACTTCGGCCTCACGGCCCGCGCCGTCGAGGTGCTGCGGGACGGGCACCGCCGCGTCTGGCAGACCGGTGCGGTCAACCGGGGCTGGGACGGCACCTGGACCGTCGTCGGGTTCTCCCTGCCCGACTCCTGGCGGCGCGAGCGGCACGACCTGCGCTCCCGCCTGCTGTGGGGCGGGTTCGGGCCGCTGCAGAGCGGGATGTGGGCGGCGCCCGGCCGGGTCGACGTGGCCGCGCTGGTCGACGGGCTCGGCCTCGACGCACACCTCAAGGCGTTCCAGGGCGTCGCCGTGGAGCCCACCGACGCCGCCCGGCTGATCGAGGCGGCCTTCGACGTGCCCGGCATCGCCCGCCGCTACCAGGAGTTCCTGTCCCGCTGGGACCGGCCGGAGCCCGCCGCCGAGGCCGACGTCCTCGCCCGGCAGCTGCTGCTGCACACCGACTGGCTCGACCTCGTACGCCGCGACCCCCACCTGCCCGCCGAGCACCTGCCCGCCGACTGGCCCGCGGTCCGCGCCGAGCAGGTCTTCCACTCCCTGGCCCACCGCTACGGCGAGCCGGCCCGCGCCCGCGCCGCCGAGATCCTCGACGGCATCACGCCGTCCGACGACTGAGGAACCGAGGAGGTTCAGCCTGCGGCGTCGGTGGCCGGTGCGGCGTCCTCGATCCGCAGGATCGACGGCCGCTCGGTGGCGCGCAGGTCACGGGCCACCGCCTCGGCGTCGCGCAGCACGCGCAGGGCGTTCTGCCAGGTCAGCTTGGCGAGGTCGGCCTCGCTCCAGCCGCGCCCGAGCAGCTCGGCGATCAGGTTCGGGTAGCCGGAGACGTCCTCCAGCCCCGCGGGCAGGAACGGGCAGCCGTCATAGTCGCCGCCGAGGCCGAGGTGGTCGATTCCCGCCACCTCGCGCATGTGGTCCAGGTGGTCGGCCACGGTGGCGGCCGTCGCGACCGGCTGGGGGTGGTCGGCCTCGTACGCCCGCCGCGCCTCCTTGGCCTCCGGCGTGGTGGCGAGCGGATCGATGCCCTGGGCCCGCAGGTGCTCGTCGGCCGCCCGCGTCCACGCGATGGCCTCCGGCAGCACGAACTTCGGCACGAACGTGGCCATGGCGACCCCGCCGTTGGCGGGCAACCGCTCCAGCACGTCGTCGGGGATGTTGCGCGGATGGTCGCAGACCGCCCGCGAGGAGGAGTGCGAGAAGATCACCGGCGCACGGCTCACCCGCAGCGCGTCCCGCATCGTGTCGGCCGCCACGTGGGACAGGTCCACCAGCATCCCGAGGCGGTTCATCTCCCGCACGACCTCCTCGCCGAAGGCGGTGAGGCCGTGCGCGACGGGCTCGTCGGTGGCCGAGTCGGCCCACGGCGTGTTGTCGTTGTGCGTGAGGGTCATGTAGCGGACGCCGAGTTCGTACAGCGCGCGCAGGGTCGCCAGCGAGCACGCGATCGAGTGCCCGCCCTCCGCGCCGAGCAGCGACGCGATGCGCCCGTCGGCGCGGGCCGCCTCCACCTCGTCGGCGGTACGGGCGAGCCGCAGATCGTCCGGATACCGCTCGACCAGCGCCCGTACGCAGTCGATCTGCTCCAGCGTGGCGCTGACCGCCGCGTCGCCCGCCAGGCTCGACGGGACGTACACGGACCAGAACTGCGCGCCCACGCCGCCGGCGCGCAGCCGCGGCAGGTCGGTGTGCAGGAACTCCTTCTGGTCGACCGCGACGTCACGGCGGTCCAGGTCGTAGCCGACCTGCTCGCGCAGCGCCCACGGAAGGTCGTTGTGACCGTCCACCACCGGGTGCTCGGCCAGCAGCGCTCGGGCGCGCTCCACCAATGCCGGATCGGCGACATATCCCATCGCTGCCTGCGCCCCCACCGTGCTCGAGTGATCGTCTCCCTGCGGCTCCCAGCCTAACCAGCACGCCGCGGGGGCCGGGCCGCCCGGGTCCCATCTGCGGCCTCAGCCGCCCGGGCAGTCGCAGGAGCCACCGCTGTAGCAGGGGCAGTAGCCCGACGGCAGGGGTGCGGGGTGACGAAGCTGGATCCGGTGGATGTCGCGCGCGGCGCCCACGCCGGCCGTGAGGCCGTAGGCGATCCCCGGCAGCACCCCGGCGACGAGGAAGACGACGGCCGCGACCCGCCGCCGGGTCGCCACACTGAGGACGACGGCCGCGATGGGCAGCACGAGCGCGCAGCCGACCGAGGCGATCAGGAGATGGTCGGAGTGCAGGCTCTGCTGCTCGGTGACCTGGCACCCCTCGAAACAGATCATCGGATCGAGCGCCGCGAGGAACAGCGCGACCGTGCCGCCGATCCATCCGAGGGTGAGCAGGACCAGCAGGACCCCGGTGACCGTCCGCGCCGTCGTGTTCGGCGGGAGTCTCGTGTCGATCATGTGATCAGCATCCCGGCGCGGCCGCTCGCGGAGCAGAGTAGAACTACTCAGACCCCGCCACCGGTGGTTCCGGCCGGTTCGTGCGCACAGAGGTCTCGGACACCCGTCGCCGCAGCGTCCGAGCCGTCCCTGCTCGTCCGGTTCAGAGGGTGGAGCGCGAGCCGTTCACCGGCTCATCCGCCCGCTGCCCACGGGTTCGGCCGTGGCGTCGGCATGGAGGTCGGCGGCGTGGGTGACGGGCCGCTCCTCGGCCTCGCGACGGGCCAGGAGGTAGCCCAGGGCCGACAGGCCCGACGCGACGCCGGCCACGAAGAGGTTCACCGGCACTCCGGCGACGCGCGGTATCTGCCCGGGCCGGTCCTCGGCCTCCGACCCCGGCATCGCCTCCGCGACGAAGAAGGGCCCGTAGGCGAGGATCGGGTGCAGGGCGGCGACCTTCAGCGCGAGCCTCCGCTCACCCGGTGTCCCCCGGCGCCACAGCAGCCACAGCGAGGTGAACGACCATCCCACGTTGGTCGTGACCGCCGACGCGGCGTGGAAGCGGGCGTGCGGCGGCCAGCACGGATTGAAGACGTGCGTGCGGTTCAAGTCCGCCAGGGCGTTGCTGATCCCGCTGCCCAGGACGGCGGCCGTCACGAGGGACCGACCGACTCTCGCCATCGTCTCCTCCATCAGTGCTCGACCGGTGGTACCGATCCGTGACCGTACTCACCCTCTGTAGTGGCCTATCCCGGCACCGGTCCGGCCAAACGGTGTCCGCCCTCGCCGGCCGGCGGCCACGGGGTAACGAGTCCGACCGGACCCGTTACGGTGGTCCGAGAGGTGGGGCATGCGTGATCCGGCCTGGTCGCCGGCTCCTGGACCGGCCGGGCCCGGCCGCCGGGTGGTGGGTGAGGACGGTCTGTTCGTCTACGGGACCCTTCAGTTCCCCGAGCTTCTCGCCGCTCTGCTCGGCCGCGTTCCGGAGCGTCGGCCGGGGCCCGCGGGTGGCGTGCGGCGGTCCTGTCCGGGCGCGCCTATCCCGGGCTGGTGCCCGGCGAGGCCACCGTCCACGGGTTCCTGCTGACGGGGCTGACCGCGGGGGAGTGGTGGGCTCCAGCGGTGCGCGGCGTGGCGGCGGAGCTCAGCGGACCACGCGGAACCATAGGTTCGTGGCGAGCGGCACCTCGCTCTGGCGCAGGCGTTCGAGCTTGATCTTGTGGCCGCCGGCGTGGTCGAACAGGCGGACGCCGTCGCCGAGCAGGACGGGCGCGATGAAGATGAGGAGCTCGTCGACCAGCCCGGCGGTGAGACACTGCCGGGCGACCTCGGCGCCGAGGATGTTGACGTACTTGTCGCCGGCGGCCTCCTTGGCCGCCGCGACCCCCTTGTGGAGGTCGTCGACGAAGGTGACGCCGGGCACGGGATCGGCCGGGGCGTGGTGGGTGAGCACGAACTGCGGGCCCTCCCAGCCGCCGCCGAACGGCTTGCCCTCCTTCTCCGTGCCCCGGTGCGGGTCGTCGCCGCCGAAGGTGCGTTTCCCGACGAGGAGGGCGCCGATCCGCGCGATGAACTCCCCGACCATCGGGTTCGGCCCGATGTACGGCGTCAGCCAGGACATGTCACCGCCCGGGCCGGCGATGAAGCCGTCCAGCGACATGCTGACCGAATAGAGCATCTTGGCCATGATCTACCTGCTTTCGTGCCGATGGATGAGGGGACCTCTGTGGAGACCACGCGGCGGAGGAGAACTCATCGCGGCTCGGCGCCCGAATCCATCGAGACGGTGGAGCCGCTGCCGCCATGACCGAGGCTACGGGGAAGAGATGATCTGCCGCGGCCGTCGGCCACTTCCGGCAACGTGAGTGGCCGCACGTCCATACCGGTCGCCTCAGCCGCCCTGGCGGACGTGCGGCAGGTGGTCGTGGCGCGTGAGCACCTGGTGCAGGTCGACGGGATTCCGGGCGGGCACGGCCTTCGCGGCGTCGCCGCAGCGGGAGGGGCGTCGCTGCCGAATGCTGTAGGCGACGACCTACGCCTGCCGCCGATCCGCTCGTGGAAGCGTCCTCTCCGTGGCCTCCACGACGGCGCGGAAGTATCTGTGAACACGAATCCGTAGTGCTCAACGGCCAAGACGGGCAGATGTGACATCACGTGCCGATGAGCGAGCACGTCGTTCCGCCTGCCCGCCGAGAAAACCCATTGCGAGTGGTCGGCCCTGGATGTCAGGTTGATCGGCCACCAATCACCGGAGGGAACATGACGCCTATGCCGCTGCCCACCCCGACGCTGCGCACCACTCGCCTTAGACTGCGTCCCTTCGACGACGCGGACGCGGACGACCTCTTCGCCCTGCACAGCAGCGCCCACGTGCTGCGCTACTGGGACGTGCCGCCCTGGGGCGAGCGTGCGCGCGCCGAGCGCTTCATCGCGGCGTGCCGGCAGATGGCGGACGAGGGCACCGGGGCGCGACTGGTCATCGACCGTGCCTCCGACGGGGCGTTCCTCGGTTGGTGCGGCCTGACCCGGTGGAGCCCGGACCACCGCAGCGCGGCGCTGGGCTACTGCCTTCACGACGCCGCGTGGGGCCGCGGCTACGCGACGGAGGCCGCGCGCGCTTTGCTGCGGTGGGCATTCGACACGCTGGACCTGAACCGAGTGCAAGCCGAGGCCGACACACGCAACGCGGCGTCCGCTCGCGTCCTGGAGAAGCTCGGGTTCCTGCGGGAGGGGACGTTGCGGGAGGACTGCATCGTGAACGGCGAGGTGTCGGATTCGTGGGTGTACGGGCTGATCAGGCGGGAGTGGCGTCCCTCGCCCGAACCGGTTCCCGCCCGCTGAGCCCTCTCGCCCACGAGAGGGCGGCCCGGCCTGCGGTTCCTCATTCCGCCGCGTTGAAGGGGGTGGCACCGTGCACTGTCATGCCGCCGATCGCGCACTCGATCCAAAACCCGAGCAGGCACTTGCTCGTGCCGATGAGCGCGCATGGCTCGACGGGCTGCCGTGGTGGCAATCAGGCGTCCCGAACTATCTCTGGCCAGTTCGGCCCGGGTACGGCTGGCCTGCAGCAGCACCGACAGGCACCCGTCGAAATACCTGGCCTGCTGAGGGCTGATCTGCTCACAGCAGCGAAACCGGCGGCTGGCGCCACGTAGGCGGCATGGTCGGGGCATGACGAACGATGAGAAGCAGCCGCTGTTCGACCACCGGCTCCGAGAACGGTTCTTCAGCCAGCGGGTACTGGTCCTCGACGGCGCGCTCGACGACGACAACGGGACGGTGCTTGCGACACAGCTACTCTCCCTCGCGAGCGAGGATCCCGGGAAGGACATCGCGTTGTGGATCCACTCGCCGGGCGGCTCCGTCCCGGCGATGCTGGCCATCCGCGACGTGATGCGGCTCGTGCCGTGCGACGTGGCCACCCTCGCGCTGGGACTGGCGTGCAGTGCGGGGCAGTTCCTGCTGTCTGCGGGCACACCGGGCAAGCGCTTCGCCCTACCTCACGCCCGTATCCTGATGCACCAGGGCTCGGCGGGGATCGGCGGATCGGCCGTCGAGGTGGAGGTACAGGCCGACGACCTGCGGCACACCCGGGACACGGTGCTCGGCCTCATCGCGGAGGACACCGGCCAGCCGATCGACCGGATCTTCGCTGACTCGCTGCACGACCGCTGGTTCACCACCGAGCAGGCCCGCGAGTACGGCTTCATCGACCACATCGTCAACGATCTGAGCCAGGTCGTGCCCGTGCGCCCGCACACGCTGGGACTCGGCTCGGCGACAGGAGTCCGCGCGTGAGCACGTACACCATCCCCAACGTCATCACGCGGGTCGCGGGGGGCGAGCGGATCATGGACGTCTACTCGCACCTGCTGGCGGAGCGGATCGTCTACCTCGGCACCGCGATCGACTCCGGCGTGGCGAACGCGTTGATCGCCCAGTTGCTGTACCTGGAGGCGGACGACCCGGAGCGGGAGATCAACCTGTACATCAACTCCGAGGGCGGCGACCCGTCGGCGATGCTCGCGCTGTACGACACCATGCGCTACATCAAGGCGCCGGTGGCGACGACGTGCGTTGGCCAGGCGGTCGCGGCCGGCGCGGTGCTGCTGGCTGCCGGCGAGGCTGGACGCCGTTCCGTGTTGCCCCACGCCCGGGTGGTACTGCATCAGCCCGCAGCGCAGGGTCGCGGCGCCATCCCGGACCTCATTCTCCAGGCGGACGAGGTGATACGGGTGCGCACGCAGCTGGAGGGGATCCTCTCGAGGCACACTGGTCACGATGTCGCGCAGTTGCGGCACGATACCGACCGGGACCGCGTGTTCGACGCGGCGAGCGCCGTCGGCTACGGGCTAGCGGACCAGGTCATCGACCACCGAATCTGACCACGGTCTCATGCGGCCATGAGCACGGGTCCTGCGGGACGGCGCCCGACCGTGGGACTCGTGCTGCGGTGCCGCCGGACATCGCCCGCGATGTCGGTGAGCAGGTCGGCCAGGTCGATGCCGAGTGCACCGGTGACCGCGGCGATCATCTCGCTCGACGGCTCCTTGCGACCGCGTTCGATCTCGGACAGGTACTGGGGCGAGATGCCGGCCCGCTCCGCGATGTCGATGAGGCGCCCACCTTGCTCCTCCCTGGCCGCGCGCAGGGTTCGACCGAGCACCTCGCGCCACAACGGCTCCGGCTCACGATCCGGTGCGGGGATGTGATTTAGCTGGAACTGGAGGATGTCCGCCATACGGTCATCCTGGCACCGGTCCGGCGACCTAGGGCAGCGCTTCCTCTCCAGGCGAAACACCTGCGGCACTGAGCCTGCGGGGCGTCGTCACCCCGTCGGTCGTCGACATGCCAGCACCCGACACCGCCCCTACTAAAACCAACGTCCTGTCATGTCGCTGAGCGCGTCAGTGGACTTGCCAGACGTGCAGCAGGTGGTCGTGGCTGGTGAGGACGGGGCGCCAGGTCGAGGGGATGCCGGGCAGGGCGGCCTTCGCGGCGTCGCCGCAGCGCGGGCAGGCGTCGCTGCCGACGCTGTAGGCCACGACGAAGTCGCCCACCGCCGGCTGTCCCGCGTTCGTCAACGGCCGCAGGCGGCCGCGCCACACCCGGTGGCCGGTCCGGGTCACGAAGTAGATCGGCAGGACGCGGTACAGCTTCGCGTCCGCCCAGACCGTGCGGGCGCCGGAGCGGGCCAGCCAGGACCGGAACTCCGGCAGCGCGTCCGACGACACGCGCGGCGAGCCCGCCCAGCCGGGCGCGCCCGGCCGGCCGAACACGGCGAGTCCCGCCGTGAGGAGCGCGACGCAGCAGACGACGGCCGGAGCGGCCGCCCGCGCCCGCGGGCGTACGGCGCGGCCGAGCAGCCAGAGCGCCGCGACGCCGCCCAGGACGAAGGCGGGGAACACCGGGTACCAGTAGCGCAGGAGCTGCAGGCGCAGCTTCGGATGGGCCGGGTTCAGGACGCCGCCGAGCAGCGTGAGCGGCACCCACAGCAGCACGATCCACAGCGCGAACACGCCGGCCCGCCGTATCGGCGGATCCGCCGGAGGGCCGCCGCGCCACCCCCGCACGAGACCGACGGAGCAGACCACGCCCGCGCCGAGCGTCAGGGCGAGGAGGAGCAGCAGGCCCGGACCCTCGGGGAGCGTCGCGAGCTGCTGCGGCAGCCGCCACAGGTACACCCACAACGGCAGGTTGTGGAAGGTCTTCGCGACCTCCGGGCGGGACGGCAGGTCGCCCAGGCCCGACCCGGCGTGCAGGCGGGCCAGCGGGTCGCCGTACAGCCACGCGTTGAACGCCGTCTCGCCGATGCCGGTCAGTGCAACCGGAACGAACGCCCACAGCGCGTCCCACCGGCCGATCCGCCGCCACAGCAGCACGGGGACCAGCGGCCAGACGAACACGATGAACTCGCGGACCAGGTAGCTCCACCCGAGCAGCACGCCGATCACGACGAGCCAGACCCGGCGGTGGCGGAGCAGCCCACGGCGGAGCGCGACGGCCAGGGCGACGGCCGCGGTGAACAGGGCGGTGGCGGGCAGGTCCGGCAGCAGCTCGGTGCCGGCGACGACGACGATCCCGACGCAGCCGAGGACCGCCGCCGACACGGCGCCGACGAGGCGGCCGAACAGCAGGCGCCCGATCGCGTACACCGACCCGAACAGCAGCAGCGCCGCCGCGACCGGGAACAGGTGATAGGTCGCCTCGGAGTAGCCGAAGACCTTCATCGCCAGCGCGGTCGGCGCGGTCAGCCCGATCCGCAGGTACTGGTGCTCGAAGATCGGGTCCGGCGGCCGGGACGGGAAGGACCGGGCGGCGTCCATGTACCGGCTGTGGTCCACCGGCTGCGGGACCGACAGGTCGAGGAGCAGCAGCACGGCGTACGCCGCCAGCAGGATCGCGGGCAGCAGGAGCTCGCCGCGGCGGCGCGGGGCCGCCGCCGCGACGGCCGGCTCGGAGGCGGTGTCCAGCATCAGAAGACGACGTGCTCCTCGGCGGGCCCATGGAACGCGACCCGGCCGTGCCGCATCAGCTCCTCGTCGCTGACCTTCCACGTGTGCGCCTCGCGGTCGCCGCGCACGGAGACGAAGTTGAAGCGGTCCGCGGAGTGGATCCCGACGCCCTCCGCCTGGACCCGGCGCAGCAGGTCGCTGTCCACGGCGCGGGGCAGGTCGGAGAACCGCAGCCGCCGCAGGACGTCGCCGTCGGCGAGGATCGTGCCGCCCTGGATGAGCTCCGCCTCGGTGTGCTCCAGGTGCGGGAAGCGCAGCAGGGTCACCCCGTGCGTGCGCATCTCGCAGTAGTGCGCGCCCTTCCCCACCAGGCCGGCCGTCGTGTAGTCGAAGGCGTAGGCCAGGTCGCTCAGGTAGTGCGGCCCGTACAGGTTGTCGTCGTCCATCTTGGCGAGGTACGCGCCGTCGGCCGCGTCGATGCCGAGGTTCAGCACCGCGCCGAGCGTCAGGCCCGCGTCGGCGGACAGCACGACGACGTTCTCCAGCCCGGCGGCCCGCGCCTTGGCGGCGGCCCGGTCGGAGGAGAAGCCGTGCGTGACCAGGACGAGCTGCAGCGGCCGGTGGACCTGCCGGGCGACCTGCTCGATGGCGTGGTCGATCTGCTCGGGGCGGTTGGTCGGCAGGATCACCGAGATCGAGCGCTCCCGCCGGGGCGCGGACACGCCCGCCGCCGACAGGATCGCGTCCGCCCGGTGCCCGTACAGGTGCTTCTCGAACACCTCGCGCATGGCCAGGTGCCCGATCCGGTCCCGCAGGTCCGCGCTCTTCATCAGCTCGACCAGGGCCTCGGTGGTCTGCTCCGGGGTGGTCGAGAGCCGTACGAGGTCGCCGAAGACCTCCTCCAGGGCCCGCGAGTGGCCGGAGACGACCGGCGTACCGCAGGCCGACAGCTCGAACACCCGGCGCGCGCACATCGTCGGCGACCTCGTCACCGAGTTGACGTTGAGGAAGATCTTGTACGCCTTGTACGCGGCGAGCATCTTCTCGTACGGCAGCGACCCGACGATGTGGTCGGCGTACTCCGGCGGGAACTGGAAGTCCGGGTCGTCGGAGATGCGGCTGTAGATGTGCAGGTCGAACTCGCGGGCCGGGGCGAGGATCGTGTCCATCTGCGCCGCGCGCTCGGGGTACTTCTTGGAGTGGTACGTCCCGGCGAACGCCACCTCGTACTTCCGCCCGCCCGGCACGGCCACCGGGTTGTGGATCCGCGGCTGCGCGCCGAACGGCAGCAGCGCGACCCGGTCGTGGCCCAGCGCCTCGACGTAGCGCGGGATGCAGTCGGCGTCGACGGTGAAGACCCGGTCGAACAGCTTCGCCGTCTCGATGAACCGGTCGAAGTTCGGCGGGTCCTCCTTGTTCCAGAACACCGTCGGGATGCCCTGGCCCCGGCACCAGGCGACGAGGTCGCGCACGGGCTGCTTCGGCGCGCCCGCCGCGCTCATCATCGTCGCCCAGCGCCCGTCGTTGCCGTGCCAGGCCGACTCGACGAACAGCAGCTCCGGCCGCTCACGCTCCAGGACCTCGCGCCAGTCCTCCGGCCCGAACTGAATCTGCTGCCACTCGTACCGGAACGCCGTCGCGGAGAACACGTCGAGGATCACCGCGACCTTCAGGTCGCGGGCGACCGGCCCGTCCGGGACGGCGACCTCTGGGATGGCGATCGCCGAGTAGTGCCCGGTCTGGTCCGGCGAGCCGGTCGTCGTGTCGGGCTTCGGCTCCGCGAGGCGCGGCGGGGGCTTCAGCGCGCTCGCCACGTTCTTCGGCAGCTTGAGCGCGTCGGCGGGCCGCTTGGCGCTCCACAGCGCCTCGCCCAGCCGCCACCACTTGCGGTTCTTGGCGGACTTGAGCTGCCAGGTGACGTACTCGGTCCGGTAGGACTGGTGGGCCAGGCGCGCCTCGAGGTTCTTCATCCGGGCGTTGACCTGCTCGTAGCGGGCGATCGCGATGTCGTAGCGCCGCATCCGCTCCTTCTCGTCCTGCATCGCCTCCTGGATCGCGATGAACGCGCGCTCCATCAGCGGCTGGGACTCGATGATCAGCCGGTCCGGGTCGGCCATCGGCCCGGGGTGCGCCCGCACCCGCAGGTACCGGTCGACGATGTCGAGGCTCTCGATCGAGACGTACGGCGCGAGCAACCGGACCAGCGAGTCCACGTAGAAGGTGGCGTAGTGGTCGTGGTGCTTGCTGAGGCCGAACGGCGTCGTCAGGGCCAGCACCCCGTCCGGGCGCAGCACCCGCGCGGCCTCCTTGAGGAACGGGGAGGCGTCCGGGATGTGCTCCACGATCTCGCCCATGATGACGGTGTCGAACGAGGCGTCGGGCAGGTCCAGCGCGCTCGCGTCCGCCAGCCGGAACTCCAGGCGGGCGCGTACGTCCTCCGGCTCGGCGTCGCGTTCTTTGTTCGCGTACTCGATACGGTCGGCCTGGATGTCCACGCCGAGTACGGTGAGCCCGCGCCGCGCGCACAGGATCGAGGCGATGCCCTGCGAGCACCCGATGTCGAGCACCTCTCCGGTGGCCTGGCCGACGAGCCAGTGGATACGATCACGAGCGACCCGCTGCGTGCTTTCGGCCCAGATCTCGCCTTTGTAGACCTCGGAGATGCGATCGGAATTAGCCATTGAGCCTCATGTCGTCGGAAGTGGCGCAGCGACGCTAGCCGCGCCCGGCGAACGGACGGTGTCGGGCAGGCGACACCGGGGTAATCGACGGAGAATTAAGGTGGTCACCGTGGCTCAGATCGGCTCCACCCGGTAGATGGCATCTCCGCATCCGCCGGAGACGGTCCTGGGGTGGGTCCGTGACGTCGTGGGCGGCCGGATCACCTCGATCCGCTCGATGGGCGCCGGCTCGACGACCCTGCACGCGATCGACGCCGGCACCGACCCCGTACGCCGCCTGGTGGTGCGCCGGTTCCACGACACCGCGCGGCTGCGGACCGACCCCTGGTACGTCCCGGCCGTCGAGGCGGCCGTCCTCGAGCTCCTCGACGACACCGAGGTGCCGGCGCCGCGCCTGCTCGCCGCCGACCCGTACGGCCGGCTCTGCGACGTTCCCGCGCTCCTCGTGACGCGGGTGCCGGGCCGGCACGCGGTGCGGCCCTGGGACATGGACGCCTACCTGATCGGCATGGCCCAGGCCCTCACGCGGGTCCACGAGGTGCAGCCGGAGGCGGACCTGCGCGCCTACGCGCCGTACCACGACCCCGCCGTCCACGGGGAGCGCCGCCCGCCCGCCTGGTCGGGCAGTCCCGAGCTCTGGCAGCGGGTGTTCGAGGTGATCTCCGGCCCCGCCCCGGAGACGCCCGGCGGGTTCATCCACCGCGACTTCCACCCGGGGCAGATCATGTGGTCCGGGGACCGGCTGACCGGGATCGTCGACTGGACGACCGGCTGCCGGGGCCCGTACGGCGTCGACCTGGCCCGGATGCGGATCAGCCTGGCCATGGAGTACGGCCTCGAGGTCGCCGAGCGGTTCCTCGCCTTCTACCAGCGGATCGCCGGGCCGGACGGCCGGCACCCTTACTGGGACCTCCTGGACGCCGCCGACATGATCCTGAGCATGCCCGTTCCGGAGACCCAGGACATCGCCGACGGGTACTCCCGCTTCGAGCACTGGACGGCCATCGCGCTCGCGAGCGTGTGACGCCGCGGCCGATCGCCTTGCCGCCGCCGATCGACGGCCCGAAAATGATCTGAAACGAGGGGGCGGTGGGGCCAATGCCGGAACCGACGACCGTTCGCCTGTATCCGCTGGTACCCGAGCACGGATTGCCTCTGGCCGTGGCATGGCTCGCCGGTCTGCCCTCGGGATCGGCCTGGCCGCCGGGTCGGGCCTGCTGCATTCCCCGGGCGGGCGGCTCCTGTGTCTCCTCGGTACCCCGCTCCTGCTTCATGCGGTGCAGATGGCCTGGCTGGTGGCGGTACGGTTCGATGACACCGCCGTCACCATCATCCGGCCGTGGCGCCGCCGCCGGATTCCCTGGGACGACATCGCCGGCCTGATCTACACCGAACACGTGAATACCGGGCGTACCGTGTTGATCACGTATCGACTTCGCCTGGTGCTGAAGAGCAGCGATCCGCCAGAAGGACGCTACCTGACGTACGGCATGCGGAAACAGCCGTACGCCACGGGCCCGGTCGTCATGACCCTCTTCGGCATCGACCCCGACGCCGGCTCCATCGGCGCCGCGCCATGGTGCCGAGAGCGTGTCCTCGCCGAGTTGGAACGGCACGGCCTCCCGCGGCCCGGACCATATGCCATGCGGTTCCGCTCTCCCAAGTACACCCTGGAAGAGGAGACCCTCGCCGTCTCGATGGACGTCCGCAAGGGCTCCCACAACACCCACCCCGTCACCGTGAACCACCGCGGGCCCCATGACGACCGGCAGGCCGACCTGATCGACACTGTGCTGCCGGCACTGGCCCGCACACACGAGGCCGCCCCCGTCACCGAGCACAACGACCGCTACACCATCTTCTTCTTCGAGGGACCTGACGCCGAACAGGCCGCTGCCGACTTCATCACCGCAGCACGGGAGATCGTCCCCGCCGGGTGGCGGATCACCCCGACCGCACTCCCCGAGCCCCCTGCCTCGGCTCGCTGATCGGCCGCGGCGTGTGACGACCGGTACCACCACGACCACCGCCATCTCTCCGGTGATGCGGATCCGGACGGAAGGCCCATGGCACCGCCCCGCGGCGCCGGCGGACGCGGTCTCTCGGTCACCGAATCGGACATCCGTTGTCATTTTCTGTGAAGGTGGAGCTTCTTCCCCTGCGCTGACCTGCGGGGTTACCGTCGAAAGAGTTCCGGTGACAGGCGGGTGTGCCGATCCTTAGTGGATCTTCCCAAATGAATCGCACCGCCCAGCCCGCCGTTCCCGGGACCGTGGATGGAGAGGCACGTCGATCCGCCCCAGTAGATCCAGCCTCTCCTCAGCCCGGCCTCTCGCGCATCCGGGGCCGGTGACAAGGGCGCTGGACGCCGCGGGTGATGAGACACCGGCGTCCAGCGCCCCATCGGTTCGCGGGCCCGGTCGCGCGCGCGGCGGGGCGGACCCGATAATGGCCTGTCATGGAGGAACGTCTCATCGACAGGATCGGCCGGCGCGCGTCGGTCATCGGGCTCGGCACCTGGCAGCTGGGGGCCGACTGGGGGCAGGTGGAGGAGAAGGACGCCGTCGCCGTCCTCGAGGCGGCGGTCGAGTCCGGGGTCACGTTCCTCGACACGGCCGACGTCTACGGCGACGGGCGGAGCGAGCAGATCATCGGCCGCTTCCTGCGCGATCACCCCGGTCTGTTCGTCGCGACCAAGATGGGGCGCCGGGCCCCGCTCGACCCCGCCGAGTACACCCTGGACAACTTCCGCGCCTGGACCGACCGGTCGCGCGCCAACCTCGGGGTCGACACCCTCGACCTCGTTCAGCTGCACTGCCCGCCGACGCCGGTCTACTCCCGCGACGAGGTGTTCGACGCCCTGGACACCCTCGTCGACGAGGGACGGATCGCCGCGTACGGCGTCAGCGTCGAGACGTGCGACGAGGCGCTCACCGCGATCGCCCGGCCGGGCACGGCCAGCGTCCAGATCATCCTGAACGCCTTCCGGCAGAAGCCCCTGGAGCGGGTGCTGCCGGCCGCCGCCGAGGCCGGCGTCGGGATCATCGCGCGCGTGCCGCTGGCCTCGGGCCTGCTGTCGGGCCGCTACCGCCACGACACGGAGTTCGGCCCCGCGGACCACCGGACGTTCAACCGGCGAGGAGAGGCGTTCGACGTCGGCGAGACGTTCTCGGGCGTGGACTACGACACCGGAGTCGACGCGGCGGCCGAGTTCGCGGCGCTGGCGGCGCCGGGGGCCACCCCCGCGCAGACGGCACTCCGGTGGATCATCCAGCAGCCCGGCGTCACCACGGTCATCCCGGGCGCGCGCAACCCCGACCAGGTCCGCGCCAACTGCGCCGCGGCCGGCCTGGCGCCGCTGCCGGAGCCGACACTCGACGCCGTGCGCGATCTCTACGACCGCCGGATCCGCCCGCAGGTGCACCACCGCTGGTAGTAGCCGCCCGCGCCGCCCGCCGTTCTCGCGGATCCGGGGGCATGTGCATTGTGCACATGCCGGGATATGATGCGCATGATCGGGCGCCGGCCGCGCCCCTCGACGCGGATCACCCTGCCGATCCACGGCCCGCCGGAGGACGATCCGCGGGCGGCGCCGTGGAAGGGATCACAGTGCTGCGGACAGGCCCGGACGTTCCGTCGTCGGATCGAGACTGGCGCAAGAGCAGGTACAGCAATCCCAGCGGCTGCTGCGTGGAGGTCGCACGGGTGCGGCCGCCCGCGCCCGCCGGTGCGGGCGATCGCGGGCCCGGCCCGGAGTGCCCGGAGGGCGGGCCGGCCGACCGGGCCTGACCGCCCCCGGCCCGCGCGCGGGCCGGAATAACATGCCGCCCGGCTCCGGGCCAGCCCTGACGGGGCCGATGGCCGGACCCGGACGAGCCGGTCCGCGGGCCCCGGCGCGCCCGGCCGCGGATGAATCCGCCGATCACCCGCCCGGCCTGCGTGGCCGTGGGAGGCGGCTCCGCGCCGCGTCCACGGCCCGGCCACGGCACGCGGCGGTACCGACAGGTAAGGTCATGACCAGCGTGGGGGAGCGGGAGGTGGGCGTTGAACGACCGTCTGTGGACGTGGCCTAACGCATTGAGTTTCGCTCGTCTGATCGGCGTTCCCGTCTTTCTGTGGCTGGTCCTCGTCAAGGAGGACTGGTGGGCGCTGGGCATCCTGGTCTTCGCGGGACTGTCGGACTGGCTCGACGGCAAGCTGGCGCGGATGCTCGACCAGACCAGCGAGCTCGGCACGCTCCTCGACCCCGCGGCCGACCGGCTCTACATCTTCGCGACGCTCATCGGGCTCGTCGTCCGGGACGTCGTCCCCCTCTGGGTGGCGCTCGTCCTGGTCGGCCGCGAGGTGTACATGGCCCTGCCCCTCGCCGTCCTGCGGCGGCACGACTACGCCGCCCTCCCGGTGCACTTCGTCGGCAAGACGGCGACGCTCTGCCTGCTCTATGCCTTCCCGTTGCTGTTCCTGGGGGCGCACTCGGGGACCTACGCGACCGTCGCGAAGGTGGTCGGCTGGGCGTTCACGATCTGGGGAACGGGTCTGTACTGGTGGGCCGCCGTCCTCTACACCGTCCAGGTCCGCCGGCTCGTGCTGGCCGACCGCGGCTCCGGCGAGCTGAAGGGAGCGGAACCCCTACCATGATCGGCGTACCCGTGAAGGAGTGGCTCCAGTGAAGGCCGTGGTGATGGCGGGCGGGGAGGGAACCCGCCTGCGTCCGATGACCGCCAACCAGCCGAAGCCGCTCCTGCCGGTGGTCAACAAACCGATCATGGAGCACGTGCTGCGTCTGCTGAAACGGCACGGGTTCACCGAGACGGTCGTGACCGTCCAGTTCCTCGCCGCGCTGGTCCGCAACTACTTCGGCGACGGCGAAGAGATCGGCATGGCGCTGAGCTACGCGACCGAGGAGATGCCCCTCGGCACCGCGGGCAGCGTCAAGAACGCCCAGGACGCGCTACGCGACGACCGGTTCCTCGTCATCTCCGGCGACGCGCTCACCGACATCGACCTGACCGACATGGTGCGCTTCCACCGCGAGAACGGCGCGCTCGTCACCATCGGCCTCAAACGTGTGCCGAACCCCCTGGAGTTCGGCATCATCATCGTGGACGACGACGGCCGCATCCAGCGGTTCCTGGAGAAGCCCACCTGGGGCCAGGTGTTCTCCGACACCGTCAACACCGGCATCTACGTGATGGAACCGGAGGTGCTCGACCACGTCGCGGCGGGCGAGTCCGTCGACTGGTCCGGTGACGTCTTCCCCAAGCTCCTCGCCGAGGGCGCCCCGCTGTACGGCTACGTCGCCGAGGGCTACTGGGAGGACGTCGGCACCCACGAGAGCTACCTCAAGGCGCAGGCCGACATGCTGTCCGGCAAGATCCAGGCGGAGCTCGACGGCTTCGAGATGTCCCCGGGCGTCTGGGTCGGCGAGGGCGCGGAGGTCGACCCCGAGGCGATCCTCAAGGGCCCGCTCTACATCGGCGACTACGCCAAGGTCGAGGCCGGTGCGGAGCTGCGGGAGTTCACCGTGCTCGGCAGCAACGTCGTCGTCAAGGAGGGCGCGTTCCTGCACCGCGCCATCGTCCACGACAACGTCTTCGTCGGCCCACTGGCCAACCTGCGCGGCTGCGTCGTGGGCAAGAACACCGACATCATGTCCGCCGCCCGCGTCGAAGAGGGCGCCATCATCGGCGACGAGTGCGTGATCGAGGCCGAGGCGTACATCTCCAGTGAGGTCAAGGTCTACCCGTTCAAGACCATCGAGGCCGGGGCGGTCGTCAACACCAGCGTCATCTGGGAGTCCCGCGGCCAGCGCACGCTCTTCGGGCCGCGTGGGGTGTCCGGGTTGGTCAACGTCGAGATCACCCCTGAGCTCGCGGTGCGGCTGGCCAGCGCGTACGCCACCACGCTGAAGAAGGGCGCGGGCGTGACGGCGTCCCGCGACGCCTCCCGGGCGGCCCGTACGCTCAAGCGCGCCGTGCAGAGCGCGCTCACCGCCAGCGCCATCAACGTCCAGGACCTGGAGGCCTGCCCGATCCCGGTCGCGCGGTACGAGACCGCGCGGGAGGACTGCTCGGGCGGCATCGTCATCCGTACGACCCCGGGCGACCCGCAGGGCGTCGACATCCTCTTCCTCGACGAGAACGGCGCGGACCTCTCCCAGGCGGCGCAGCGGAAGCTGGAGCGGGTGTTCAGCCGGCAGGAGTACCGCCGGGCGTTCCCCGGCGAGATCGCCGAGCTGACCTACCCCGCCCGGGTCTTCGAGAGCTACGCGCGCGACCTGGAGCGCCGCATCGACCTGCGCGGGGTCCGCGAGGCCGAGCTGAAGATCGTCATCGACTGCGCCGGCGGCACCGGATCGCTGGTCCTGCCGCAGTTGCTCGGCCGCATCGGGGTCGAGGTCCTCACCGTCAACAACCGCCTCGACGAGGTGTCGCCGACCGAGACGCTGGCCGAGCGCATGCGCGACCTGCAGCGGCTGAGCGACCTGGTGTCCTCCTCGCGGGCGGCGTTCGGCGTGCGCTTCGACACCGTCGCCGAGCGCATCAGCCTCGTCAACGAGAACGGCGAGCTGATCAGCGACGACCGCGGACTGCTCGTCGTCCTCGACCTCGTGGCCGCGGAGCGGCGCGGCGGCCGGGTCGCGCTGCCGGTCACCACCACGCGGGTGGCCGAGCAGGTCTGCCGCTTCCACGGCGTGCAGGTCGAGTGGACCTCCACCTCCCAGGACGTGCTGACGAAGGCGACGACGGCCGACGACATCATCTTCGCCGGAGACGGCCGGGGCGGATTCGTGATCCCGGAGTTCAGCCCCACGGTGGACGGGGTCGCCGCGTTCCTGCGGCTGCTCGGCCTGGTCGCACGCACCCGCCTGACGCTCTCCCAGATCGACCAGCGGATTCCGGAGGCACACTTGCTGAAACGGTCGGTCCCCACCCCGTGGGCGGCCAAGGGCAGCGTCATGCGGCACGTCGTCGAGGCCGCGGGCGACCGCCTGATCGACACGACCGACGGCGTCCGCGTCATCGAGGACGACGCCAGCTGGGTGCTCGTCCTGCCCGACCCGGCCGAGGCGGTCACCCACCTGTGGGCCGAGGGCGCCGACCGGGACTCCGCCCAGGCGCTCCTGGAGACGTGGGCCGCCGTCGTGGAGGCCGCCGGTTCATGACCGAGCGAAGCGAGGGAATCAATCGAGCACAGCACCTTGGTCATGAGGCCGGCGAAGGAGGCCTCATGACCGATCGGCACGACGGCGCGGCCCCGGACGGGCCGCCCCCGAACCACCCCGCCCCCGGGGACGCCGCCGCCGGGGTGCGCACCGAAGATCCAGGACCGGCCGACGCGCCGCCCGAGCCGCCGGGAGGGGACGCACCCGTCCCCGCCGGCCGGCCGCGGCGGCCGTGGTGGCGGCGCTGGGGGCGGCGGCTGGGCCTGGCGGTGCTCGCCCTCGCCGTCGCCACGACGATGTTCTCCTTCATCTACAACGCGGCCACCGCCGGCCGGGTCCGCCCGCCCGCCGGACTCACCTACGTACGGACCGGCGACCTGCTGACCCGGTACCGCGCGTGGGGCACCGGCGGCTCGCCGGTCGTCCTCGTGCACGGGGCGGCCGAGTCCGCCGACACCTGGCAGCCGGTCGCCGAGCTCCTCGCCCGCGACCACCGGGTGTACGCCCTGGACCTCAACGGGGCCGGGTACACCTCGCGGCGCGCGCCGTACGACCTGGACCACCAGACACGGCAGCTGCTCGCCTTCATCGACGCGCTCGGCCTGCGCCGGCCCGTGCTGGTCGGGCACTCCTCGGGGGCCGCGACCGTCGCGGACGCCGCGCTGCGCTCCCCGGACCGCGTCGGCGGCCTGATGTTCCTCGACGGCGACGCCCTCAGCACCGGGGCCGGGCCGCCTTCCGCCGCCCGCTATCTGATCATCCCGCCCTACCGGACCACCCTCCTGCGCCTGGGCGTTCGCTCCGACTGGCTCATCCGCACCATCTACTCCGCGCAGTGCGGCCCGGGCTGCGCCCGCCTGGACGCGGCCGGAGTGGAGGAATGGCGCCGGCCCTTCCAGGTGGCCGGCGCGGAGTCCGGAATCTGGGGGATGCTGCGGTACGGCGTGCCCGGACTGCCTCCCGGCCGGCTGACCGGGCTGCGATCGGTCGGCGTGCCCAAGGCGGTGGTGTACGGCGCCGAGGACCACGTGTTCGCCAAGGACTCCGCGGCCCAGACGGCCCGCCGGATCGGCGCTCCGGAGCCGACCCTGATCCCGGGGGCGCGGCATCTCACGCTGATCTCCGCCCCGTCGCAGGTCGCCCGCGCCGTCGAGGACCTCGCCGCCCGCCGTACGCCCTGACTCCGGAGGCCGGTGCGCCGTCTGCTTCGGCGCGAGGGCGAGCGCCAGGTCCAGGATCGCGGGCTCGGGGCAGGAGGAAGGCCATGAGCAGGCCGATCGCCATCGAAGCTGCCGCGACCAGGAAGGAGACGCGGAAGCCGTGCATGGTCGGGACCGCGACCCCGTTCACGTCGTTCGCGGTGTTGGCGATGACCATGCCGATGACGGCGCTGGAGGCCGAGGAGCCGATCGAGCGCATCAGGGTGTTGAGGCCGTTGGCCGCGCCCGTCTCCGAGGCGCGGACAGCGCCGATGATCAGGGCGGGGAGCGAGGAGTAGGCGAGGCCGATGCCCGGACCCAGGATCACCGTGATGACGAGGCTCTGCCAGGGGGCGCTCATCAGGCCGAGGCCGGCCCCGTAGCCGATCGCGATGATCATCATGCCGAGGATCAGGGTGACCTTGGGGCTGTACTTCGCGGACAGCCGGGCGTAGAGGGGAGCCGTGAGCATCATGGTCAGGCCGAGCGGTGCCATGAGCAGGCCGGCGACCACCATCGACTGGCCGAGCCCGTAGCCGGTGGCCTTCGGCAGCTGGAGCAGCTGGGGAAGGACCAGGGAGGCGGCCAGGTAGGAGATGCCCACCATGATCGAGGCGAGGTTGGTGCAGAGTACCGCGGGGTGGGCCGTGGTGCGCAGGTCCACCAGCGGCGCCTTGAGACGTAGCTCCATCACGGCCCACAGGACGAGTACGACCGCCGCCGCGGCGAACAGTCCGAGGGTGGCCCCGGAGGTCCAGCCCCAGTCGTTGCCCTTGGTGATCGGGAGCAGGAAGAGGACCAGACCGGCGGACAGCCCGATCGCGCCCAGGACGTCGAAGGTGCCCTGCGCGCGGGTCGGGGATTCGGGGACGACGAGGACGGTGAGGGCGAGGCAGAGGATGCCGAGGCCGGCGGCGCCGTAGAAGAGGGCGTGCCAGTCGGTGTGTTGGGCGACCAGGGCCGCGGCGGGCAGGGCGACGCTGCCGCCGACGCCCATGGAGGAGCTCATGAGGGCCATCGCCGAGCCCAGCCTCTCGCGGGGGAGCATGTCGCGCATCAGGCCGAGACCGAGGGGTATCGCGCTCATCGCGAAGCCTTGGAGGGCCCGGCCTGCGATCATCGTGAGCAGGTCGCTGGTGAGGGCGCTGACGAGTGCGCCGATGACCATCACCGCGAGGCTGAGGATCAGCATGCTGCGCTTGCCGTGGAGGTCGCCGAGACGGCCCATGATCGGTGTGGCGACGGCGCCGGAGAGCAGGGTCGAGGTGATGACCCAAGTCGCGTTGCTCGGTTCGGTGCCCAGCAGTTGCGGCAGGTCTTTGATCACCGGGACCAGCAGGGTCTGCATCACCGAGACCACGATGCCCGTGAAGGCGAGCACCGGGACGAGGGCCCCGCTCGCTCTTGTCGTGGGCTGGTCGGTCGACGTGTGCGTCATGAAGAAGGCCTCCAGTCTGGGAGGTCGAGGGGTTCCGTGCAGGACGGCTCGTGGATTTCCGCAGGCTCAGCCGGGTGCGGCGACCGCACCTCGAGCGAAACGCCGGACCAAAGGATCACTCGGAGAATGACGCTGCCTTCTTCGGGTCGGCCGTCGCCCATGCGCCGAGGGCGAATCCATCGCCCTCCCGTCGGACCTCCACCGCGCCCGCACCAGCGAAGTGCGCGGGGACGAGCAGTTCCCGTTCATCGGCGGCCCGCCCGAGAATCCGGCGGCGACTGGCCGCCGCTTGTTCCGGGGCCAGGCAGGCGTTGCTGTTGCAGCAGGGCTGGAGGATCTGCACCGGGCTGTGCAGCAGGTCTCCGACGAAAACCGCCCGGTCGTTCCCGGATGCGAGTCGCAGCACGGACGAGCCGGGGGTGTGGCCGGGCGCGGACTCCAGGGTGAGGTGGTCGTCGATGCGATGAAGGCCGTCCCACAGCACGGTTTGTCCGGCCTCGTGGATGGGCGCGATGCTGTCTTCGTAGATCAGGCGGTCGACCTTCTGCGCGCCGTTGCCGTACGCGTTGTCCGGACCGTAATGGAAGTCGTCTGCGGCAGGAATGAGGTATTGGGCGTTGGGGAATGTCGGTACCCACTGCCCGTCTGTGTCGACGGTGTTCCAGCCGACGTGATCGACGTGGAGGTGGGTGTTGACGACGACGTCCACATCCTGCGGGTGGACACCGGCCTTCACCAGAAGGCCAGGGAGATCACTCTGGGACCGGTGGAAGGGCCCCATGCCCGGTCGCTCGCGCCCGTTGCCCGCGCCGGTGTCGACCAGGACGGTCCGCCCACCGCTGCGCAGCACCCAGGTCTGCAGAGCGAGCACCGCCCGATCGGTGTCCGGCTCCCAGTGGTCCGGTGCCAGCCAGTCCTCGTTGTCCCGCCATACATCGGCAGCGACTGCCGGGAACATTCCTGAGGTGGGCAGGAACGGTTCATGCCATTCCACGACCCGGATGACCTCGACGTCCCCCAGCACCATGCTCTGCACACTCTCGTTCTCGTTCGTCATGCGCTCGACCCTAAGAACACCGAACGATCCTTTCGATACGCGACAAGGTCGAAAAGATACGAATCCGTCTCACGCATGATGCGGGAGATAACCTGGGCGAATGGATGTGGTGAGCGACGCGATCTCTGCCGCCCACCTCGGGCACCCCTGGTTTCACCGGGTGCGGGCGAGCGGGAGCTGGTGCGCGAGGCTGGACCCTTACGATGGCGCGGGCTTCTACGTCGTCGTGAAGGGAAGCAGTTGGCTGCTGACCGACGGCGGCACCCTGGTGACGCTCGGCGTGGGCGACGCGGTGCTGCTGCCTCATGGCACAGGCCATGTGATCGCCGATTCCCCCATCGACGCGGCGGTCGCGGAGGAGAAGGCGGTACCGTTCGAACAATGGCTGGCGGGGACAGGGCCGCAAGCCCGGCCTGGTCGTGACGGGACGGAGCTGCTCTGCGGCAAGTACTGGCTCGACTGCAGCCGCATGCACCCGCTCATGGCTGAGCTGCCCGAGGTCGTCCACCTTCCCAGCCGAGTAGGCAGCCACCTCGAACTCCGGGCGGCGATCGATCTGCTCACCGGCGAGTTGGACGAGGTGCAGCCCGGCTCCTGCGTGGCCCTCCCGAGCCTGCTCGACCTCCTCCTCGTCTACATGATCCGTTCGTGGATGACCGAGGCCACCAGCGGAGCCTGGCCCACCGCACTGGGTGACTCGGTGACGGCCGCCGCCCTGCGGGCGATGCACTCTAAACCGGCCGCGCCATGGACCATCGACCGCCTGGCCGCGGAGGCGGGCGTCTCCCGTCCCACCCTGGCACGCCGCTTCACCGCCCTGGTCGGCCGCCCTCCGATGGCTTACCTCACGTGGTGGCGCGTGATGCTTGCCGCCACTCTGCTCCGCGACACCCCGGAAACCCTGGCCACCATCGCCGGCCGAGTCGGCTACAGCAGCCCGTACGCACTCTCCCACGCCTTTGAAAGGGAGTTCGGCATCACACCGGGGAGATATCGAGCGAAGGTCACAGCTCGCCCCGCTCCCGCCGCAAGCTCTCAGACGACGTCACAACAAACTGACGTCGGTAACTCGGTCAGGCAGTGACTCCCACGGTCATCGTGGAATGCGCGGCACCTAGCGGCCGCGGGAGCGGCGGAGCCGGCCGGACACCAGTGCCGGCCCGGCGTGCACGGTGACCCCCGCGAAGTCCCCGGCGACCTCCGCCACCCAGTACGCCCGCTCGATGACGACCGCGGGCACGCGGCTGATGACCGGCGTGCGGCCCGACCCCGTGAACTCCGCGGTCACCACGGACACGCCCGCGGGCAGCTGCCCCCAGGCCAGCGCCCAACCCGCGGCCCCCCGCGGATTGCGCCAGGCGCCGCGCAGGACCGACAGTGAGACCGGGGTCGCCACGCAGACGTCGGCCAGCCGCAGCCCCTCGTACATCTCGAGCGCGACGCGATCGGCGGCGGCCCGGCCGATCCGCACCGCCCAACCGCTGATCGGCAGCCGCATGAGCGGCACCGCGCCCACCTGTTCCCCCATAGCTCCCCCTGCCCTGCTGCGCATGGGAACCAGTTCACCGCCCGTTTCTGCGAAGGCTGTGCACGTTTCCTAAGAGTTCGCTGTGAAACGCCACCGATCAGGCGTGATGCCCAGGGTCCGGCCGGTACCACGGTCTTGGGAGAATGTCCGGATGACCGAACGGGGGACGCGCTGGAACCGGCCTGACGCCTCGATGTCGCTGCTCGCCGACCTGCTGGCCGGCAAGGACCTCGATCCCGGCTACGAGGCCGCCGCGGCCCGGCGCGCCGCGAGCGGCGACCGGCGCGGCCGCGCGGGCCGATGGGCGCGGCTGCTCGCCGGCACCCTCATCATCGGCCTGCTCGGGGCCGTCGCCGTGGTCCAGGTACGCCGCGGCGAGCCGGTCGCCCAGCGTCAGCGCCGAGCCCTCCTCAGCCAGATCGAACAGCGGACCGGGGAGGACGACGGGCTGCAGCGGCAGGCCGACCGGCTTCGCGGCCAGACCGACGCACTTCGCAGGGCCGCCCTGGCCCGCAGCGACGCCGGCCGGACCGCGCGCCGGGAGATGGACGGGCTGGCCGCGGCCGCCGCGGCCGGCCCCGTCCACGGCCCCGGACTGACCGTCGTCCTCGACGACTCGCGCACCCGCGGGGACCCGCAGGCCGGCCGGGTCTCCGACCAGGACATGCAACGGCTCGTCAACGCGCTCTGGGCGGCCGGCGCGACCGCCGTCGCCGTGAACGGGCAGCGGATCGCCGCCACGACCGCGATCCGCTTCGCCGGCGACGCCATCCTCGTCGACTACCGGCCGCTGTCCCGGCCGTACACCGTCACCGCCCTCGGCGACCCGGGCGCTCTGAACGGGTCGTTCGCCGGTTCCCCGGCCGCACGATCGTTCCGTACCCTCAAGACCGCGTTCGGCATCCGCTTCGACATCCACCAGGAGGACAGCGTGCGACTCCCCGCCGCACCGGCCCCCACGCTCCGCTACGCGGGGGAGGTGCCGTCGAAGTGATCGCCCTGGCCGGCCTGGTGGCGGGGATCGCCCTCGGCCTCTTCTTCCATCCCGACGTGCCGTTGTGGCTGCAGCCGTACCTGCCCATCGCGATCGTGGCCGCGCTGGACGCGATGTTCGGCGGCCTGCGCGCCCGCCTCGACGGCGTCTTCGACGAGAAGGTGTTCGTCGTCTCGTTCCTCAGCAACACGATCATCGCCGTGCTGATCGTCTTCTTCGGCGACCAGCTCGGCGTGGGGTCGCAGCTGTCCACGGGCGTGGTCGTCGTCCTCGGCATCCGGATCTTCTCCAACGTCGCCGCCATCCGCCGAAAGCTGTTCCAGGCATGAGCGAGCCGGAAGGGCAGGACGTCGCGCCGGAGGAGCGCGACGTCGGGGAGGCGCGCCGGGGGACTGGACGGCGGCTCGCCGGGCGGCTCCTGATCGGGGTGCTGTGCGCGGTGCTCGGGTTCGCCGTCACGGCCGAGGTCCGGTCCAACGACCGGAGCACGAAGTTCGCGACGGCCCGGCAGGACGAGCTGGTGGGCATCCTGGGCGACCTGTCGCAGCGTTCGGAGCGGCTGCGCGGCGACATCCGCGACCTGGAGAACACCAAGGCCGGCCTCGAACGCGACACGCAGGGCCAGACCGCGGTCGAGGACGCGCGGAAGCGCGCCGCGACGTACGGGATGCTCGCCGGGACGTTGCCGGCGGCGGGTCCCGGCATCCGGCTGACGATCGACGACCCGCGGGGCCGGCTGCGGGCGGAGGACCTCCTCGACGCGCTGGAGGAACTGCGCGACGCGGGAGCCGAGGTGATCCAGGTCGGCGACGTGCGCGTCGGAGTCAGCACCTACTTCGCCGACGCGGCGTCCGGCGGTGTCGTCGCCGACGGGCAGATCCTGTCGCGGCCGTACGTCTTCCTCGTGATCGGCGATCCGCACACACTCGCGACGGCGCTGAACATTCCGGGCGGCGTGCTGCAGACGCTGCGCAATGACGGCGCGCGGGGGAACGTGACTCAGGAACAGCGGATCGTGATCCGTGCGGTACGGTCGCCGTAGACCGTGGCGGCGGCCGCGCCGGCCGCGCGCCGGAGCTTCACAGCGCGGCGGCGTGGACCGACGATCACTGTCGAATGTAGCGTGGGAAGACAGGACTCTTGTCGTGGTTGACCCCTCGGTCATTGCCGCGTAAGTTGCGGCAACCGCCGACGTGGCGGACGAGGGACTGAGAGCGCCATGACCGGCGGTGCTTGGAGGGGGGATGGTGTGCTGAGGCCGACCGAAGGTACGGTGCCGACGGTGTCATCAGTGCTCGACCTCCGTGCCGTACGGTGCCAGAGGCAGACCCGAGGCCATAGGTAGGAGGCCGAGCCGATAAATGCCGAGCGTCTACTGCACGCAGTGTGGTCACGCCAATCCGGAGAATGCCAACTTCTGCTCGCAGTGCGGAACCCCGCTCTCCCGTAGCGCGGCGCCGCCGGTTCCGGGCGAGCCGGGGGACTCGACGTCGACGATCTCGCTCGGCGCGATCCCGGACGTCGAGCCGGGCGAGGAGCTGTCTCCGGACCAGATGGCGGTCGAGGCGCTGCCGCCCGACACCGCGCTGCTGGTGGTGAAGCGTGGGCCGAACGCCGGAAGCAGGTTCCTGCTCGACAGCGACCGGACCACGGCGGGCCGTCACCCCGAGAGCGACATCTTCCTCGACGATGTCACCGTGTCCCGCCGCCATGCCGAGTTCTACCGCAGGGGCGCGCAGTTCTCCGTACGCGACGTCGGCAGCCTGAACGGTACCTACGTCAACCGGGAGCGGATCGACGAGGCCGGTCTGTCCGGCGGTGACGAGGTCCAGATCGGCAAGTTCCGGCTGGTGTTCCTCACCAACCCGCAGTTCGCCGCCGAGGGAAGGGGCGATGGCCGGCCGGCGGGAGGGCTGTGACGGAGGCGGAGGCGCAGTGGTCGAGGCCGGGAGGGCGCGCGGAGCACGCGCGCCCGTGGACGCCGTGAGCGACGGGCGCCGGGCGGGCGCCCGGACGCCGGGCGACGGCGCGCAGGGCCGTGCGCCGTCGGAGCGGGGGTGGAGATGAGTCCGTCCGCGGCCCGTGCGTACATGACGATCGGCGAGGTGCTCGGCCTGCTGTCCGCCGAGTTCCCGGACATCACGGTCTCGAAGATCCGCTTTCTGGAGGCGGAGGGGCTGATCGAGCCGGAGCGGACGCCGTCCGGGTACCGGAAGTTCGCCCCGGCGGACGCCGAGCGGCTCCGGTTCATCCTGGCGGCCCAGCGTGACCACTACCTGCCCCTGCGAGTCATCAAGGAGCACCTGGACGCCGCCGATCGCGGACTGGAGCCGCCTCCCCTGGCCGGACGCCGGCGCGCGCCGCGGAGCCTCGTCGCGGCCGACAGCACGGCGGAGGAGAACGCCGAGGTACGGCTGACGCGCAGGCAGCTCATGGACGCGGCCGGCATCGACGCGGACGCGCTGACCGACCTGGAGGAGTTCGGCCTCGTCCGCCGCAACGGCGGCCACTACGACCGGGACGCGCTCACGATCGCCCGGGCGGCGGCGGCGCTGCGGTCCTTCGGCTTCGAGGCGCGGCACCTGCGCGCGGTGAAGGGCGCGGCGGACCGGGAGGTCGGCCTGATCGAGGCGGCGGTGGCGCCCGCCATGCGACAGCGCAGCCCCGGCGCGCGGGAGCGCGCGGCCGAGACGGCGCGTGAGATCGCGGCGTTGTCGCTGAAGCTGCACGCCGCCCTGGTCTCGACCGGGTTGCGGGAGGGACTCGATCCCTGAGATCGGCGTCCTGACCCGTCCTCCGCTCCCCGGCTCGGTGCGACTCGGGTGTACGTTGGCTACAAGGGTTTCGGGTAGCCGTCTCAGCAGGGAGCCGCTGTGAAGCAGATGGAGGTCGTCGGCGTACGGGTCGAGATGCCCTCCAACCAGCCCATCGTGCTGCTGAAGGAGACCGACGGCGACCGTTACCTGCCGATCTGGATCGGCGCGGTGGAGGCCACCGCGATCGCCTTCGCCCAGCAGGGGGTGCTGCCGGCGCGCCCGCTCACCCACGACCTGTTCCGGGACGTGCTGGAGGCGTTCGACGTCCAGTTGCGGACGGTGAACATCACGGCGCTGCGAGAGGGCATCTTCTTCGCGGACCTGGTCTTCTCCAACGGCGCGGAGGTCAGCGCCCGTCCTTCGGACTCCATCGCCCTGGCGCTGCGCACCGGTGCGTCGATCTTCGCCAGTGAGGACGTTCTGGACGAGGCGGGCGTGGCGATCCCCGACGAGCAGGAGGACGAGGTCGAGAAGTTCCGGGAGTTCCTGGACACGATCTCGCCCGAGGACTTCGGCCGCGCCACCTGAGCGGCGTCCCTCGCGTCTGAGAGGTCTCCTCGCCATGGTGCGGAGACCGGTCTCCGCCCGCCTGCGATTGCGCCGTGCTCTTGCGCTCACCGGTGCCCGCCTGGGCTGTTCCTCTCGGTAGCAGGATCGTAATCCCGGAGGAAAAGTTCCGTCCGGCTTCACGGGAACCTTCATGCCGCGAAGAGCGTCACTACGTGGGTAGGTGCCGCCGATAGCGATGAATATGGGGTTTAGACGACGTCGTAGCGTTTTGCGTTGGCTGCGACGCGCCGACCGCGAACGTTGACCCTGCAGGGGCCGCGACCTACCGTGCTGCTTGAACACCTGCGGCGTAATTCCGTCAAACCCCCTTGGTGGATCGCTGCGGGATGATAGAGCCGGAGGTCCGCGTGGCGGCAAGCAGCGGCGAGGGCAAGGCGGCCCGCGAAAGGCACGATGCGTCTCAACGCGCCGGGGAGCAAGGTCTCCTGTTCGGCGGGAGCGTGTCGCCCCTGCCCGACGACGTCGGGTTCCGCGGTCCAACGGCATGCGCCGCGGCGGGCATCAGCTACCGCCAGCTCGACTACTGGGCGCGCACGGAGCTGGTCGTGCCCAGCGTGCGTTCCGCCCATGGTTCGGGGTCCCAGCGTCTGTACAGCTTCCGCGACATCCTGGTGCTGAAGGTCGTGAAGCGGTTGCTGGACACCGGAGTCTCCCTGCAGCAGATACGCACCGCCGTGGAGCACCTGCGCGACCGCGGAGTGCACGACCTGGCGCAGATCACCCTGATGAGCGACGGCGTGAGCGTCTATGAGTGCACGTCGCCCGACGAGGTCGTCGATCTCGTGCAGGGCGGCCAGGGAGTGTTCGGAATCGCGCTGGGACGGGTGTGGCAGGAGGTCGAGGGCAGCCTCGCGGAGATGCCGGCCGAACGCGCGCACGCGGGCGGTGACAGCCCGCACGACGAGCTGGCCCGCCGCCGGCGGGTGCGCAAGACCGGCTGATCCCGGTCTCGCCGACCCCGGACCGCTGATCCCCCCGAGTTCACCGAGAGCGAGTGCCTTGAGCCCCACCCGGCAGCAGGACGACAAGGAGTTCACCCGGTCGCCGAGCCACTTCACCGACCGCATCACCGCCGACGGCTCCTCGCCGTGGCCGGTGGAGCCCGGCCGGTACCGCCTGGTGGTCAGCCGCGCCTGCCCCTGGGCGAGCCGCGCGCTGATCGTCCGCCGGCTCCTGGGCCTGGAGGACGCGATCTCCATCGGGGTCGTCGACCCGATCCAGGACGAGCGCAGCTGGCGGTTCACGCTCGACCCCGGCGACCGTGACCCGGTCCTCGGCATCCGCTTCCTGTCCGAGGCGTACGAGAAGGCCGAGCCCGGCTACGACGGTGGCGTGAGCGTCCCGGCGATCGTCGACGTGCCCAGCGGGCGGCTCGTCACGAACGACTACGGGCAGATCACGCTGGACCTGTCCACCGAGTGGACCGCCCACCACCGGCCCGGCGCGCCGGACCTATACCCCGAGCGGCTGCGGGACGAGATCGACGCCGTCAACGCCGAGGTGTTCCGTGACGTCAACAACGGCGTCTACATGGCCGGCTTCTCCCGGGACCAGGAGGGGTACGAGGGGCACGTCCGGCGGCTGTTCGAGCGGCTGGACGCCCTGTCCGAGCGGCTGGAGACCCGCCGCTATCTGGTCGGCGACACGATCACCGAGGCCGACATCCGGCTGTTCGTCACGCTGGTGCGGTTCGACGCCGTCTACCACGGCCACTTCAAGTGCAACCGCAGCAAGCTGACCGAGCTGCCGGTCCTGTGGGCGTACGCCCGCGACCTCTTCCAGACCCCCGGCTTCGGCGACACGGTGGACTTCGACCACATCAGGCGGCACTACTACTACGTCCACCACGAGATCAACCCGACCAGGATCGTCGCGGTCGGCCCGGATCCGCGCGGCTGGCTGACGCCGCACGGGCGGGAGGAGCTGGGCGGCCGGCCCTTTGGCGACGGCACCCCGCCCGGCCCGCCTCCCGCCGGCGAACGCGTGCCCGACCCGTCCTGACCGCCGGCGGCCGGCGCGGCGGCCGGCGGTCGGCTCCGGCCGGGCCAGGGGCGAATCGACCGGGTGAGGGTCAGATCGCCTCTTTGCGCTGGAGGTAGGACAGCGACGCCCAGCCGGGCAGGACGGGCAGCCAGAAGGTGTGCAGCCGGAACAGCAGCACCGCCGAGGTCGCCGTTCCTGCCGGCAGCCCGGCGAGCGTGAGCCCCAGCGACAGCGCGCCCTCCACGGCGCCGAGCCCGCCCGGCGTGGGAGCGGCCGAGCCGAGGGCGTTGCCCGTCAGGAACACCACCGCGACGGTCGTCAGGCTCATCGAGCCGCCGAAGGCGCGGATCGACGCGTCCAGGCAGGCGACGAACGCCGCCGTGAGCAGGAGCGTGCCGCCCAGGCCGGTCGCGAGCTTCTTCGGCGACTGCAGCACGTCCAGCAGGCGCGGCAGCACCCCGGAGAACATCGACCGCATCCGCGCGGCGACGAGCCGCCGCAGCGGCCCGACCGACAACAGGATGATCGCCAGGACGGCCGCCCCGAGCAGCGAGACGATGATGATCCGCGACGGCGGCAGCGACGGGCCGTAGTTGCTGCCGGTGATGTAGCCGAAGAGCGCCAGCATGAGGATGTGGGAGGCCATCCCCGTCAGCTGTGAGGCGCCGACGCTCGCGGCGGCCTGGCCGGCCGGCACGCCCGCCCGCTGGAGGTAGCGCGTGTTCACCGCGATCCCGCCGACCGCGGCGGGCGCGACCAGCTTGATGAACGAGGCGACGAGCTGCACCAGGATCGTCCGGCCCAGTGGCAGCCGCTCCGGCACGAACCCCATCAGCATCAGGGCCGCGGCCAGGTAGCTGGCCGCCGAGGCGAGCGCGCCGACGGCGAACCACCGCCAGTCGGCGTGGGTCACGAGGTGGGCCAGGTTCACGTTGCCGAGCTGGGACAGCAGGAGGTACGCGCCGACCATCCCGGCGACCACGCTCACCAGCGTGCGCGGCCGGAAGCGGTCGAGCCGCAGCGGCTGGGCCGCCGTCACGAGCTCGGGGCGCAGCACGCGGATCTGCTCCCGGATCCGGCTCAGCAGCTTCTTGTCCCGGCGCAGGGCGTTCCTCGTCGAGCGGGCGAGCACGACCTTCTGCAGCAGCGGCACCGCCGCGCCGAGGGCGTCCGCGCCGAGCACGGCGGCGGCGGTGCGCACCGTCCGCTCGGCGCCGACGCGCAGCGCCAGCTCGGTCAGCAGCTGCGCCAGGTCGACGCGGAGGACCAGGTCGCCGGCGGCGATCTCCCCGCCCCGCAGGTCGACGAGGTGCGGCCGCCCGGACTCGTCGACGAGGATGCTCTCGCTCACCAGCAGGCGGTGCGCGAGGCGGCGGTCCTGCAGGAGCTTGAGCTCGGTCCAGACGCCGACGAGCAGGTCGTCGGTCAGCTCCTCGTCCGGCAGGTCGGCGAGGAGCCGGCCCGGCACGTGCTCGTAGGCGAGCAGGGCGGCCTCACTGCCCACCTCCGATGTCGCCAGCAACCGCGGGGTCGCCGCGCCCGCCGCCGTCGTGGCGTAGGACATCAGCGACTCCTGCTCCAGCGAGCGGCGCAGGGACCGGATCGTACGGCGTGGCATCTCGCCGCGCAGCCGCGCCCGCCGCCACAGGCGGTACAGCAGGCCGGCCGTCTGCTGATCGCGGTCCAGCACCGTGACGTCGATGGTCCGTCCGTCGGCGAGCGCCGCCGTGTAGCGGCGGGTGTCCTCGGGGCCGGCGGCGACGCGCGCGGCGCGGACCGGAGCCAGCCCGACGCGCCGCAGCGCGGCCACGACGGCGTCTCCGGGCGGGCGGATGTTGGGGGCGCCGACCGCGTACAGCGTGCCGTAGCCGACGGCGCGGCCGATGAGGTAGGTCGTCAGCACCGCCAGCGGCGTGATCGCGCCGGTCGTGAGGGACGCGACGGCGTCCAGGCCGATCACCCCCCACGTCGCGAGCTGCCAGCGGGTCCGCCCGCCCAGGCCGACCGCGGTGACGTAGGCGATGACGGGCGTGAGGTCGATGTGGGCCGGACCGGGGAACCATCCGCCGTGCCGCTTCCACGTCAGGTACCAGGCGAGGTCGCGCATGCCCGCAGCGGTCATCCACGAGTCCAGGCCGAGGGAGACGCCGAGCGCCACCACCGCCGCGACGACGCCGATCACCACCCGCAGCCCGTCACGGCCGATGACGCGGGCCACCCCGAAGGCGACCGGAACGGCCAGGACGCCGATGCCGGACGCCAGGTTGGCGAGGGTGAGGAGCAGGTGCGGTGCCCGCTCGGTTCCGCTGGCGATGTCGGAGGCCAGCCCGCTCGTGGTGTGCCGCGCGATGTGGGCCAGCACCAGGATGAGCCCGATCAAGCCCACGGTCAGCAGGAAGCGGATGGCGTCGGACGGGCGTCGGATCCGCCGCGGCAGCGACGGCTCCTCGACCCGCACCTCCCCGGCCGGACCCCCGACGGCCGGACCCCCGCCGGCCGTCGTCTCGCCGGCCGGAATCTCGGCCGGCGGAGGCTCGTCGGGGACTCGGCCTGCCGCCGGGTCCTCGCCCGTCGGGCGCTCGTGGGCCGTGGTCTCGGTCGCCGTCGTCTCCTCGGCCGTCGTCTCGGCCGCCGGGTTCTCGGCGGCCGGCCGGACGCCGTCGGCGGCGTCGTGTGACCGGGCCGTCGCTTCCACGGGCTCCGTCCCGGTGGACGGCGGCGACTTGCCGGGTACCGGACGGTCGGCGCCGGGGGATTCGTTCACGGACACGCAGTGCATCCTCCCAGTTCATCGGCCGGGACGCTCGGGAGGTGTCCGATAACCGCTCGATGGGCGTCCCGGGCCGGATCACTACACGGACGCGGCGGGCCGCGGCATGGCCATCGCGTTGGGGAAGGGGATGCCGCCGCCGTCGACGATCGCACGGGCGAGCGGCCGGAGCAGGCCGGTCAGCAGGGCCGCGCCGTCCGGGCCGAGGGCGTCGAGGGGCGGGCGGGCGAGCCGGTCGGTGACGTCCTCGATCGTCTCCCGCTCCGCGCGTCCCTCCGGGGTGGGCGCGCCGTCGTCGCCGAGGAGGCCGCGGGCGCGCAGCCGCCCGGCGGCGGCCGCCCACTCCTCCTCCGTCCAGCCTCGGTGGTCACGCTGCGCGGGCGGGGTGAGGCCGAGCGCGCCCGCCAGGACGTTCGCCTCACAGCCGTCGAGCCCCGCCGTGAGCAGGGCGGCGACGTGCCCGTCCCCGCGGAACTCCCGGAGGGCGGTCACGGCGTGCCACAGGGCCAGGTGCGGCTCGTCCGGCCGGGGGAGCGCCGCGTGCGCCGCGAACAGGACGCGGCCCGCGACGGGTGTCGCCTCGACCGCCCGCCCCGCCAGGGCGGCGGCCTCGGCGACGGCGGGCCCGTCGATCAGGTCGCCCGCCAGACGGCGCAGGGCGCGGTCGGCGACGGCCGTCCGGGCGGCCAGGACCGCCTCCGGTGAGGACCGGTGCCAGACGTCCGGGAACGCGCGGGCCACCATGCGCGGCGCGAAGTTGTGGAACGCCGCCGCCACCACCTCGGCCGGGGCGGTGCCGAGGGCGGCGGCCCGTGAGGCGAAGTACCCCCGCCAGAAACCCGTCAGACCGGCCTCGGCGTAGGCGTCCCGCGTCTCGGGCACGAAGTAGACGAACGCGTGACAACACTCGATCAGCCGCCAGGTCTCGTCCATGGGTCTCCTCCGCGCGGGGCCGGGACGGCTCATCGTCGCACGGTGATGCGCGCCGGGGGGAGGGGTACATGATCGTGACCGGAACGGGGTGACTTGTCCTCCGGTAGGGTGGAATAGCCGTCGACCTCGTACGGGAGAGACCTCGCACACCGTGGTGCGGGGCGCCGAAGGAGCAACCCTCCCCGGAACCTCTCAGGCACAAAGGACCGTATGAGCGAGGCACCTCTGGAAAGCAGGACCGGTGCTCCACATCGGGCCTCACCGAAGGTGCAAGCCGCGCCCCGGCGCGGTGAAGCTCTCAGGTTCACCTGACAGAGGGGGAGACCGGCCACCGGCCCGCCCGGTGGTGGCTGCGCACCCACCGCACCAGGAGGCTCCCCAATGACCGAGGTTCCCTTCGTCGATCGGCACATCGGGCCGTCCCCCACCGAACGCGCCGCGATGGCCGAGGCCGTCGGCTTCCCGAGCGTCGAAGCCCTCGTGGACGCGGCCGTGCCCACCGCGATCCGCACCGACCGGCCCCTCGCCCTGCCCCCTGCGCTGACCGAGGTGGAGGCGCTGGCCCGGCTGCGCGAGCTGGCCGCGCAGAACCAGGTCCTGACCTCCATGATCGGCCTGGGCTACTACGGCACGGTGACCCCCGGAGTGATCCTCCGAAACGTCCTGGAGAACCCGGGCTGGTACACCGCCTACACGCCGTACCAGCCGGAGATCTCCCAGGGGCGTCTCGAGGCGCTGCTGAACTTCCAGACCGTCGTGAGCGACCTGACCGGGCTGCCGGTCGCCAACGCCTCCCTGCTGGACGAGGGCACGGCGGCGGCCGAGGCGATGACGCTCGCGCACCGGGCCGCCAGGGCCGGGGACACCTTCCTGGTCGACGCGGACGCGCTGCCGCAGACGATCGAGGTCATCCGCACCCGCGCGGTGCCGCTGGGGATCGAGGTCGTCGTCGCCGACCTGTCCGGGGGCCTGCCGGACGGGGAGTTCTTCGGGGTCCTGCTGCAGTATCCCGGGGCGAGCGGCGCCGTACGCGACCTGGCGCCGGTGACCGAGGCCGCGCACGAGCGCGGCGCGCAGGTGGTCGTGGCCGCCGACCTGCTGGCCCTGACCCTGCTGCGGGCGCCGGGGGAGATCGGCGCGGACATCGCGGTGGGCACCTCGCAGCGGTTCGGCGTGCCGTACGGCTTCGGCGGCCCGCACGCCGGTTACATGGCCGTACGGGAGGGGCTGCAGCGGCAGCTGCCCGGCCGCCTCGTCGGCGTGTCCGTCGACGTGGACGGGGACCCGGCGTACCGCCTGGCGCTGCAGACGCGCGAGCAGCACATCCGCCGGGAGAAGGCCACGAGCAACATCTGCACCGCCCAGGTGCTGCTGGCCGTCATGGCGAGCATGTACGCCGTCTATCACGGCCCGGAGGGGCTGCGCGGCATCGCCGAGCGGGTGCACGGGCACGCCGTCCGCCTCGCGGGCGGGCTCGCGGCGCTCGGCGCCGAGATCGTGCACGAGACGTTCTTCGACACCGTGCTCGCCCGGGTGCCGGGCCGGGCCGGGGAGATCGTGCGCCGGGCGCGCGAACGCGGTGTCAACCTGCGCCTCGTGGACGCCGACCACGTCGGGATCGCCTGCGACGAGACGACGACCGACGGGCACGTGACCGCGGTGTGGCGGGCGTTCGGCCTGGCCGAGGAGGAGGCCCTGTCCGTCGCCACGGAGGCCGAGCTGCCCCCGGCGCTCCGCCGGGAGAGCGGCTACCTGGACCACCCGGTCTTCCACGCGCACCGCTCGGAGACGGCGATGCTGCGCTACCTGCGGCGCCTGCAGGACAAGGACATCGCGCTGGACCGCTCGATGATCCCGCTGGGCTCCTGCACGATGAAGCTCAACGCCACGACCGAGATGGAGCCGATCACCTGGCCGGAGTTCGCGCAGATCCACCCGTTCGCGCCGCTGGAGCAGGCGCGCGGCTACGTCGCGCTGATCGGGGAGCTGGAGGCGTGGCTTGCCGAGATCACCGGGTACGCGAAGGTGTCGGTGCAGCCGAACGCCGGCTCCCAGGGCGAGCTGGCCGGCCTCCTCGCGGTGCACGGCTATCACGCCGCCCGCGGCGAGAGCCACCGTGACGTCTGCCTGATCCCGTCCTCCGCGCACGGCACGAACGCCGCGAGCGCGGTGATGGCCGGGATGCGCGTGGTCGTCGTCAAGAGCACCGACCACGGTGACATCGACCTCGACGACCTGCACGCCAAGATCGACAAGCACCGTGACCGGCTCGCGGCGATCATGGTGACGTACCCCTCGACCCACGGCATCTACGAGGAGACGATCACCGAGGTCTGCAAGAGCGTCCACGACGCCGGCGGCCAGGTGTACGTCGACGGCGCCAACCTCAACGCCCTGGTCGGCCTGGCCCGGCTCGGGGAGTTCGGCGCGGACGTGTCCCACCTGAACCTGCACAAGACCTTCTGCATCCCGCATGGCGGCGGCGGCCCGGGCGTCGGCCCGGTGGGCGTGCGCGAGCACCTGGTGCCGTTCCTGCCCAACCACCCGCTCCGGCCCGAGGCCGGTCCCGAGACGGGCAGCGGACCGATCGCGGCCGCGCCGTGGGGCTCGGCGGGCATCCTGCCGATCTCGTGGACCTACATCGCGATGATGGGCGCGGACGGGCTGCGCGACGCGACCGAGGCCGCGGTGCTGGCCGCCAACTACGTGGCCAAGCGGCTGTCGGAGCACTACCCGGTCCTCTACACCGGCCGGGGCGGCCTGGTCGCGCACGAGTGCATCATCGACCTCCGCAAGATCGCCAAGGAGACCAAGATCACGGCGGAGGACGTCGCCAAGCGGCTCATCGACTACGGGCTGCACGCGCCGACCCTGGCCTTCCCCGTCTCGGGCACCCTGATGATCGAGCCCACGGAGAGCGAGGACCTCGCCGAGCTGGACCGCTTCTGCGACGCCATGATCCAGATCCGCCGGGAGATCGAGCGGGTGGCGACGGGGGAGTACGACGCGGACGACAACCCGCTGAAGAACGCCCCCCACACCGCCGCGTCGCTGCTGACGGAGGACTGGAAGCACTCCTACAGCCGGGAGGACGCCGCCTACCCGCTGCGGTCCCTGCGGGAGAACAAGTACTGGCCGCCGGTGCGCCGCATCGACCAGGCGTACGGCGACCGGAACCTGGTCTGCTCCTGCCCGCCGCCGGAGGCCTTCGAGTCCTGATCCCGGGTATGCCCCGGTGCGCGCCGCGCACCGGGGCGGCCCTCTCACTAGGCCGCGAGCGTACGGGCCACGGCGGCGTTGACCACGGCGGACAGGTCGCCGGTCTCCTCGTGCACCCGGCGCTGCAGGGCGGCGCCGTTGCCCCGCTCCAGCAGCCGCTCGGCCAGCTCGGTCACGGCCTGCAGGTCGCCCGTGTCGACGAGGGCCGGGGCGACGTGCTCGATCAGCGCGCGGACCACCACGCCGGCCGGGGCGGGGCGCTGCGTCACCGGATGGATCAGGTCGCCGGCCAGCCCGGACCGGCTCGCGCGCCACGACGCGAGGCGCAGGAGCTCCGTGCGCACGGGCACCGGCGGCTGCCCGGCCCGCCACTCCCGCGCGGCGGTCTCCACCAGCCCCCGGACGAGCGCGGCGAGCAGCACGGCGTCGTCCGCCATCAGGCACACGTCCGCGACGCGGACCTCCACGGTCGGATAGTGCCGGGACAGCCGGGCGTCGAAGTAGATCATCCCCTCGTCCAGCAGCGTCCCGGACTCCACCATCGACCGTACGGTCTCGTGATAGAGCTTGGGCGTCCCGAACGCCTCGGTGGGCCCGGCCGACGGCCAGCGCCCCCAGACCTGGTACCGATAGCTGTCGTATCCGCTGTCGCGCTCCTGCCAGAAGGGGGAGTTCCCGGTCATCGCGAGCAGCGGCGCCAGCCACGGGCGGACGCGGTCCAGCACCCCCACGCCCTCGTCCTCGGACTCGATGCTCACGTGGACGTGGCACCCGCAGGTCAGCTGCTCCTGCGCGGTGAGGGCGTACTCCTCGGCCATCCGCAGGTAGCGCTCCGCGGGAGTGGTCGACGGGGTGACGGCCCGCGGCGAGGTCGCGAGCGCGGCCACCTCCGAGCCGGCCCGCCGGGCGGCCTGGGAGGCGGCGTTCCGGCGGTCCCGTAGCTGGCGCGAGAGCTCGTCGAGCGTCTTACACGGGTCCGTGCCCGTCTCGACCTGCTGCCGCTGCAGCTCACGCTCCGGCCCGTCCTCGTCCCCGCCCCGCGTGACGGACTCGGCGAGCGCGACCGGGACGCCGCTGCTCGGTGCGACCAGCAGCAGCTCCTCTTCGACTCCGAAACTTCGCAACCACGGCCTCCTCGTTCGGCGGGGAATCCTCGTGCAGCAGGGGGATCCTCGTGCAGCAGGGAATCCGTCTCTACCCCGCCAGGGAGAGAAGAATCGGACGGCCGAAAAGCCCGTGGACGCCATCGGCTCCCGTATTCCGACGCGCCGACGTATCTGAACGATGAGTTTTCCCCGTGCCGCTGGTCTACCGTGAGCGACCTGAACTTCCGCAGGTCACCGAGCACATAAGCCCCCAAAACGGAGGAGTGGCGCGTGAGCGGAGTACGGGTACTGGTCGGGACGCGCAAGGGCGCGTTCGTCCTCACCTCGGACGGCCACCGGGAGGAGTGGGACGTCAGCGGTCCCTTCTTCGGCGGCTGGGAGATCTACCACATGGCGGGTTCCCCCGCCGATCCGTCTCGGCTGTACGCCACCCAGTCCTCCGGGTGGTTCGGGCAGCTGATCCAGCGGTCCGACGACGGCGGTCGGACCTGGCAGCCGGTGGGCAACCGGTTCGAGTACGACGGCGTCACCGGCACCCACCAGTGGTACGACGGGACGCCGCATCCCTGGGAGTTCGCGCGCGTCTGGCACCTGGAGCCCTCACCGACCGACCCGGACACCGTCTACGCCGGAGCCGAGGACGCGGCCATCTTCCGGTCGGAGGACGGCGGGGGAACCTGGGAGGAACTGCCCGGACTGCGCCGCCACGGCTCCGCCTCGTCGTGGCAGCCGGGGGCGGGCGGCATGTGCCTGCACACGATCATCCTCGACCCGTCCGACGCGCGCCGGATGTACGTGGCGATCTCCGCCGCCGGTGCGTTCCGCACCGACGACGGCGGCGACACCTGGCGGCCGATCAACCGCGGCCTGGTCAGCAACGGCATCCCGGATCCCCAGGCCGAGGTCGGCCACTGCGTCCACCGCCTCGCGCTGCACCCGTCGCGCCCGGAGGTCCTGTACATGCAGAAGCACTGGGACGTCATGCGGACCGACGACGCCGGCGAGTCCTGGCACGAGATCAGCGGTGACCTGCCGTCGGACTTCGGCTTCCCGATCGCGGTGCACGCCCACGAGCCGGACACCGTCTACGTCGTGCCGATCAAGAGCGACTCCGAGCACTACCCGCCGGACGGACGGCTGCGCGTCTACCGCAGCCGGACGGGCGGCGGTGACTGGGAGCCCCTGACGAAGGGGCTGCCGCAGGAGCACTGCTACGTCAACGTGCTCCGCGACGCGATGGCGGTCGATTCACTCGACTCCTGCGGCGTCTACTTCGGCACCACCGGCGGTCAGGTCTACGCCTCGGCCGACGCCGGGGACTCCTGGGCGCCGATCGCCCGGGACCTCCCGGCCGTCCTGTCCGTCGAAGTCCAGACGCTGCCGTGATCCGTGTCGTTCTGCCCGCGCACCTGAAGGTCCTCGCCAGGATCGACGGCGAGGTACGGCTCGACGTCGCCGGGCCGGCGACGCCCGGCTCCGTCCTCGACGCCCTGGAGGACCGGTATCCGGTGCTGCGCGGCACCATCCGCGACCACGGCACCCTCCGGCGCCGGGCGTTCGTCCGCTACTACGCGTGCGAGCGGGACCTCTCCCACGACCCGCCGGACACCCCGCTGCCCGAGCCGGTCGCGAAGGGCGCCGAGCCCTTCCTGATCGTCGGCGCGATGGCGGGCGGCTGACCCGCGATCCCGCTCCGGGACCGGTGAGCGCCCCCCGCGGGGGCGGAGGGCGCTCACCCTCGGAACGGGCCGCGGGTCAGGCGCCGTCGAGGACCAGCAGCGTCGACTCGGCCGACTCGTCGACGAGGGCGACGCGGATCTCCTCGGGCCGGTAGTGCCGCAGCGGCACCGCGAAGACCGCCGTGGCGAGCCGTCCCTCGTACTCGGCGGTGTAGCAGAGCACCCGGACGTCCTCCTCGTCCCAGGTCTCCCGCAGCCCGGATCGCAGCAGACCGCTGACCTGCCGGTACGCCGTGCTGCCCAGAAGCTGCTGGAGACTGGACTCCAGGGGCATGTCGAACGACCGGTCGGCGAGCGGGTGCCGCAGGCGTACCCGCAGCCGTCGCAGCGGGTACAACCATCGCCGGTCCGCCTCCGGCGACAGCGCGACCAGCGCCGCGACCTCGCCGAGGAGCGTCGCTCCGGCGGCCCAGGGGTGACCGGTCGCCGCGTCCCACCACGGGCCCGCCCGGGTGCCGAGCAGCGCCGCGGCGAGGATCAGCGTGGCGCGGGCGAAACCGCGCCACGTCACCGGCATGGGACGCGCGCTCATGCAGCCGCAGGAGGAGCCCGGGGCGACGACCCGGGCGTACGCGAGGTACGCGAGGAACCCGGTGGCGAGCACGGCGGCGGCCACGGCCTCACCCGCGTACACCGGAGGCAGCAGCAGGGCGGCGGCCAGCGCCAGTTCCGCCGCGCCGACCAGCCGGTAGGCGATCGGCGCCCGTGCCTCGCCGACCAGCGACCGCAACGCGGACCGCTGGGCGGCGCGGCGGGCGGACGCGCCGGCACACTTGATCCCGCCCGACCACAGCAGGGTCGCGCCGACGAACAACGGCTGGACCGACGCCGGCCACTCGACCATGGAAGATCGCCTCCTTCCCGCTACGCGCCCGAGTAGACGGTCGCGATGTCCACCTCGTTGGTGTCGGGCCGCCAGGCGCCGATCACCTTCACGTGCCTGCCGACCTGCAGACGGGTCAGGTCGGCGACGGCCGGCGCGGAGCCGTACACCGCGGCGGTCCTGCCGCCGACCACGTGGCCGATCACTCGCTTGCCGTTGTGGTCGAGGTGGAGACGCGCGGTCTCGATGGCGGCGATCGACGCGTCCAGGTTGACGATGTTCACCCAGATCGCGTCCGCGGCCAGCGAGCCGTCCGGCAGGCGGACGCCGCGGGCGTAGAACCCGTCACCCACCTTGACCTGGTCGAAGGTCGTCGGGTGCAGCTTCCAGATGCTGGTGCCGTCGGTGATGTGAATGCGGTGCAGGGTCCGGTCGGATCCGGAGGCCTTGATCAGGGAGCCGCTGATGCCGGTGATCCGGCCTTCGGCGAAGTTCGGGTCGAGGGCGCCCGGGTCGAGCTTGATCTTGGGCGCGGCGGCGAAGGCGGCCTCGGGGGCCAGCGAGCCGAGGGCGGTGGCCCCGGCGACGGCGGAACCGCCGAGCACGGCGGAGGTGAGGAAACGACGGCGATCTGGCTGGGGCATGGCGGGGCCTCCGGTCAGCTGTCGATACGGGCGGGGGACAGCCCGGTCGAGAGGTCGGCGATGGCGCTGTAGGCGGAGGGCGTCAGGTCGATGATCCGGTTCGTGTAGCAGGTCGATCCGCAGCAGGACCGTTCGCCGCAGAAGGAGTTGGTGTCCGGCCCGCAGTCGGCGATCGACACGCTCACGCACTTGCCGCTGCAGACGCTGGTCACGTAGAACACGTGGCCGCAGGTACGGCGGGCCAGGCCCTCACCGCACTGGTCGGGCCGGGTGATGTTGAAGCAGGCGTCGGACGTGTTCGGCCACGCGCACTGGTGCGAGCCGGAGTTGCAGGTGCCGCAGGCCCCACCGCCCGCGCTCCCGCAGGGTCCCCAGGAGCTGCCGCAGCAGAACCACGACATCTCCCCATAGGCGGGAGAGCTGCTGTTGGAACACCCCATCTTCTGTCTCCGTTCGTTCGTTCCGACGTGACAGGCCTGCCCGGGTGCCCCCGATCGTGAAGAAGGAAACTTACGTCGTCAACATCCGCTTAAAAGGAAATTTCCTACAACCGGCCGCCCGAGTGATTGGCAGAACCGCACTCCTGCCCTAGTGGGGCGAACCGCCGGGTATGCCGCCCGCGGGCGGTCCTGGCCACACCAGGCCACGCGAGCGCGGAGTGCCGCCGGATCTCGTCCGAGCAGGTCGAGAGCCGTGCCGAGCGGCGACGGCCCGGTCGAAGATGCGCGACGCGCCGCGTGATAGATGTCCTTATCCGACGGTTGGACGTTGATCGAGGCAGGGAGTGGCGGATGACGACGGCGGCGCATCGGACGTCGAGCGGCGGGGCGGTCGAGGAGGTCGACTCGCTGTTCCGCGCGCTGGTGGATGACGGCGACGTGCCGGGGCTCGCGTACGGGATCGTCGACCGCGGGGGCCTCGTCCACGCGGCCGGTCACGGCGCCGCGCGGCTGGACGGTGACCGCCCGGACGCGGCGACGGCCTTCCGCATCGCGTCGATGACCAAGAGCTTCACCGCCGCCTCGACCATGATCCTGGCCGACGAGGGAGCGGTGCGCCTCGACGATCCGGTCAGCAGGTACGTTCCGGAGTTCGGCGCGGTACGGCCGCCGACGACCGACTCCCCGCAGGTGACCGTGGGGATGCTGCTGTCCATGTCGGGCGGCCTGCCCACCGACGACCCGTGGGCCGACCGCCAGGAGTCGATGAGCCGGGAGGAGTTCGGGCGCCTGCTGACCGGCGGTGTCCGCTTCGTCAGCGTGCCGGGCACCGGTTTCGAGTACTCCAACCTCGGATACGCCCTCCTCGGCCGCGTGATCGAGGCCGCCTCCGGAACGCCGTACCACGAGTTCGTGGAGCGGCGCCTGCTCCGCCCGCTCGGCCTGACGGCGACCGGCTTCGACACCTCGGTCGCCGCGCCGAGCGGCGTCGCGACGGGGCATTCCCGGCTCGACGGGCGCTGGCACCCGGAGGCGTTCTCCGATCCCGGGGTCTTCTCCGCGATCGGCGGGCTGTTCAGCACGGTCGAGGACCTCGCCCGGTGGATGCGCTGGCTCGCCGACGCCTTCCCGGCGCGCGACGGCGCGGATGACGGGCCCCTGCGCCGGGCCTCGCGCCGCGACATGCAGCAGGTGCACCGGGCCGTGTCGCCGCCCCGGCCGGCGGGGGAGCCGGGCGACGGATCGATGCCCGTCACCGTGGGCTACGGCTACGGCCTGATGATCCAGCAGGACCCGGCCTGGGGAACGGTCGTCGCGCACAGCGGCGGATATCCGGGATTCGGATCGCACATGCGCTGGCACCCTCGTACGGGCCTGGGCGTCGTCGTGCTGACCAACGCCAGGTACTCCACGGGTCGTGTACCGGCGGCGGCCGCGCTGCGCGCCGTCCTCACGGACCTGGCCGATCCGCAGGAGCCCGTGGCCCTGTGGCCGGAGACGGCCGAGGCGCGGGCCGCCGTCGAGGGGCTCCTGCGGGGGTGGGATCCCGCCGTGGCCGCCGCCTGGTTCGCCGGCAACGTCGACCTGGACCTCGACCTGGGCCGTCGCAGGGCGGAGATCGAGAGCCTGGTCGGCGAGGTGGGGCCGCTGCTCGACCCGGCCGAGCCGAAGGAGATCGTCCGGTCGGACTCGCCGGCCCACGTCGTCTGGGACGTCCGGGGTGCTCGCGGCGCGCTGCGCTGCGAGATCCGGCTGAACCCGCAGGATCCACCCAGAATTCAGACGCTGGACGTGACGAGGGAGATCTGACGCCGGGCCGCGCGTGGCCCGGCCCGGACGGCCGCCGTGAGCACCACGGAATCTGCGGCGGAACCGACGAATTCGCGTCCAGGCGGGTAGGCGATTCGTCCCGATTGTGCTCATGATCGCCGAGCGTTCCGTTCACCTCCCCGCCTCCCGCCGCCCGAGTGGCCGACACCGGCGGCGAGACGGGACGGAGCGGCCCCCGCCCGGTTAGGCTCGTCCCCACACGGCCAGCGCCTACCCCCAAGGGCACGGAGAATGAGTGCGAGCGACCAGGCATCACCCCGGATCCCGGCCGACGGGCCGTCGTGCGATCGGAGGGCCCGATGAGCGCGACCCCCGACGAGGCGACGGCCGACCCGTCGACCTCTCTCGAGGAGGCCCGCAACCACGCCGAGAGCGGTGACCTGGACCGCGCCGCGGAGCTGTTCCGCCAGGTGCTGGAGACCGGTGACACGGCCTCGCGGGCACAGGCGGCGCTGGGCCTGGCCGTGGTGCTGGAGGGCCGCGGCGACGACGAGGGCGCCCGGGAGGCCGACCGGCTCGCGATCGCCACCGGGGACCCGGAGTACGGCGCGCGCGCCGCGTACCACCTCGCGCTGTCCTGGCAGCGGGCCGGCGAGCGCGACCAGGCACATGACGCCTGGCGCGCCGTCGTCGACTTCGGCAACCGCGCCTACCTGCCGCCCGCGTACCTCGCGCTCGCCCAGCTCGCCGACGAGGACGGCGACGCCCGGCAGGCCTGCGAGTGGTGGGAGCAGGTGATCGCGACCGGCGACGAGGAATACGCCCCGGTCGCCGCGCACGACCTGGCACTGCGCCTGATCGACTGGGGCGAGCCCGCCCGCGCCCAGCGTGTCCTCGCCGGCGCGCTGGACCTCGTCGACCGGGGCCGCGACCCGCAGGCGCACGCCCGGCTCGCGGTCAGCCTCGGCATCGCGCACCTGGAGCAGGCGATCCACGCGTTCGGCAGCGTGACGCCGGGCGAGGACGCCGACCCGGAGGTCGTCCCCCTCGCCATCGAGCTGCTCGCCCGTACGCTCCCCCTCCGCGGCCGGGACGACGCCGCCCAGGAGATCTGGCGGCGCGGCCTCGATGACCCGGCGCTCGGCGAGCACGTACGGGCCCGGCTGCGCCGCACGTTCGCCGTCGACGGGGAGGACGCCTGGTGGGAGGACGAGGTGGAGGCCGCCGTGCGCGCCGGCTCGCTGCCCCTCCTCACCGGCGAGGTGTTCGGGGCGCTCGACCACATGCACGCCGTGATCGCCGCCAGGTATGCCAAGGGCCCGGACGGCCTGCCCGCCGAGGCCTACGGCGTGCTCGGGGAGGCCGTCCAGGTCCCGGCGGACTATCCGTGGGGCCGTGCGCTGCGGGACAGCTTCGCCGAGCGACTCCGCCAGGCCATGGGCTCCGACGTCCCCGTCCTGCCCCCGAACTGGCCCGACGCCGGCTGACCGGGAGCGGGCGCGGCCTCGGCGAACCCGCCGCCCGCCGCCCGGCGAACGGGATCCGGCCACGCGCCGACCGCCGGCGGCCCGCAGCCGACCGCCGGCGATCCGCTACCCGCGCCGGACGGCGGCGGTCAGTCGGCGATGTCGCGCTGGGCGACGACCTTGGTGATCCGCACGCGGACGAGGAGCTCGCCGGGCACCGCGTTGCGGGCGCCGTACTCCTCGGCGCGGTCCGGTCCCATGTAGCGCCCGCCGATCGCGGTCGCCCACCGGCGCAGTTCGTCCAGATCGTCGGACAGGGACGCCTCGCCCCACAGGGAGACGAAGGAGTACGGCGGGACCTCGTCGTCAACGCACAGGGAGATGCGGGGATCACGGCGCAGGGCCTTGCCCTTGGTCCCCGAGGCCGCCGTCGTGAACACCAGATCGTCCCCGTCGAGGAGGAACCAGATCGGCGTGACGTGCGGTGTGCCGTCGGTCCTGGTCACGGCCGCCTTGCCGGTGCGGGTGCCGGTCAGCAGGAAGTCGCGCCACTCTTCGTCGCTCATGGTCTCGGCCATGATCCGATTCTTTCCGAGCGACGCGACGCCACGCGCGGCGGGGTCAGGACACGGACGTGCCGATCAGGTGGCCCACCAGGAACGTCACCCCGGCGGCGAGACCGCCGACGACGACCTGGCGCAGGCCCGAGCGTACGGCCGGCCGCCCGTTGAGGACGCCTATGCCCGCGCCGACGCCGAAGAGCGCGAGGACCGCGAGGCCGATCGCGGTCAGCAGCGCGGCGGCACCGCCCGTGATCAGGTAGGGCAGGACCACGACGAACGCGCCCAGCGCGAACGCGAACAGGCTGGAGCCCGCCGCGCTCCACGGGGAGCCCAGCTCGTCCGGGTCCAGGCCGAGCTCCTCCCGCGCGAGCGTGTCGAGCGCGACCTTCCTGTCGCTCATGATCCGGTCGGCGAGACGCTCGGCGTCGGCGCGGTCCAGGCCCTTGGCGCGGTAGAGCAGCACCAGCTCCGCGTGCTCCTCCTCCGGCGTCTCCTCCAGCTCCTGCGCCTCCAGCGCGAGCTCCCGCTCGAACATCTCCCGCTGGCTGGACATGGAGACGTACTCCCCGGCCGCCATGGAGAACGAGCCGGCCAGCAGCCCGGCGATTCCCGCGAGCAGGATCGCGGTCCGGGACGACCCGGACCCCGCGAAGCCCATGACCAGGGCGGTGTTCGAGACGAGGCCGTCGCTGACCCCGAACACGCCGGCCCGCAGCGCCCCCGAGCGGTCCGTACGGTGCCAGCCCTCCCGGCGCGAGATCTGCACGCGCGGATCGGGCTTCCCGCCCTCGATGAGCTTGGCGAGCGTGCGCGCGTGACCGCGCTCGTCATCGGCCATCCCCGGGGCCGCGTCCGGGTCGCGGTCGTAGAGCCCCGCGTCGGAGCGCTCGGCGCGCTCGATCATCGGCAGAACCGCGCGCGGAGAGAGTCGGCGCGCCGCCGTGGCGAGCAGCCGCGTCCGCATGCTGGGCGGTCCGGGCGGGGGCACCTCCGCTCCGGCCGCGCGCAGCTTGCCCTCCCAGTGGGCCGCGTGCCTCAGCTCGACGCTCGCCAGCTCCTCCAGGATCTCGCGTCGTTCCCCGTCCTCGGCGACCGCGAGGCTGGAGTACAGGGCCGCGGCGTCCCGCTCACTGGCGAGGAGGTCCTGCCAGCGTTTGACCTTCTGCCGATCGGAGGCTTGCCCCATGATTCTCCTCGAGATCGTCCTTCGTCCGTGTCCGAAACCCTATGACCGACAACCCGCCGGGACCGGAAAGTCATCCCTTCCGGCCTGTCGCCGCACCTCGGTGGCGGGGGCCGGCCGGCCGCGGAGTACGGTTCCGGCATGGACATCGCGACCCCCCAGGGGCCGGCCGAGGTGACCCTGGACGAGCCGGCGGATCCGGCCTTTCTCCTGGTCATGACCCACGGGTCGAACGGCGGGGTCGACGCGCCGGACCTGCTCGCCGTCCGCGATGAGGCGCTCGCGCTCGGCGGGGCCGTGGCGCGCGTCCTGCAGCCGTTCCGCCGCGCCGGGCGGCGCGCCCCCGGTCCGGCTCCGCGGCAGGACGAGGCCTGGCTGGCCGTGGTCGCCGAGCTGCGGAAGAGATTCCCCGACGTGCCGATGATTCAGTGCGGGCGGAGCAACGGCGCGCGCGTCGCCTGCCGTACGGCGCTGAAGGCCGGGGCACGCGGGGTGATCGCGCTCGCGTTTCCGCTGCACCCACCCGGAAGACCCGAACGTTCCCGCGCGGACGAGCTGAGAGCCGCGGGCGTGGAGGTCGTGGTCGTCAACGGCGACCGTGATCCGTTCGGTGTCCCGGACCCCGCGGACGCCACCTGCGTCCAGGTCCTGCCGGGGGAACGGCACGATCTGGCCAGGAGGCCCGCCGAGGTGGGTGCGGTCGTGGGGGAGTGGCTACGCCGGTGGAGCACCGGCTCGCCCTGAGATCCCCGGGTCGATGGTCATTTCGGACTGGTCCCCCGAAGAGAACGCGTCACGCCGCCGTGTGGGCCGGAAGGTCGGTCGGGCGGTGCGGCGCGATGATCCCCCCGTCGGGAAGCAGTTCGCCGGTGTCCTCGAACAGCACGACCCCGTTGCAGAGCAGACTCCATCCCTGCTCGGGGTGGCAGGTGACGGTGCGAGCGGCCTCACGGTCTGGTGCGGTCGCCGAGGGGCATGGCGGCTCGTGCGGGCACATCTGCGTGCCTCCGGTCTCGACTACTCGTAGGTGCGGTTGCCTCATGTCACTAAGACGTCTTCGAGTGTGCTGCGGTTCGCCCGCACGCCGATATGGCCCGAGCGGGCGGTTTTCCGAAGGCCCCAGTGACTCCTCGTGACAGAGATCACTTTACGGCTTATCGGTCCGCACCCGCATCCAAATCGGCCAAAGAACAACTCTCAGTACAGACAACGATCTGTCGCCGTGACCGCCCGGCCTGCGGAGCGGGGTGCTCAGGCGGTGCGCCGGCCGAGGCCGTCGACCCACTCGGGGCCGATGTCCCGCAGGGTGTAACCGTCCGGGTAGGACCGGGTGTAGGGCTTCTTCGGCCGGGAGGACGGACGCGGCGGCAGCAGCCGTACGACGAGCGCCCGCGCCTTGAGGGCACGGTGCGCGGCGGCCTCCAGGAACCGCGGGGCGCGCGGCAGGCCGAGGGCCTGACGCAGCGGCGCGTCGGTCATGGTCAGCACGCCCCTGCGGGCGAGCGGGCGCAGGAACCGGGGGAACCAGCCCTCGAAGATGGCGATCGTGGCCTCCGCCACCCGGTGGTTCTCCGGGGTGTAGGCGTAGTTCTTGCGCTCGTACCCGTCGAGGAACTCCGCGAACTCCGCGTACGTCGCCGGGATCTCCTTCAGGCCCATGAGCCGGCCGATGTGGCGGAACGTGTTCACCGTGGCCCGTACCTCGTGCCTGCTGTACGGCCGCCAGCCGTACTCCGCCATCCAGCGGACCGGGACGACCACGAACGTCGCCAGGACGTACAGGAAGTCGTCGTTGGAGATGGAGTACCGGCCGTGGATGCGGTTCATGCGGCGGAGGGCGGCGCGGCCGCGTTCGGAGTCCAGCCCGCCGTCCTGGGTCATCTCGTACAGCAGGACGACGGTGTCGTCGTAGCGCTTCTGGCCGCGCCGCGCGAACTCCCCGGTCCGGTCGAGCAGCCCGCCGATCGACGGCACCGCGTACGTGCGGAAGAGCGCCAGTTCCAGGGACCGCTGGAGGTCCCACGGGAACTCGTACTCGGCGCTGATCCGGTAGATGTCCTGGTAGTCGCGCTCGGGGTCGAGGGCCTGGAGCTGCCGTAGACGGGTATAGCGGGCCATCCCGAATCTCCGTATAAGGGGGTGATTACCGGATTCGGACCCCATGATCGTACGGGAGACGGCCGCCCGGCGGCAGTGACGGGCCTCACGCCGTACGACTCCCGGCGGGGCGCGCCGGGCGAAGGGCGTGCGGGGCGCGCCTTCCGGTCAGACGAGGCCGGCCAGGACCCGGTCGAGACCCGCGGTGAACCGCCCGTCGGGGTCCACCTCGTCCGGCGTCGTTCCGGACGCCTGCTCGCGGGCCTCCAGGGCCACGGTGCCGAGCAGGTAGCCGAGCAGGACGTGCGCGCCGACGGACGCCTCCGCCTCCGGCAGGCCAGCCTCGCGCAGCAGGTCCCGTACGGAGATCGTCGTCGCCACGAGCGCCCCCGGGTTGCGGCGGGTGACGATCAGGGGCATCACGCCGACGTGTTCGAGCAGCCGGCCGCGGTAGGCGTGGGCCCAGGAGCGCAGCCGGTCGCGGGGATCACCGTCGCCGGGCGGCACCGGCAGCGCGGCGACGTGGGCGATCAGCTGTTCGAGGAGCTGCTCCTTGCCGTGCGGGAGGTGGTGGTAGATCGCCATCGCCTCGACCTGCAGCGAGTCGCCGAGGCGGCGCATCGTCAACCGGCCCAGGCCCTGACCGTCGATGAGGTGGAGCGCGGTCTCGATGATGCGCTCGCGCGTGAGCGGCTCCCGCTGCGACATGATCGCACCTTACTGCGTAAAGGCGGCCGCCGGAAGAGCATCCCGGCTGCGTGTCATGGCGCCGTACCGTCTACCCTTGCCTCGGAAGCATCGAGGAAAGAAGGGGAGCCGCCATGGTCCTGGGTCGCAAGGTGAGCCCGGAGGTCGCTGAGCACCACGCCGCCGACAAGGAGCTCGCCGGCGAGCTTCGCGACCGGCTCGCCGCCGCGCAGGACGCGGAGCGGGAGTTCCACGCCGCTCAGGTCGAGGGCCGTCCGCTCGACGAGCTGCGCCCGCTGGCGGTCGCCTACGACCGCGCGCTGCTCGACGCGCTTCGCGCCGCGGAGGCGGCCCAGCGCGTGGCGATGGGCCCGAAGACCTACGAGCACGGCGACGCCAAGGAGCGCCGTGCCGCGCAGATCGCCGCCCGCAAGGCGCGGGCCAAGGCGAGCGTCCGTCCGTACATCAACGAGGTCGACCGGCTGCGCACCCTGCGCGAGGCGCACAAGCTGGCCGTGCGCACGACCCCGCCCGCCCACGTCTGAGGCGTCCCGCCATCACGTGGGACCGGCCGTGCGGCGCCCGGACACCGGGCGCCGCCGGGGTGCCCCCGCGCAGGCCTGAACGGTCCGGGGGCGGACCGGTCGCCGCCGGGGATTCAGCGCCCCTCGCGCGGCACGCCGTGGTGACCTGGTCGATAGGGGCCCTTGACCCTGGGCGCGACTCGCTCGCGCCGTCGCCACTTGTCCATGAAATCGACGCCGGATTTCGTCCAACGGGGACAAGGCAGTGCCCCACCAGCGTGAACACGGCCCGGTCGGAGTGGCACGGGCCGATGAACTCTGAGACTCTACCGACTCAGGTGTCGTCGTGGGCAACAGCGGCCGTCCCGGCCACGGCGATGCGGGCCAGCAGGAAGTGCTCTGTCCGGGGGGATCAGTTGGAGCGCACGGCGCCTGATCGGCGAGACCTTCTCGGCGCGTGCCGAGAAGGCGTCATCGCCATCTGCGAGCTTGCCGCGCACTTCTCCGACTGGTCCGTGCCCACGCCGTGCAGGGAGTGGGAGGCCATCGACCTGGCCGGTCACCTGCGCTGCGTCGCGGAGAACTTCCACGAGTACCTCAACGACGCCCCGAACAGCCGGCTGTCCCGGTTGTTCGCCCAGGACGCGCCGGCCGCCCTCATGATGCGCCAGCTGTCGCGGCAGAACGCCGCCGAGCTGGCCGTGCTGCCGCCCGCCGAGGGACGGGACCACATCGTCGCGTTCGCCGTCTCCGCCGAGGCCTACTCCGACCGGCTGCTCGACGTGTGGGACGAGCCGTACCTCTCCTACCGGGGCACGAAGCTGACCGCGGGGGACTACGCCGGGGCGGTGTGCGTCGAGTGGCACCTGCACGCCTGGGACCTCGCCCGCGCACTCGACAAGGACCACCGGCCCAGCCGCCCCGACGTCATCGCGGCGGCCTGGCGCACCGGGGTCCCGCACCTGCCGTCGCCGGGCCGGGGCGACGAGTGGGAGGCGGTGCTGCGCGCGTCCGGGCGGTCACCGGACTGGCATCCCGAGTGACGACGGTGCCGCCCCGGCGACTCACTCGGTGAGCAGCGCGCGGGGGTTCATTCGGTGAGCAGCGGCTCCAGCATCCGGTGTGGCCGCCGGAGCGCCCGCGAGACCGCGTCGTCCCGGTGCGGCCGGTCGGCGCCCGGGCCGGGGCGCACCTCCAGCTCCTCGGGCGGGGCGAACCGCCCGCACGCCGGGCAGGTGCCCGTACGGTCCACGCGCGTGCCGCAGGGGAGATGGGTGTAGAGCCGGCCGGGTCCGAACGGCGCCAGGTGCTCCCCGCCCCAGTGGCCGAGCGCGTTCAGCGCGGGCCAGAGCTCGCGGCCGCGTTCGGTGAGCACGTACTCATGACGTCGAGGTGACTCCTGGTACGGCCGCCGGGCGAGCACGCCGGCGTCGACGAGGGCCTGCAGGCGCGTCGCCAGCACCGCACGGGGGATGTCCAGATGGGCGAGGAAGTCGCCGTAGCGCCGCACGCCGTAGAAGGCGTCCCGGACGATGAGCAGCGTCCACCGCTCGCCGAGCAGTTCGAGGGCGCGGGCGAGCGCGCAGTCCTGCGCCTCGTAGTCCTTGCCTAGGGCCATGGCCCCCAGGTTAGTTCATTCACCGAACTCACGTGTTACAGTCGGCCCTCCGTTAGTTCAATCAATGAACCGAGGTGATGGCCGTGCGGACGACCGTGCCGGTCGGGCAACGCGTGCGGGAGGGACGGACCCTCGCCGTCGTCTCCGCCGCGACGATGCTCGCGCTGATGAACTACAACGCGACCTTCTCCACGCTCGCCGCGATGGCGCGCGACCTGAACGCGGGAACGGCGGGACAGACCTGGATCCTCGGCGCCATATCGCTCGGCACCGCCGTGCTGCTCCTCGCGGTCGGCGGCCTCGCCGACGATCACGGGCGCAAGCGCGTCTTCGTCGCCGGAGCGGGCACGCTGGCGGCCTCCAGCGTCGTGTGCGCCCTCGCCCCGACGACCGCGTCCTTCGTCGCCGGCCGGCTGCTGCAGGGCGGCGCGACCGCGGCCCTGCTGGCGGCCGGGCTCGGGCTCGTCGGCCACGCCTTCCCGGCCGGTCCCGAGCGCGCCCGCGCGACCGGCGTCTGGGGCGCGATGCTGGGCCTCGGCATCGCACTGGGACCCGAGGCCTCCGCCGGCCTGGCCGAACTCGCCGGCTGGCGGGCCTGGTACGTCGCCGCGGCGGTCGCGTCCGTCGGTCTGGCCGCGACGGCCGGTGCCGTGCTGCGCGAGTCACGGGCCGCGGAGCGGCGCAGCGTCGACCTGCCGGGCATCCTGACGCTGGGCCCCGGCGTCGCGGCGCTGCTCGGCGCGATCACCCTCGGACGCGGGGGATGGGCGAGGACGGAGGTGCTCACGCTGGGCGCCGCCGCCGCCGTCCTCCTGGCGGCGTTCGTGCTCGCGGAGTCGCGGTCCCGCGAACCGCTGCTGGACCTGCGGCTGTTGCGCCGGCCGGACTTCGCGGTGGCGACCGGTGGCGCGTTCGTCACCGGGGTCGCCGTGATCGGGCTGATGAGCTACCTGCCGACGATCGTGGGCCGGGTGCTCGGGGCGCCTCCCCTTCTCGCGGGCGCCGTGCTGACCCTGTGGTCCGGCGTCGCGTTCGCCGTCTCGCTCCAGGTCCGCCGCCTCCGCGCCGAGGGCCGTCACCTCATCGCGGCCGGCCTGGCGTTGTGCGCGCTCGGAGACCTCGCCCTGATCGGCCTGTCCGCCGGATGGGGATGGTGGCGGCTCGTCCCCGGCCTGGTGGTCAGCGGCGCGGGCAGTGGTCTGCTCAACGCCGCGCTCGCCCGGATGGCCGTCGAGAGCGTGCCGCCGTCCCGTACCGCCATGGGGTCCGGCGCGAACAACACGGCCCGCTACATCGGCGCCTCGATCGGCGTCGCCGTCGTGGTCGCCCTCGCCACGTCCGGGCCGGACCTCGCCCACGGGACCGACGTCGCCCTGGCCGTCTGCGCCGCGCTCGCCTTCGCCGGCGCGCCGGCCGCTCTCGCCGCGCGCGGGCGCCGGCTCCACGGCCCGGCGGGCGAAGCGCCGAGAGCGTGTGCGTCAAGTGAGGGCGCGGTACAAGAACCGTGAAAGGTTTCTTGTGACCCGTAGGCAACGACGGGCCGGGGCGGAGACGCCAGACTGTCGGGCACTCGTCAGTGGAAGGGTGGCCGTGTTCTTCTCGCTCCTCAAGCACGTGTTGCTGGGACCCCTCCTGAGGATCGTGTTCCGGCCCAAGGTGACCGGCACCGTTCCGGACGGCGCCGCGATCCTCGCCTCCAACCACCTGTCCTTCTGCGACTCCCTGTTCCTGCCGCTGATGGCGCCGCGCAAGGTCGTCTTCATCGGCAAGGAGGAGTACTTCGTCGGCACCGGGATCAAGGGGCGGCTCGTCGCGGCCTTCTTCCGGGGCGTCGGCACGATCCCCGTCGACCGCCGCGGCGGCTCCGAGGCGGCCGACGCGCTCGACACGGCGCTGGGCGTGCTGCGGCAGGGCGGGCTCTTCGGCATCTACCCGGAGGGGACCCGCTCGCCGGACGGCCGGCTCTACCGTGGCAAGACCGGCGTGGCCCGGCTGGCCCTCGCCTCGGGCGCGCCGGTGGTCCCGTGCGCCCTCATCGGAACCGACAAGGTCCAGCCCATGGGGCACAGGTTCCCCAAGAAGGTCATGCGGGTGGAGGTGCGCTTCGGCGAGCCGCTGCGGTTCGGCAAGGAGGCCGACCCGCGCGCGGTCACCGACGAGATCATCGCGGCGATCCAGAAACTGTCCGGCCAGGAGTACGTCGACGTCTACGCCGCCTCCGTCAAGAACGGCTGACCGAGCCTTCCCCGGACGGCCGGGAACGGCGGAGACAGGCCAGGGAACGGCGGGGACGGGCCGGGAACAGATCCGCCTCCCGGGCGGTTCAACGGTGTGACGGGCTACGCGGGGCGGACGAACCCCGACTCGTACGCCGCGATCACCGCCTGGGTGCGATCCCGGGCTCCGAGCTTGGCCAGCAGGTTCCCGACGTGGGTCTTCACCGTCTCCACGCTCACGACGAGGTCCGCGGCGATCTCCGCGTTCGACAGGCCACGGGCCATCAGCGTGAGGACCTGCTCCTCGCGCTCGGTGAGCCGCGCCTGCCGCACCCGGTCGGTCTCGCGGCCCGCCGCGTGCCGGGCGGCCAGTCCCCGGATCGCCGCCGGGAACAGCAGCGAGTCGCTGAGCGCGACGGTGCGGATCGCCTGCAGGATCTCCGGCGGCCGGGCCCGTTTGAGCAGGAAGCCGCTCGCGCCGGCGCGCAGCGCCTCGTACACGTAGTCGTCGTTCTCGAACGTCGTGACGACCAGGATCCGCGGTGGGTCGGGGACCGCGCCGAGGATCGTCCGGGTCGCCTGGATGCCGTCGACGGCGGGCATGCGGACGTCCATCAGGACGATGTCGGGACGCAGCGCGCGGACCATCGGCGGCACCTCGGCGCCGTCGGCGGCCTCGCCGACGACCGTGAGGTCCGGTTCGGCGTCGATGATGGCGCGCAGGCCGGTGCGGATCAGCGGCTCGTCGTCCGCGATGAGGATGTCGGTCACCGTCGTTCGAGCTCCAGGAGGGGGACGACCGGGATCGTGACGTGCACGCGCCACCGCGCGCCGTCGAGGCCCGCGGTGGAGCGCCCGCCGAGGAGGGCGACGCGCTCGCGGACGCCGCGCAGGCCGCTGCCGCCGCCGCTCCGCGGCGCGGCGCCGGGTCGTTGCACGACGCCCGTCCGTGGTGCGGCCCCCGTGCGTGACGTGGCGGAGGGCCCGAGCGGGTTCGCCACCTCGAGTTCGAGCCGGTCGGCGCACACCCCGATCCGAACGTCGACGGGCACCTTGCCGGCGTGCCGGAGGACGTTGGTGAGCGCCTCCTGCAGAATGCGGTAGGCCTCCCGGGACACCACCGCCGGGATGCCGTCCGTCGGGCCGACCTCGGCCCGCACCTCGGCGCCGGCGGACCGGGTCTGCTCCACCAGCGCCTCCACATCGGCGAGCGTACGTTGCGGGGTCCGGGCGCTCGGGTCCTCGCGCAGCAGGCCGAGCACGTGGTCGAGGTCCTCCAGCGCCGTGCGCCCGGTCTCTTCGATCGCGGACAGCGCGCGGCGGGCGAACTCCGGGTCCGTGTCGAGCAGGCGGACCGCCGCGCCGGCCTGAAGGGTCGTGACGGTCAGCGCGTGCCCGATGGAGTCGTGCAGCTCACGGGCCAGCCGGTTGCGCTCGATGAGCTGCTCCGCGCGCCGCTCCAGCTGCACCAGCCGGTCCGCCGGGGACGGGCCGAGCAGCGCCGGCGCCAGCCGGGCCAGCACCGCTCCGACGGCCGCTCCGAGGGAGACGATCAGAGGCAGGATGAGGAGCCCCAGGAGCACGGACACCCCGGCGAGCAGCAGCGCCGAATCGCCGAGCAGCTCGCGGACGGGGCTGTCCCCGCGGGACGCCGCCCGCAGCAGGACCGGGACCACCGGCACGGCGACGACGGCGACCAGGCCGGTGCCGCCGCCCACGCCGATGTGCAGCACCCACCACACGGCGGTGCGCCGGCGCGACCGCCACGAGCGCATCCCCTCCACGGTCTCCGCGGGCAGCTGAACGTCCAGCAGCGTCTCGACGGCGGTACGGGACAGGATGCGCACGGCGGGGATGAAGGCCACCGCGCTGGAGACGCCGATGTAGGCGAGCAGCATGACCAGCGACTGCAGCAACCGGTCGGGGGCCAGCCGCCCGGCGCTGTTCGTGATCCGCAACAGACCGGCATAGATCAGGAGGTACGGCACCAGGATCGCCGTGCCGCCGAGGAGGAACGTCCAGCGGCGGTACGTCGTCACGCTGATGAGCGGGCGGACCAGGAACTTCACGCCGGAATCGTCCCAGAACGGCGGTCCGCCGCGCCTCCCCCGGAGGAGCGAGGTTCCGCTGGCCGGGAATTCGGTGACTGGTGCACCGGCCGTCCTGTGCTATATGTTGAGTGCGACGCCGGGATTCTCCGCCCGATCGGAAACGGCGTTCTTCCGCAGGGACATTCGTTCCATCCGCCGCCGTTGAGTTTCCGGCAGGCGATGCTCGATCTCTCCGAAACGGTCTCGTCTTTCCGCGTACCGCTCGGCCGTACGCGATTTCTCCGGAGGCGGCCCGACGCGCCGCCCTGTTCCCCGCGCGCCGTCATCGTCGACGGCGCCGCGTTCCGAAAGGACCCTTCATGACCATCACCCTCGAACCCACCACCACCTCGTCCCGCGCGCCGGCCGGCCAGGAGAACCCGGCGACGCACGTCTCCGGCGTCCTGGACGTCGGCGACAAGCATGCGTTCGTCCGGACGTCCGGCTACCTGGCCGGGCCCGCCGACGCGTATCTGTCCCTCGCGCAGGTCGGCAGGTACGGCCTGCGTCCCGGCGACCGGATCGAAGGCATGGCCCGCCGCCCGCGACCGGACGACAGGCGTCAGAAGTTCCAGGCTCTCGTCCGCGTCGACACCGTGAACGGGCGGCCGCCGGACACCGCCGCCACGCGGCCGGAATTCGCGAATCTGACACCGCTCCATCCCCGCGAACGCCTGCGCCTGGAGACCGGCGGAAAAGACCTGGCCGGCCGCGTGGTCGACCTGATCGCGCCGATCGGAAAAGGACAGCGCGGGCTCATCGTCGCGCCGCCGAAAGCCGGCAAGACGATGATGCTGAAGGCGCTCGCCACGGCCATTCGTCTCAACCATCCCGAATGCCACCTCATGGTGGTCCTCGTCGACGAACGACCGGAAGAGGTCACCGACCTGCGGCGGTCCGTCGACGCCGAGATCGTCCACTCGACGTTCGACCGGCCCGCCGCCGAGCACGTCGCCGTGGCCGAACTCGCGATCGAGCGCGCCAAGCGGCTCGTCGAACTCGGACAGGACGTCGTCGTCATCCTCGACTCGATCACCCGGCTGGGGCGGGCCTACAACCTCGGTGCCTCCGCCGGCAGCCGCATCCTCGCCGGCGGCGTCGCCACGACGGCGATCCACCCGCCGCGCCGGTTCCTCGGCGCCGCCCGCAACATCGAGGAGGGCGGCTCGCTGACCATCCTCGCGTCCGTGCTGGTCGAGACCGGCTCCCGCATGGACGACGTCTTCTTCGAGGAGTTCAAGGGGACCGGCAACATGGAACTGCGGCTCAGCCGCGAGCTCGCCGACAAGCGGATCTTCCCCGCCGTCGAGGTCACCGGCTCGAGCACCCGCCGCTACGACCTGCTGCTGTCGCCGGCGGAGCTGGAGGTCGCCGGCCGGCTGCGCCGCGTCCTGCACGCGCTCGGCCCCCAGGAGGCCGCCGAGCTCCTCATCGGCAAGCTGCGCGACACGGCCTCCAACGCCGAGCTGAGCAGAGTCGTCCTGACCGCCACCCGCTGAGGACCGCCCCTCCGCGACTCCGAGGGCGGCGGGTCACGGGCGCAGGGCCAGCCGGAGCGCGAACCCGAGGAACGCCGTGCCGGCGACCCGGTCGAGCACCCGTCCCACCCTCGGCCGCCGCAGGATCCGCCCCAGACGGTCCGCCAGCGCGACCAGCAGCGCGCACCAGAGGATCCCCTCGGTGACGTGCACGCCCGTCAGCAGGAGACTCCACGGCAGCACGGGCGCGCCCGCCGGCACGAACTGCGGCAGCAGCGACAGGTAGAAGACCCCGACCTTCGGGTTGAGCGCGTTGGTCAGCAGCCCGGTGAGGAACCGGTTCCGGCCGGAGGCGTCGGCGGTCTCACCCGCCCGCCCGCGGCGCAGCAGCAGCCCCGCCCCCAGGTACAGCAGGTAGGCGGCGCCCACCCAGCGCAGCACGGTGTACAGCGTGTGCGAGGCCGCGAGCACCGCGGTCAGGCCCAGGCCGGCCGCGGCGCCCCACCACAAGCAGCCCACCTGGATGCCGAGCGCGGCGACCAGCGCGGCGCGGCGGCCCTGCGCGATCGCGGTCCGCAGCACGAGGAGCGAGTCCGGGCCGGGGACCAGCGTGAGCAGCGCCGCGACCCCGGCGAACGTCAGCAGCGTCATCACTCCACCGTCACGCTCTTGGCCAGGTTGCGGGGCTTGTCGACGTCGTGGCCCAGCGCCACGGCGGCGTGGTAGGCCAGCAGCTGCAGCGGGATCGGCAGCAGGATCGGGTCCAGTTCCGGCTCGTTCTTGGGGACGACGATCGCGTGGTCGCCGAGGTCGCGGTGCCCGACCGTCAGCACGCGGCCGCGCCGGGCGCGGATCTCCTCGATCGTCGACAGGTTCTTGTCCAGCAGCTCGTCGTCCGGCACGACGGCGACGGCGGGCAGCTCCGGGCTGACCAGGGCGAGCGGTCCGTGCTTCAGCTCGCTCGCCGGGTACGCCTCGGCGTGCACGTAGGAGACCTCCTTGAGCTTCTGCGCGCCCTCCCGGGCGACCGGCCAGCCGCGCACCCGCCCGACGAACAGCATGCTGCGGTACGCGGCGAACTCCCGCGCGAGCTCGGCGATCCGGTCCTCCTGCTCGAGGATCTTCTCGATCTGCGCGGGCAGGGCCCGCAGGCCCTCGGCGATCCGGCGCCCGTCGGCGGGGGACAGGTCGTGGATGCGCCCCAGGTGCAGCGCGATCAGCGCGAACACCACGGCCGTCGAGGTGTACGCCTTGGTCGAGGCCACCGCGATCTCCGGGCCGGCGTGCAGGTAGACGCCGCCGTCGCACTCGCGGGCGATCGCGCTGCCGACGGCGTTCACGACGCCCAGGACGCGGCCTCCCTTGCGTCTCAGCTCCTGCACGGCGGCGAGGGTGTCGTACGTCTCGCCGGACTGGCTGACCGCGACGTAGAGGGTGTCCGCCTCGACGACCGGGTTGCGGTAGCGGAACTCCGAGGCGGGCTCGGCGTCGGCCGGGATCCGGGCGAGCTCCTCGATGAGCTGCGCCCCGACCTGCCCGGCGTAGTACGCCGAGCCGCAGCCGAGGATCTTCACCCGGCGGATCTCCCGTGCCTCGCGCGGGTCGAGGTTCAGGCCGCCCAGGTGCGCGGTGTGGAAGCGCAGGTCCAAGCGGCCGCGCAGCGCCCGCTCGACGGCGGCGGGCTGCTCGTGGATCTCCTTGCGCATGAAGTGCCCGTAGCCCTCGGCGTCGTACGCTGCCTCCTCGGCCTCGATGAGGGAGGGCTCCTTACGGGTGGTCTGCCGATCCAGCGTCGAGGTGCGGAACCCGTCGGCCCGTACGGTCGCCAGCTCACCGTCGTCGAGGTGCACGACCTGCCGCGTGTAGCGCACCAGCGCGGCGACGTCGGAGGCGGCGAACATCTCCTTCTCGCCGATGCCCAGCACGACCGGGCTTCCGTTGCGCGCGACGACCAGCGTCCCGGGGTGGCGGGCGTCCACGACGGCGATGCCGTACGTCCCGACGACCCGCGACAGCGCCTCCCGTACGGCGTCCTCCAGCTCCGCCTCGCCGGAGCGGGCGATCAGGTGGGGGAGCACCTCGCTGTCGGTCTCGGAGGACAGGACGACGCCGTCGGCGGTCAGCTCGGCGCGCAGCTCGTCGGCGTTCTCGATGATGCCGTTGTGCACCACGGCGATCGTCCCGGCGACGTGCGGGTGGGCGTTCGGCTCGCTCGGCTCGCCGTGGGTGGCCCAGCGGGTGTGCCCGATGCCCGGCGCGCCCTTGAACCGGGCGGGCAGGCCCGCCGCCAGCTCGCCGACGCGTACCTTGGCCTTGCGCACGCGCAGGTCACCCGCGCGGCCGAGCACGGCGAGACCTGCCGAGTCGTAGCCCCGGTACTCCAGGCGGGCCAGCCCCTCCGTCAGGATCGGGACGGCGTCCCGCGGGCCGACGTAGGCCACGATTCCGCACATCAGGTCTCCTTCATCCGTAGACGATCCGGCGGAGCTGGCGCAGCGAGAGCTCCGGGGGAGCGACGCGCCGCGACGGCAGCTCGGCGGCGATGCGTTCGAAGATCCGGTCGTTGGTCAGCCCGGCCGCCTTCAGCTCGGCGTGCCGCCGGCGGACGAAGTCCTCGGCGGGCTCGGCGAAGTAGGCGAGCACGTCGGCGACGACCCGCGCCGCCTCGCCGGGGGTCAGCGGCGACGTGCGGCTGAGGTGGGCGACGAGCTCGTCATGGGGGTGATCGGGCACGATCGCCGATGATTCCGGTCTAAGGATGAAAAAAGCAAGAATCCTGCCCGGAATCGGGCAGGATCGCCGCGTTTCCCGCGACATCTGGCCGCCGCCGCTCGACGCCGCAACGTGCTCGGACGTCCGGGGTCACCCTCCGGAGCGGAACGCCAGGTCGGTGGTGGTGGGGAGATATCAGCCCAGCGCCGTGGTCGCCGTGCGAAGGTCCTCCAGGGCGGCCAGCGCATGGTGTGCGAGCCCTTTGTCGTCATCGCGATCGGCTTCGGACCACTGGGCGTAGCCTCGCTTGAAGGCGAGGACTCCCAGCTCGGCTGCGAGGTGCGCGGCCGGATCGGGGACGCCGCGGGCGACGAGCGCGGCCGTCATCGCGCTCGCGAGACCGACGCTTTTCAGCGCGTCCCGTTCCTGAAGCTCGGTGCTGGCGGCCACGGCCGCCCTGAGGCGGGGGCCGATCTCGCGGTTCACCGGTCCCATCTCGGCCGATGCGCGCTGGAGACCGGCGGCGACCGCCTCGAGCGGGGTCGCACCGGCGGGCGCCTCGGTGATTCCCTCGGCCAGGAGCCGGCTCAACGTTTCCTGGCCGGCCACCAGCACCTCGCGCTTGTCGGAGAAATGCCGGAAGAAAGTACTTCTGGTTACCCCGGCGCGCTCGGCGATCTGCGCCACCGTCGTGGCGTCGTACCCCTGCTCGGTGAAGAGATCCACGGCCGCGACCACCAGTCGTTCGCGTGCCCCCGGTTGCCATCGAGCCATGGCATCACTGTAGCAGAGTGATGCGACATGTATCCCGTCGCTCCGGCCCGGTGATGAGACATCAGTCCCGTCACTCTGCTACGGTGATGAGACATTAGTCCCGTCACTCTTGGGAGTCGTCCATGCACGTCTTCGTCACCGGCGGTACCGGCACCATCGGATCCGCCGTCGTCGCCGAACTGCTCGGCAACGGCCACACCGTTCTCGCGCTGGCCCGCTCGGACCGCTCCGAGCGGGCCCTCAAGGACGCCGGCGCCGAGGTGCTGCGCGGAGAGCTGGCCGACCTCGGCGTCCTGCGGGCCGGCGCCGCGCAGTCCGACGGCGTCATCTCCCTGGCGTTCGGACGCGACTACGGCAACCCCGATGCGCTCGCGGCGGCGATCGCCGAGGAGAGCGCGGCCATGGCCGCGCTGGGGGAAGAGCTCACCGGTAGCGGCCGGCCGATCGTCACCGTCTCCGGTACGCCCTGGGTGCCGGGCCGCGCCTCCACGGAGGCCGATCCGCTGCCGACCGACGGGCCGGTCGGCGGTCGAGGCCGTTCGGTCAACGCGCTGCTGGAGCTGGCCTCGCGCGGTGTGCGCGCCACGGCGGTCCGCATGCCGCGCACGGTCCACAACGAGGGCAAGGGCGGATTCGCCGGCCTGTTGGCCGATCAAGCGCGCCGCACCGGAGTGGCCGGCTACCCGGGCGACGGCACGCAGCGCTGGCCGGCCGTGCACGCCCTCGATGCGGCGGTCCTGTTCCGGCTGGCCCTCGAATCGGCGCCGGCCGGGACGGCCTGGCACGCCGTGGCCGACGAGGGCGACGCGGTACGCGACATCGCGACGGTCATCGGCCGACGACTGGGCCTGCCGGTCGAGACGGTGCCGGAGGAGACCTTCGGCCCGTTCGGCCCGATCTTCGCGATGGACCAGCCGGCCTCCAGCGCCCACACCCGCGATGCCCTCGGATGGCAGCCGACGCACCCCAGCCTGCTGGAGGACCTGGAGAACATCCAGCCCTGAGACCGTCGACCCGGTTCCCCTGGCCGAGCCGAACGGCCGGCCAGGGCCACCCTCAACTGTGAAGAGCCCCCGAAACGGCTGCGCCTCAGCTCCTGCTCATCGGGGTGGGGCGCTCGACATCTCCCCTGGTTCCCACGATTCAGAGAAGTAGCCGATGATTGACCATATCCGTGGCCTGCCCCGACGCGGCAGCGCCGACCGGGCGCAGAACTTCACCTGCGCACGGGGATGACCGGCCGAGAGCAGTCGAACTGCCACGTGTCACTTCGCGCCACACCGACCCAGTAGTACTCGAACGACCGGTCACGCCGAGCCGGCCCCGGCTCGGCGTGACCGGTCGTTCGCCTGCTGCGTCGGTCCCGTGTCAGCCCTCGAGGATTCTGTCGTAGCGGTACGGCTTGTAGTGGTTGTAGGAGACCGGGTGGGTGCGGTGGTGGGTGCCGCCGTCGCCGGCCTGCTCGTAGACCCGGTACGCGGTGTGCGCCGGGTCGGCCCACCCCTCGAACAGCATCACGTGCCCGGCGTCGCCGGCGCTGCCCGCGCCGAGGAACCCGATCGCGTCGCCGGGCTTGAGGTCGCCCCAGCCGATCGGGTGGACGACCGGGCCCGGGAATCCGGGGCCTCCGCGCAGCATGCTGTCGGTGTTGTAGTTGAGCGGCGCGCCGTTCGCGTTCTGAAGGTTCCAGGCCATGGAGATGTATCCGGAGCAGTCGGTGCGCCAGCCGTTCAGGTAGCGGCTCTGGCTGTACGGCACCGGCCCGCCGTGCCAGGCGGTGAGCCACGTGCGGGCGCGGGCGATCGCGACGCTCCGTTTGGTCGGGACCATCGGCGCCGCCTCGGCCCGTCCCGGCGTGGCGGCGAGCGCCGCGCTCATCATGGGCCGGGGAACGCGCGGATGCGCGTCGGCCAGCGCCGACCCGGTCATGGTCACGGCGGCGAGCAGGCCGCCCAGCACGACGGTGATGACCCGCCGATCCGGATACCTCATCCGTGGTCCCTCCTCGATGCGCGGAGATGTCGCTGAACGTGACCGAACGCTAGCGAAAGGTGATCATCCCTGCTCGGGTGACGCGCCGCCGGAGTGTTCTTGACCGTTCGTTACAGATACGGCTATCGTCCCGGACATGGCGCGGACGCGGGAGTTCGACACGGAGGCGGTGGTCCGGTCGGCGATGGAGCTGTTCTGGCGCCGCGGCTACGAGGCCACCTCGATCCAGGACCTGGTGGAGGCCACCGGGCTGGGGCGCGGCTCGCTGTACGCGGCGTTCGGCAGCAAGGACGGGCTGTACGAGACGGCCCTCCGGCGCTATGCCGAGCTGTCGTCGGCGCGGATGACGGCCCGGCTCGAACGCGACGTCCCGATCCGCACGGTGCTCCGCGACCTGCTGCTGTCGCTGGTCGACGAGGCGGCCCGGGACGCCGACCGGCGCGGTTGCCTGGTCACGAACACCGCGATCGAGCGGCTCCCGCACGACGCCGTCTCGGGGCGCATCGTCGCCGACGCGCTCGGCGGGGTGCGCGAGTCGATCGCGACCGCGCTCGCCCGGGCCCGCGAGCGCGGTGAGCTGCCCGCGGACGCCGACGTGCCGGGACTGGCCGACTTCTTCATCACGGCCATCCAGGGGCTGCGCGTCATGGCCAAGGCCGGACCCGACCGGCGGCGGCTGACCGGCGTCGTCGAGACGGCCCTGGGCGTGCTGCCGTGACGCCGTGGCCGCCCGGCGCTGTTCTCTGCCCAGAATATGTAACGAACAGTCAAGAAAGAGGAGCCGGATCGATGACCGTCGCACTGCTGGGAACCGGGATCATGGGCGCGGCGATGGCCCGCAACCTGCTGGCTCAGGGCATCGACCTGCGGGGCTGGAACCGCACGCGGGCGAAGGCCGAGGCCGTCGACGGGCTGAAGGTCGCCGGCACCCCCGCCGAGGCCGTCGAGGGCGCCACCGTGATCATCACGATGCTGAACGACGGCGAGGCCGTGCGCCAGGCGATGGAACAGGCCGCCCCGGGTTTGCGGAAGGGGCAGATCTGGGCGCAGATGAGCACGGTCGGCCTCGAACCGCTGGACGATCTCCGCCGGATCGCCGAGCGCCACGGCCTCGTCCTCGTCGACGCTCCGGTGCAGGGCAGCCGGCAACCCGCCGAACAGGGCGAGCTCATCGTGCTCGCCTCCGGGCCGGAGAGTGCACGGGAGCCCCTGCGTCCGGTGTTCGACGCGGTCGGCAAGCGGACGCTGTGGCTCGGCCCCGCCGGCGCGGGCAGCCGGCTCAAGCTCGTCACGAACACCTGGGCCCTCACCCTCGTCTCCGGGGTCGGCGAGGCCCTCGCCCTGGCGCGGGTCCTGGACGTCGACCCGCGGGCGTTCCGTGACGTCGTCGGCGCCGGGCCGATGGACAGCGCGCTGTTCCAGCAGAAGGCCGCGGCCATCATCGCGGGCGACTTCTCGCCGACCTTCACCGTGACGAACGCCGAGAAGGACACGCGGCTGATCTGCGCGGCCGGCGCCTCCGCCGGAGCCCGGATGGACGTCATGGAGGCCGCTCGCGACCGCTTCCAGCGCGCCGCCCTGGCGGGCCACGCCGAGGAGGACATGGCCGCCGCCTACTTCGCCGGCTTCACGGTCTGACCGTCTGCTCGTGCCGAGGATCCTCGTCGTCCCGACCACGAGGATCCTCGGCACCGACCTTCAGCCGCGGGCGGCCAGGGCCACGGCGACGCGGTCGAGGACGCGCTCCGGCCCGTACCGGAACCGGTGCTCAGGTCAGGGCGGCCAAGGCCTGGTCGGCGGCGTCACGGAGGCGGTCCGGGTCCGGGTGGGCGCGGCCGAGCACGCGCATCCCCTGCAGCAGCACGAGGAGGAACCGGGCCAGCGCCCGCGGGTCCTTGTCCGCGGGCAGCTCGCCCTGCGCGCGCGCCCTGGTCAGCGCCGAGGTCAGGGCGGTCTCCACCGTGTCCCAGCTCGCGTCGACCCGGCGCGCCGCCTGCGGGTCCCGGCCGGCCAGCTCCACCGCGGTGTTCACGACCATGCACCCCCGCCGGCGCGGATCGGCCGCCGACTCCTCGGCGTAGGCGCGCACCAGCGCCCGTACGGCGGGCAGGACGGGACCCGGCTGGGACAGCATCTCGACGACATTGAGGTCGCGCGTCCGGGCGTACCGCTCGTACGCCTTGAGGTAGAGGTCGTGCTTGCCGCCGAAGGTGGCGTAGATGCTGGCCCGCGCGATGCCGAGATGCTCGACGAGGTCGGCCATCGACGTCGCCTCGTACCCGCGCTCCCAGAACAGCTCCATCGCCTTCTGCAGCACGGCGTCCGGATCGAACTCCTTCGTCCTCGCCACGCCCCGGACGCTAGCCGGATCCAGACCGATCGGTCAAATATCGTCGGGCCGGGATTTCTCATCGCGGCACCGATGAGTTCGTCGGAGTGATGGCGTTACATGGCCAGCACGTCGGTGATCGGCCGACCGGACCCGAGGAGACAAGCACCGTGGAGATGAAGCTCGAACTCATCGTCGTCCCCGTCTCGGACGTCGACCGGGCCAAGGCCTTCTACGCCGAGGAGGCGGGCTTCCGGCTGGACGTCGACTTCAGCGCCGGCGAGGACTTCCGGGTGGTGCAGCTCACGCCGCCCGGTTCCGCCTGCTCGATCGCGCTGATGAAGAACAAGGAGACGGCGGGCTCGGTGCAGGGCCTGCACCTGGTGGTCGCCGACATCGACGCCGTGCGCGCCGAACTCGCCGGGCGCGGGGTGGAGGTGAGCGACGTCTTCCACCACGAGGCGGGCGGCCCGGTGCCGGGGCACGACGCGGAGGAGCGCGACTACGCGAACTTCGCCTCCTTCAGCGACCCGGACGGCAACGGCTGGCTGCTCCAGCAGGTCCGGGGCGGCGAGGCGTGACCGGGACCACGGAGGTACGGCAGGACGAGATCGCCGCGGCCGTCGCCGGTGACGAGCCGGCGTTCGCCGCGCTCACCGAGCGGCACCGACGGGAGCTGCACGTCCACTGCTACCGGATGCTGGCCTCGTTCGACGAGGCGGAGGACGCGGTGCAGGAGACCTTCCTGCGGGCCTGGCGCGGGCGGGAGGGCTTCGACGGCGGCACGCTGTTCCGGGCGTGGCTCTACCGCATCGCGACGAACGTCTGCCTGGACCAGCTCCGGCGCGCCGCCCGCCGGCCGGTGCGCGGAGACACCCTGTCCGAGGTGCCGTGGCTGCAGCCGTACCCGGACGCCGGCCTCGACGCGGCCGCGCCCGTCGACGAGGGACCGGACGCGGTCGTGGTCGAGCGGGAGACGATCGAGCTGGCGTTCATCGCCGCCCTGCAGGCCCTGCCGCCGAGGCAGCGCGCGGCGTTCCTCGCCCGCGACGTGCTCGGCAGGTCCGCGGCGGAGACGGCGGACCTGCTGGGTACGAGCGTCGCCGCCGGCAACAGCGCGCTGCAACGAGCCCGGGCCACCATGCAGCGGCGGCTGCCGGAGCGCCGTACCGAGTGGTCGACGGGGGAGCTGAGCCGTGCCGAGCGTGCGCTGCTCGATCGCTTCATCGACGCGCACGAGCGCTGCGACGCCGCGGCCGCCATCGCCATCGCGGCCGAGGACCTGCGCGTCACGATGCCGCCGTACCCGCACCTCTACGAGGGCCTGGCGGCGGTCGTGCCGCTCCTCGAGCGGGCCTTCGGGGAGGACCGCGAGGGCGACTGGCGTCTCCTCCCGACGTCGGCCAACCGGATGCCGACGGCCGCCAGTTACCTGCGGCGGCCCGGCGACTCGGAGTACCGGGCGTTCAAGTTCGACGTCCTGCGCGTCGAGGACGGCCGGATCAGGGAGATCACGACGTTCGGCCCGGAGCTGTTCCCGCGGTTCGGCCTGCCGGCGACCCTCTGACGGCGCGTGGTGCCGCCCGCCGAGCCGGGGCGGCACCACGCGCGGCTTCAGACGCCCGGCAGCCGCCGCGGGGAGCGGCGGAGGTAGACCGCCCAGGTCACGGCGGAACAGAGCACGTAGTAGGCGATGAAGGCGACGTACGCGCCGTCGCCCGTCTTGTAGGTCAGGAACGACTGGCGGAAGGCCAGGTTGACCAGGACGCCGCCGAACGCCCCGATCGCGCCGGCCACGCCGATGAGGGCGCTCGACAGGCGGCGGCCCTCTTCCTCCGTCGGGGCCTTGGCGCGGAAGATGGCGGGGATCATCTTGTACGTCGAGCCGTTCCCGACGCCGCTGAGGACGAACAGCAGCACGAACCCGGTGAGGAACAGCGGCAGCGACCGCTCGGCGGAGGCGGTGAGGACGATCGCGGCGCCGATCCCCATCGCCACGAAGTTCCAGAAGGTGACCCTGGCGCCGCCGAGCCGGTCCGCCGCCCAGCCGCCGACGGGCCGGATCAGCGATCCCAGCAGCGGGCCGAGGAACGTCAGGTACGCGGCCTTGATCGGCGTGTCGAAGTCCGCCGTGAACTGCACCTGCAGCACCTGGCCGAAGGCGAAGCCGAACCCGATGAACGATCCGAACGTCCCGACGTACAGCAGCGACATGATCCAGCTATGCGGGTCCTTCACGACGTCCCGCATGGCCCGTTTGTCGTTGCGCATCCCGGCGAGGTTGTCCATCCGCAGGGCCGCGCCCAGCGCGGCGAGGACGATGAAGGGGATGTAGATCCCGGCGACCAGCCGCGGGTGGTCCCTGCCCGCCGTGGCCAGCACCGCCAGCCCGACCAGCTGGACGACGGCCACGCCGATGTTGCCGCCTCCGGCGTTGATCCCGAGCGCCCATCCCTTGAGCCGCTGCGGATAGAACGCGTTGATGTTGGCCATCGAGGAGGCGAAGTTGCCGCCGCCGACCCCGGCCACGGCCGCGAGGACCAGGAGGGTGGTGAAGGAGACGCCCGGCCTGATCAGGACGGCGGCCGACACCGCCGGGATCAGCAGGAGCGCGGCGCTGAACATCGTCCAGTTACGGCCGCCGAACCTGGCGATCGCGAAGGTGTACGGCAGGCGCAGGGCGGCGCCGAGCGCCGTGGGGACCGTCGTCAGCAGGAACTTCCCGGCGGGGTCGACGTGGTACGCCGGGCCGAGGAACAGCACCAGCACGGACCACAGGCTCCACACCGAGAACCCGATGTGCTCGGAGAAGATCGAGAAGGCGAGGTTGCGCCGGGCGACCCTCGCCCCGGTCTCCTCCCAGAAGGTCCGGTCCTCCGGGCGCCAGTCCGCGATCCACCGGCGGCCGGCCGTGCCGGCGCCGGGTAGGCGTTGTTCGATGGTGGTCATACGGGCTCCTCCTGGCTGGGTGCTGCGCCGACGCTAGGAGCGGCCCGTTTCTTCGGTGTGTGTCGCGTAATGCGGCGGTGATAACTTCCCCGCACCCGTGCCTCGGGGGCACTGTGAGCCGCACCGCAGGTCAGAGGCCTCCGTGAAGGGGTTGTAGCGGGCCGGTAACACTGCGGACCCCGGTGGGAAACGCCTCAACCGCACGATCGAGGCATGTCGCCCATAGCCACCCACTGTCCGTACTGCGCGCTGCAGTGCGGGATGCTCGTCGGCCCCGGCACCACCGTCGCGCCGCGCGAGGACATCCCCGCCAATGGCGGTGCCGGAGGCGCCCCGGGGGCGGTGGGGCGTAGCCAGGGGGGTGGAGCACTGTGCCAGAAGGGGTGGACGGCCGGGGAGCTCCTGACAGTGCCGGACCGGCTGACCGTGCCTCTCATGCGCGCCCGCCGGGACGCCCCGCTCGAGCCCGTCTCCTGGGATGCCGCGCTCGACCGGATCGCCGCCGAGCTCGGCCGGATCCAGGAGACGTACGGCCGCTCGGCCGTCGCGGTCTTCGGCGGCGGCGGGCTGACCAACGAGAAGGCGTACCAGCTCGGCAAGTTCGCCCGCGTCGCGCTGCGCACGCCCAACATCGACTACAACGGCCGTTTCTGCATGTCGTCGGCGGCCGCGGCGCAGAACCGGGCGTTCGGCCTGGACCGGGGCCTGCCCGTGCCGATCACCGACGTCGCCGCCGCGGACGCCATCCTGCTGGCCGGCGGCAACGTCGCCGAGACCATGCCGCCGTTCGTCCGGCACCTGACCGCCCAGCGCGAGCGGGGCGGCCGGCTCATCGTCGTCGACCCCCGGGAGACCGCGACCGCGCGCCGCGCCGACCTGCACCTGCAGGTCACGCCGGGCACGGACCTGGCCCTCGCCAACGGGCTGCTGCACCTGGCGATCACCGAGGGTCTGATCGACAAGGCCTACCTCGACGAGCGCACGGAGGGCTTCGAGGCCGTCCGCACCGTCATCAACGGCTACTGGCCCGAGCGCGTCGAGCGCATCACCGGCGTGCCGGTGCCGGCGATGCGGGCGGCCGTACGGATCCTGGGAGAGGCCGCGAACGCGCTGATCCTGACCGCGCGCGGCGCCGAGCAGCACGCCACCGGAACCGACACGGTGACGGCCTTCATCAATCTCGCCCTGGCACTCGGCCTGCCCGGACGTCCCGGCTCCGGGTTCGGCTGCCTGACCGGGCAGGGCAACGGCCAGGGCGGCCGCGAGCACGGCCAGAAGGCCGACCAGCTGCCCGGCTACCGGAAGATCGACGACCCGGCCGCGCGCGAGCACGTCGCACGCGTCTGGGGGATCGACCCCGGCGACCTGCCCGGCCCCGGCCTGTCCGCCACCGAGCTCCTGAACGCGCTCGGCACGCCCGGCGGCCCGCGCGCCCTCCTGCTGTTCGGCTCCAACCCGGTCGTGTCGGCGCCGGACGCGGGCCGCGTCCAGGCCCGCCTGGACGCGCTGGACCTCCTCGTGGTGTCCGACTTCGTTCCGTCCGAGACCGCCCTGCGCGCCGACGTCGTCCTGCCGGCCGCACAGTGGGCGGAGGAGACCGGCACGATCACCAACCTGGAGGGCCGGGTCCTGCTGCGGCGGGCGGCCCGGCCCCGCCCGCCGCGGGTCCGCACCGACCTGGAGATCATCGCCGCCCTGGCCGAGCGGCTCGCGGCCCCCGGCCGGTTCAGCGCCGAGCCGGCCGAGGTGTTCGACGAGCTGCGCGCGGCCAGCGCCGGCGGGCTCGCCGACTACTCCGGCATCACCTACGACCGGATCGTCGCCGAGACCGGCGTCTTCTGGCCGTGCCCGGGGGAGGACCACCCGGGCACCCCGCGCGTCTTCCTCGACCGGTTCGCCACGCCGGACGGCCGCGCCCGCCTCGTGCCGGTCGAGCACCGCGGCCCCGCCGAGGACGTCTGCGCGGACTACCCGGTCTACCTGACGACCGGGCGGGTGCTCGCCCACTACCAGAGCGGCGCGCAGACCCGCCGGGTGCGGGCGCTGCTCGACGCGGTCCCGGAGGCGTACGTCGAGATCCATCCCGACCTGGCGGCGCGGCTGGAGATCGAGGAGGGCGACGACGTCCGCGTGACGAGCCGGCGGGGCGGCGCGGTCGCCAAGGCGCGGTTCAGCACGGCGATCCGCCGCGACACCGTCTTCATGCCCTTCCACTGGGCCGGTCCCGCCCGCGCGAACCTGCTCACCAACCCGGCGCTCGACCCGACGTCGCGGATGCCGGAGTTCAAAGTGTGCGCCGTCCGACTGGAGAAGAAGTGAACCGACACATCGTGATCGTCGGCAACGGCATGGCGGGCTCCCGGCTCGTCTCCGAGCTGCGGGCCCGCGACCGGACCCTGGGGATCACCGTCTTCGGCGCCGAGGCCGCCCAGCCGTACAACCGGGTGCTGCTGTCGAACGTCCTGGCCGGTGTCACCGCGCCCGGCGACATCGGCCTGACCGACCCGGCGTGGTACGCCGCGAACGGCGTCGACGCCCGCCTCGGGCAGGAGATCGTCGCGATCGATCGGGAGCGCAAGACGGTGACCTGCGCCGACGGCACCGTCACCGCGTACGGCACGCTGGTGCTCGCCACCGGCAGCGCCCCGGTCGTCCCGCCGCTGCCGGGACTGGACGCCGAGGGCGTCGTCGCCTTCCGCACGCTCGGCGACTGTGAGGCGATCATCCGGCTGGCCGACGGCGCGCGGTCCGCGGTCGTCGTGGGCGGCGGGCTGCTCGGCCTGGAGGCGGCGCGCGGGCTGGCGGGCCGTGGCCTGCCGGTCACCGTCGTCCACCTGGGCGGGCACCTGATGGAACGGCAGCTGGACGCCGAGGCCGGCGGAGTGCTGCAGCGCACCATCGGCGACCTCGGCGTCCGTACGCTCGTCGGGGCGCGCCTGACCGGGGCGCGGGCCGAGGGCGGGCGCGTCACGGGCATCGAGCTGGACGACGGAGCGGTGCTCCCCGCCGACCTGGTGGTGCTCGCCTGCGGCATCCGCCCCGAGACGGGCCTGGCGACGGCCGCCGGGCTCACCGTTGACCGCGGCGTCGTGGTCGACGACCGGCTCCGTTCGATCGACGACCCGGACGTCCACGCGATCGGGGAGTGCGCCCAGCACCAGGGCACGGTGTACGGGCTGGTCGCGCCCGCCTGGGAACAGGCCCGGATCCTGGCCGACCTGCTCACCGGCGGTGACGCCCGCTACGAGGGGTCTCGCCAGGTCACCCGGCTCAAGGCCGCGGGGATCGAACTGGCCGCCATGGGCGAGACGACGCTCGGCGACGACGAGGCCGAGGTCGTCCGCTTCGCCGACCCGGTGCGCGGCACGTACAAGAAGGTCGTGATCCGGGACGACCGGCTGGTCGGCGCGATCCTGCTCGGCGAGACGACGACGGCCGGGCTGCTCACCCAGCTGTACGACCGGGCCGCCCCGGTGCCGTCGGACCGGCTGGGGCTGTTGTTCACCGGGCTGAGCCCGGCGACGCCGACCGAGACGCCGGTGCGGATCCCGGACGCCGCGGTGGTCTGTCACTGCAACAACGTCAGCAAGGGCCGGATCCGCGCCTGCTGGGAGGAGGGCGCGCGGGAGGTCGCCGACATCGCCACGATGACGCGCGCGACGACGGGCTGCGGCGGCTGCCGGGACACCGTCGAAGGGATCCTCGAGTGGCTCGGAACACAGGAGGTGACGTTCCCCACCAGGTCAGGCCGTAGGTGAGCGGCTTGTAGCACAGCGGTAACAAGCGGGACGCAGACGCGAAACGCCCGATGGTCAAGATCGAGGTCAAGTCGCGTCGGGGAGGACTGAATTCGGATGACCAGCCGTCTTGTCGTCGTCGGACACGGTCCGGCGGCGCATCGCCTCGTCGAGGCGCTGCGGGAGCGCGACTCCGCCCGCCGGTGGCGGATCACGGTGGTGGGGGAGGAGCCGCGTACGGCCTATGACCGCGTCGCGCTGACGTCCTACCTCACCGACGACGCCGACCTCGGCTACCCGCCGCACGACGAGAGCGTGGTCGTGCGGACCGGGGAGCGGGTCACCGCGATCGACCGCGCCGCCGGCGTCGTCCGTACGGACGCGGGGGCGACCCTGCCGTACGACGCACTGGTGCTGGCCACCGGGTCGGTGCCGTTCGTGCCACCGGTGCCGGGCGCCGAACACGCCTTCGTCTACCGGACGATCGAGGACCTCGACGCGCTGCGCGCCGCCGCGGCCGGCGGCGACCTTACTATGTCAAGGCCGCGGGCCGGGGTGGTCGTCGGCGGTGGACTGCTCGGGCTGGAGGCCGCCCGTGCGCTCCAGGGGCTCGGCCTGGACACCCACGTCGTCGAGGTGGCGCCCTGGCTGATGCCCCGCCAGCTCGACGAGGGGGGCGGCGCGATGCTGCGCCGCCACATCGAGGCCCTGGGCATGACCGTGCACACCGGCGCCGGTCTCGAACGCGTCGAGCCCGGCGGCGTGCGCCTGGCCGGTGACGTCGTCATCGACGCCGGCGTGGTCGTCTTCTCGGCCGGCATCCGCCCGCGCGACGACCTCGCCCGCGCCGCCGGCCTGCCGGTGGGGGAGCGCGGCGGCATCGTCGTCGACGACGCCTGCCGCACCGCGGACCCGCGGGTCTTCGCGATCGGCGAGTGCGCCCTTGTCGGCGGCATGGTGTACGGCCTGGTCGGCCCGTGCTTCACGATGGCCGAGGTGGTCGCCGACCGGCTGCTGGGCGGGGAGGCGCGCTTCACCGGCGCGGACCTGTCGACGCAGCTGAAGCTGATGGGCGTGGACGTCGCCAGCTTCGGCGACCCGTCCGCCGACGCCCTCGACGTGATCTACACCGACCCGGTCGCCGGGATCTACAAGCGCCTCGTCGTCAGCGACGACGCGCAGACCCTGCTCGGCGGCGTTCTGGTCGGCGACGCCTCGTCCTACCCGACGCTGCGGGCCTACGTCGGCGCGAAGCTGCCCGGGACGCCCGAGCAGGCGCTGTTCGGCGGCACCGAGGCGGCGGGCGGCGCGCTGCCCGAGGCGACCGTCATCTGCAGCTGCAACAACGTGACCGCCGGGACGATCCGCGCCGCGATCGCCGAGGACGGGCTCACCGACGTGCCCGCCGTGAAGGCCTGCACCAGGGCGGGCACCGGCTGCGGCAGCTGCGTGCCGCTCGTCAAGAAGATCCTCGACGCGGAGCTGACCGCCGCCGGCGTCGAGGTGAGCAAGGCCCTGTGCGAGCACTTCGACCACAGCCGCGCGGAGCTGTTCGACATCGTCCGGGTGCGCGGGATCGCGACCTTCTCCCAGCTGATCGCCGAGCACGGGCGCGGCCGGGGCTGTGACATCTGCAAGCCGGTGGTCGCCTCGATCCTGGCCAGCCTCGGCAACGGCCACATCCTCGACGGCGAGCAGGCGGGCCTGCAGGACACCAACGACCGGTTCCTCGCGAACATGCAGAAGAACGGCACCTACTCGGTGGTGCCGCGCATCCCGGGCGGGGAGATCACGCCGGAGAAACTGATCGTCATCGGCGAGGTCGCCCGGGAGTTCGGGCTCTACACGAAGATCACCGGCGGGCAGCGGATCGACATGTTCGGGGCCCGCGTCGAGCAGCTGCCGGAGATCTGGAAGAGGCTGATCGACGCCGGGTTCGAGTCCGGCCACGCGTACGGCAAGGCGCTGCGGACCGTCAAGTCCTGCGTGGGGTCCACGTGGTGCCGCTACGGCGTCCAGGACTCGGTCGGCCTCGCCATCCGGCTCGAACTGCGTTACCGGGGCCTGCGCGCCCCGCACAAGATCAAGTCGGCGGTGTCCGGATGCGCCCGCGAGTGCGCCGAGGCGCAGAGCAAGGACTTCGGCGTCATCGCCACGGAACGCGGCTGGAACCTCTACGTCGCCGGGAACGGCGGGATGCGGCCGCGTCACGCGGACCTGTTCGCGCAGGACCTGGACGAGGACACGCTGATCCGCTACATCGACCGGTTCCTGATGTTCTACGTCCGCACCGCCGACCGGCTGCAGCGCACCGCGTCCTGGCTGGAGAACCTCGACGGCGGCCTCGACTACCTGCGCGAGGTCATCGTCGAGGACCGGCTCGGCATCTGCGCCGAGCTCGACGCGGCCATGGAGCGCCACGTGGCGGGCTACTCCGACGAGTGGCGGGCGATTCTGGAGGACCCGGAGAAGCTGCGCCGCTTCGTCTCCTTCGTCAACGCGCCCGGCATGCCCGACCCGAGCATCGTCTTCGAGCCCGAACGTGAGCAGATCAAGCCCGCGATGGTGGAGGTGACCCGTTGACCGGCGCACGCGTCGCCGGCCCGCGGGCAGCCGCCGGGCGGGCGGAGTGAAAGGAGAATCCGTTGACCGAGACCCTGGCGTCGGCGCCCGCGGGCACCGGCACGCTGACCGAGACCCGGTGGACGACCGTCTGCGACTACGACGACCTGCAGCCCGAGCGTGGCGTCTGCGCGCTGGTCGGCGATCGGCAGGTCGCGATCTTCCGCACCTATGACGGCGCGCTCTACGCCCTGTCCGGCCACGACCCGTTCAGCGGCGCGAACGTCCTGGCCTGGGGGATCGTCGGAACCCGTGATGGCCTGCCCACCGTGGCCTCCCCGATGTACAAGCAGGTGTTCGACCTGACGACGGGGCGCTGCCTGGACGACCCGGCCGTGTCCGTGCCGGTGTTCCGGATACGGCGCGCCGGCCACCGCGTGGAGGTGGCCGAGTCGTGAAGGACACGCCCCTGGCCGGATTCACCGTGGGCGTCACGGCGGCGCGGCGGCACGAGGAGCTGACGGCGCTGCTGGAGCGCAAGGGCGCGCGCGTGGTGTACGCCCCCGCGATTCGGCTGGTGCCGCTCGCCGACGACGCCGAGCTGCTGGCGGCCACCCGCGAGATCCTCGCGGACCCGGTCGACGACGTGATCGTCACGACCGGGATCGGCTTCCGGGCCTGGCTGGAGACGGCCGACGGCTGGGGGTTGCGGGACGACCTGATCAAGCGCCTGGGCGACGTGCGCATCCTGGCCCGCGGGCCGAAGGCCAAGGGCGCCGTGCGCGCCGCCGGGATGGCCGAGGCGTGGTCGCCCGAGTCGGAGAACTGCGACGAGGTCCTGCGCCATCTCCTGGAGGAGGACCTCCGGGGACGCCGGATCGCCGTTCAGCTGTACGGCGATCCGACGCCGCACCTCACCGGCACGCTGCGGCGCGCGGGCGCCGACGTCGTGGAGGTCCCGGTGTACCGCTGGGCCCGCACCGACGACCCGACGCCGCTGCGCAGGCTCGTCGGGCAGGCGGTGGCCGGCACCATCGACGCGATCACCTTCACGAGCGCCCCGGCGGTGTCCGCCACCCTGGCCGTCGCGGCCGACGACAACCTCGAGGATCCGCTGCTGGAGGCGCTGCGCACGCAGGTGGTCGCCGCGTGCGTCGGATCGGTGACCGCCGCGCCGCTGGAGGAGCGGGACGTGGCGACGGTGCGTCCCGAGCGCGCCCGCCTCGGCGCGCTCGTCCGGACGCTCGCGGCCGAGCTGCCCGTCCGGCGGTCCAGCCGGGTCGCCGTGGCCGGTCACGCCCTCGAGCTGCGCGGACACGCCGTGGTCATCGACGGGCAGCTCAAGCCGATCGCGCCCGCGCCCATGGCGATCCTCCGCGCCCTCGCCCGCCGGCCCGGCCACGTGGTCTCCCGCGCCGAACTGTGCACCGTGCTGCCGAGCCGGACTCTGCCGGGCGGCGCGACCCCGGGCCGCCCGCATCCGGACGAGCACGCCGTGGAGATGGCGGTCGCGCGGCTGCGCCGCGGCCTCGGCCGGGGCGGGCTCGTCGAGACCGTGGTCAAGCGCGGTTACCGGCTGGCCTGCGATCCCGTCCGTCCCGGGCCTGCCCGGCTCACCGGCGCCCCGGAGGCGGTGTGACGCTGCTCGCGGTCGGACACGGCACCCGCGACCCGGCCGGAGTCGCCGTCATCCGCGCCCTCCTCGAACGGCTTCGCGCTCTGCGCCCTGGCCTGACCGTCGCCGAGTCGTACGCCGAGATCACCGAGCCCTCCCTGGAAGACGCCCTCGCCGCGCTTCCCACCGGGAGCGGGCCGGTCGTGGCGGTCCCGCTGATGCTCGGCCGCGGCTACCACACGCTGGTGGACATCCCCGGCCGCGTCGGCCCGTACGCCACGGTCGCCCGGCCCCTGGGGCCGCACCCGCTGCTGGCCGGCGCGCTGACCGACCGGCTGGGCCGGGACCGGCACGCGGACGCGGTCGTACTGGGCGCGGCCGGCACCTCCGACCCCCAGGGAATCGCCGACGCGGCCTCCGCCGCCCGCCTGCTGGGCCGCCGCCTGCGCCGCCCCGTGGCGTACGGCCTGGCGGCCGGGGCGGGACCCGATCTCGCCGAGGTCGTCCGGGACCTGCGGGCCCGGGGCGCCCGCCGCGTCGCGGTCGCCTCCTACCTGCTCGCGCCCGGCCATTTCCACGACCGCCTGCTCGCCGCGGGCGCCGACGCGGTCGCGCCGCCGCTGGGCGTGCACGACGCCCTGGCCCGGGTCGTCCTCCGCCGCTACGACGAGGCACTCACGGCCGCGAGCGCCGCGGAGAGGACCCGGGACCGTCGGACGGCGAGCCGCGCAGGATGACATGGACCGGACGCCCGGTTCGCCCGGCGAAGGGCGCCCGTTTCCGGCCCAGGCGCATCAAGCTCGGCCGAGGCGCATCAAGCCCGGCGAGGACGCCGGGCTCGGCCGAGGGGCATCGGGCTCGGCGGGGCGTCACGGGGCGGGCGGCCGGGCGCCGATGCCGTCGAGCACCTGTTCGAGGCCGGTGTCGAACGCGGTCTCCGCGTCGAGGTGCGTGCTGTCCCGGATCGCCCTGGCCAGCGAGGGATAGCGCCCGGTGGCCAGCGCCCTCTCGATGTACGGGCCGATCGCGGCCTGCCACCGTGGCTCGTCCAGGCCGGTGGCGCGTTCGGCGCGCGACTCGATGATCTCCTCCCGGACCGCTCCGACCACATAGGCGTTCACCGTGCGGGTCGCCTGCATGACGGCATCGATGTCGGCGAATCCGGGGCTGCCGTCCAGCGCGGCCAGTGACGCCTCCAGGTAGGCCAGTGCGCAGGGACCGAGGTGCGGCCGTCCCCCGAGCAGGTCGGCGAACCACTCGTGGCGCCGGGCGGCCCGCCGTAGCCCGTGTGCGAGGGAACGCAGTGCCGCGCGCCTGTCGCAGTCCGGCGCGGGCAGGGGGATCTCGCCGTACACCGCGTCCACCATGAGGTCCAGCAACTCCTCTTTGGCGGACAGGTAACCGTAGAGCCGCATCGGGCCCGCGCCGAGCTCGGCGGCGACCTTGCGCAGTGACACCGCCTCGAGCCCCTCGGCGTCCGCCAGCCGGATCGCGGTCTCGACGATCCGGTCTCTGCTCAGCGGGCTCGGCGCCGGCCGGCTCGGCGGCTCGGGGCGCTCCCAGACCAGCGTGGGTTCGCCATCGGAGCCTCGTCGTCTCGCCATCGGGCCTCGCCATCTCGTCGACTGTCGTCCGCGGGTGAAACGATACACGCGATCGGTCGATACGCTGTATCGTTCGATACATCGTATTGATCGTGAAGGATCGGAGACCCCGTGAACGTTCCCCTCGAAGACGCCCGGATCGCGATCGTGGGAGGAGGCCCCGGCGGGCTGACCCTCGCCCGCGTCCTCCACGTCCACGGAATGAACGCCGTGGTCTACGAGCGCGACGCCTCCCGCGCCGCGCGGCCCCAGGGAGGCTCGCTCGACCTGCGTGTCGAGACCGGACAGCGCGCCCTCCGCGAGGCCGGACTGCTGGAGGAGTTCCTGTCCGTCGCCCGCCGCGAGGGTCAGGACCTGCGCCTGCTGGAGCCCGACGGCACCCTGCTGCTCCAGGAGGACACTGCCGATGACGCCCCGATGGACCGGCCGGAGATCGACCGCGCCGACCTACGGGACCTGCTGATCGGCTCCATCCCGCAGGACGCCATCGTGTGGGGACGCGCGTTCGAGCGCGCGACCACGTTGCCCGGCGGCGGGCACCGGCTGCACTTCGCCGACGGCGGCACCGTCGACTGCGACCTGCTCGTCGGCGCGGACGGGGGTCGCTCTCGCGTCCGCCCCCTGCTCACCGACGCCCTTCCGTTCCACGCCGGCCTGAACACCGTGGAGAGCGGAATCCCGGACATCGACCGTACGCATCCCGAGCTCGCGGCCATGGTGGGGCGCGGCAACTACTGGGTCCTCGGCCCGGACCGGTCCCTGACGGCTCAGCGCAACGGCGACGGCCGGGTCCGCGTTCACCTGGGCTTCCACACCCCCGACGGCTGGCTGAACGGCTGCGGCATCCCCTTCGACGACCCGAAGCGGGCTCGCGTGGCCTTGATGGAGCTGTTCGCCGACTGGACGCCGCAGTGCGCCGCGCTGATCGAGGCGTGCGAAGACCCCTTCGTGCCCCGTCCGATCACGATGCTGCCGGTCGGCCTGACCTGGACGCACGTCCCCGGCGTCACGCTGCTCGGCGACGCCGCGCACCTGATGCCGCCGGTCGGAGAGGGCGCCAACCTGGCCATGCTCGACGCCGCCGAACTCGGCCTGGCCCTGGCCAGGGGCCGGGCCGACCTGGCCACTGCGGTCAGGGACTACGAGACCGCGATGTTCGACCGCGCCGCGGCCGCGGCGCGGGAGTCGGTGGACATCCTGAAGAATCTCATGTCCGGCGCGCGTAGCCTCCTGGAGCTCTTCCAGCGTCACGCCGAAGCTCGGTGACGGGGCGTTACGACGACTCCCCGGCCGCCGCGTCATAGGACGCGCGGGCGGTGTGGACCGCGGCGATGTGGGCCTCGGCCCACTGTTTCACCGCCTGGACGAGCGGCAGCAGGCTCACACCGAGCGGGGTCAGCTCGTAGTCGACGCGGACCGGCACCGACGGGGTGACGCTCCGGGTGACCATGCCGTCCCGTTCGAGGGCCCGCAGGGTCTGCGTGAGCATCTTCTGGCTCACGCCCGCGATCGTCCGCCCCAGGTCGCTGTAGCGCCGCGGGCCGTCGGCCAGCGCGTTGAGGATGAGGGTGACCCACTTGTCGCTGATCCGGTCCAGCAGCTCACGGGCGGGGCAGGTGGCGAGGTAGGCGTCGTAGGCGGCGCGGGCCTCGGCCCGTCGCTGCGCGGCGGTCTGCGTGGGCATGGCGCTCCCTCGGGTTCCCTACGCACTTCCAGGTGCGTACTTCCCGATGGAGAGTAGCAATCCGTAGGTTTCCCGTGTACCCGATACCGGCATACAGGAGGGACTACGCCATGCGCGCGGTCGTCGTTCGTTCCTACGGGGGCCCGGAGGCCCTGGAGCTCGCCGATGTCCCGGTTCCCGAACCGGGCCCCGGCCAGGTGCGCGTCCGGGTCCGCGCCGCCGCGGTCAACCCTGTCGACGTCGCGACCCGCGCCGGACTCCTGGTCCAGGGCGGGATCATGGCGGCGCGCGAGGTGACCGGTCTCGGCTGGGACGTCGCCGGGGTGGTCGAGGCGACCGGTCCCGGAGTGGCCCGGTTCGCGCCGGGGGAGGAGGTGATCGGGCTGTCCGACCGCCTCGACCTCCCCCTGGGCACCCACGCCGACCAGGTCGTCCTCGACGTGGACGCCGTGGCGCCGGCGCCGGCGGGGCTGTCCCCGGAGGAGGCGGCCACGCTCCCGCTGAACGTCCTCACCGCCGACCAGGCCCTGGACCGCCTCGGCCTCCGCGCCGGCCAGACCCTCTTGATCACGGGCGCCGCCGGTGCCGTCGGCGGGTTCGCCACCGAACTGGCCGCGCTGCGCGGGATCCGCGTCGTCGCGGTCGCGGGGGAGGGGGACGAGGATCTCGTGCGCCGCCTGGGGGCCGAGATCTTCGTGCCCCGGACCCGGGAGTTGTCGGCGGCCGTCCGCTCGGCCGTGCCGGGCGGCGTCGACGCCGCGCTCGACGCCGCCGTCGTCGGCCTGCCCGCGCTGGAGGCCGTACGGGGCGGCGGCGCGTTCGCGGCCGTCGTCGGCGGCGCGGCCCCGCCGGCGTTGCGGGGCACCCGGGTCGTCAACGTGTGGATCCGCGCGGACGGACCGCGCCTGGGCGAGCTGGCGCTGCTCGCGGCCGAGGGGCGGCTCACGACGAGGGTGGCGGGGACGTTCCCGCTCACCGAGGCGGCGACCGCCCACCGGCTCCTGGAGAAGGGCGGCCTGCGCGGCCGCCCGGTGCTCGTGCCGTAGAGGGGAAAAGGCGAAGGCCCGCCGGGAGCGGGTGCTCCCGGCGGGCCTTCGTACGGTCGGCTCCGTCCGCTCAGCTGGCGAAGTCGAGCAGCGGCTGGGCGTTGCTCGGGTGCCGCAGCTTGGACAGCGACTCCTTCTCGAGCTGGCGGATCCGCTCACGGGTCAGCCCGAGGTGCTTGCCGATCTCGTCGAGCGTGCGGGGCGTGCCGTCGTACAGCCCGAACCGCATCGCCATGATCTTCTCTTCGCGCGGCGAGAGCACGGACAGCGCGCGGCGCAGCTGGTCGGCCATCAGCTGGCGGTCGACCAGCTCGGAGGCCTCGGGGCTGTCGGTGTCCTCGATGAGGTCGCCGATGCGCGTCTCGCCGTCCTCGCCGATCGTCGAGTCCAGGCTGATCGGCTGGCGGCTGGTCCGCAGCAGCTCCTGGACCTGGGCGGGGCTCTTATCGAGCTCCACGGCCAGCTCCTCCGGAGTGGGCTCGCGGCCCAGACGCTGGTGCATGTCCCGTTCGACCCGGCTGAGCTTGCTCAGCATCTCCAGGACGTGCACGGGCAGCCGGATGGTGCGGGCGGAGTCGGCGAAGCCACGCTGGATGGCCTGCCGGATCCACCACATCGCGTACGTGGAGAACTTGTAACCCTTGGTGTAGTCGAACTTCTCCACCGCGCGGATCAGGCCGAGGTTGCCCTCCTGCACCACGTCGAGCAGCGACAGGCCGCGGTCGGCGTACTTCTTGGCCACCGACACGACGAGCCGCAGGTTCGCCTCCAGCATGTGGGCCTTGGCCCGGCGCCCGTCCTCGGCGACGAGCTCGAGGTCCTCGCGGTCGCTCTCGGAGAGCCCGGTCTCGGTCTCCAGCTTGTGCTCGGCGTAGAGCCCGGCCTCGATGCGCTTGGCGAGCTCGACCTCCTGCGCCGCGGTGAGCAGCTGCCGGCGGCCGATCGCCTTGAGGTAGGTGTGCACCGAGTCGCCCATGACCGAGGACTGGTCGTCCAGGTCGGTGGGGGCGTCGACCTCGTAGTCGTCGGACTCGAGCTCGGTGGCGGGAACGTCCATGGTGTCGGGGTCGGTCGCGGTCTCGGCCTGCGGCGCCTCGGTCTCGGCCTTGGCGGCCTTCGCCTTGGCGGTGGTCCTGCTCTTGGCGCGGGCGGGCCTGGCCTTCTTGACAGTGGCCGTACCCTTCTTGGTGGACGCGGCCTCGGTCTTGTCCTCACTGGCCAGCCGGACTCCGGCGTCGGTCAGCTCACGAATGATGGAGCGACCCTGCGTGGGGGTGATGCCGGCTTCGTGGAAGGCAGCACGCACCTCGTCCAGTGAGAGGTGCCCCTGAGAGCGGCCCCGGTCGAGAAGCTCCTCGAAAGGCGTCGGCCCTGCGGGCATGGTCGCAGCAGCGGTTCGCGGCATGAGGACACCTCCCTCCCTTCGATGTCCTAGCGGTACGGGACGTATGTCGTCTGCTTGCGCGCGCACTATCGGAAACGCGCGATTGCGTCCGGGTTGTTCCCGCAGAGCGAAAACTTTCACGTGTGCACGCGCCCGGGTACGGCAAAGTCCCCCTCGCCCGCCGGCCGGACAGGCTATCAGCCCCCTGCCTCACCTGCGGGAAGCCTCGCCGGAGGCTCGTTGCGGAGTGTGACCGACCTCACTCGGTGTGAGGGTCGTCGGCTGCGCGGTCATGGATGGGTCCGGATCGTCGCGATCTTCGACGCGCAGGTGGTGATCGTGCCCTTCGTGCCGCAGGTCCAGTGCCCGATGACCACCAGGCCCGCCGTGCCCTCCGCGGGAGTGTCGGGGTCGTTGTACTTCTCGAAGACCCGGATCGCCTCGACGCAGGTGGTCCGTCCGCGTACGACCTGGACCGTGGCGCGGCCGCCGGTCACGGTGGTGACCTGGCCGCACTCCGCGCCGGGCCGGGCGAGGTGCGGCCTGCCGGTGGGGGAGGGCGAGGGCGTCGGGATCACCAGGGAGGCGCTCGGCCGCGCCTGCGGATGGCGCTGACTCGCGCAACCCGCGGCGGCGATCAACGCCAAGAGGACGAATGCAGGGCGTACCACCACGACCACGGATTCTCTCAGAACCGCAGGGCCGCTGAGCCGCGGTACGGCCCGGTCGGGTCACGCCGATCAGTGGAAGAATTCACCATTTTTTGGCGATTCGGGCCTTCATCGAGGTCCTGACAGGTCTGATCATGGCGAGTGTCCGTCCCCCTGACAAGGAGGCTCCGTGCACACCCGCCAACGCACTCGCTCCACCCGGTCGGCCCGGATCGCCGTCGCCGTCGCGGCGACCGCGTCCCTGGCCGGCGTGGTCGGCATCACCCACGCCGACGCGTCCGTCTACAGCTCCTGCACGATCTCGCGCTGCGCCGACGCCCGCTCGGCCGACTCCATCTGGGCCTCCAAGGGCTACCCGACGTCCAGCGGGTGGTACTCCTGGCCGGACGGCAAGTACAACTACACCGGCGGGCAGTTCTACAACCGTGAGGGCGAGCTGCCCAGCGGCGCCACCTACTACGAGTACGACGTCTACTCCCGGGCCAAGGGCGCCGCGCGCGACGCCTACCGGATCGTCGTCAACCGCAGCACCGGCACGACCTGGTTCTCGCCGAACCACTACACGGATTTCTACCGGCTCTAGGGGACCTCAGGCCCGGCGCAGCCGCTCCAGGTCGGGCTTTCCGGAGGGGAGCATCGGCAGTTCCCCGACGAGTTCGACCTGACGCGGCGCCGCGTACGCGGGGAGCTCCGCGCGCACCCAGGCGCGGAGCTCCTCCAGGTCCGGCGGCTCCTCGCCGGGGACCACGACGGCCGTCACGCGCTGGCCCCACTCGGGATCGCTCCGCCCGACGACGGCGACGTCCCGTACGCCGGGATGACGGGCCAGAACCGCCGCGACCTCGCCGGCCACGACCTTCTCGCCGCCGGTGACGATGACGTCGTCGGCCCGGCCCCGCACGCGCAGCCGGCCGTCCTCGATCACGCCCAGGTCCTGCGTGACGAACCAGGCGCCGTCCCGTACGGCGGCGGTCAGCTCGGGCCGCAGCCGGTAGCCGCCGAACAGCACCGGCCCGGCCAGCCGGATGCGCCCGTCGGCGCCGATCTCCACGGACACGCCGTCGAGGGGCACGCCGTCGTACACGCAGCCGCCGCAGGTCTCGCTCATCCCGTACGTCGTGAAGACCCGGCCGCCGCGCGAGCGCGCCGTCGCCACCAGGTCGGGCGGCGGCGCCGCCCCGCCGAGCAGGATCGACCGGAAGCCGCTCAGGTCGACGCCGGCGTCGACGAGGCGCCGGAGCTGGGTCGGCACGACCGAGACGTGGGCCGCGCCGGCGCCGGCGATCCGCGACACGTCGAAGCGCGGGTGTATCACCGGGTCGGTGCCCGCGACCAGGGAGCGTACGAGCACCTGGATACCCGCGATGTGACTGGTCGGCACGCAGCACAGCCAGCGGTCGCCGGGCTCCGCGCCGACCCGCGCCAGCGTCGCCGAGGCGGAGTGCCGCAGCGCGGTCGCCGACAGCTCCACGACCTTCGGGGTGCCGGTCGACCCGGAGGTGGCGATCAGCACGGCCGTGTCGTCGGCCACGGCAGGGCCGGGCGCGCAGTCGCTGCCGCAGTCGTACCGTCGCGTCCCGTCCTCGGTCTCCACCCGGGAGGGGCGGAGGACGTCGAGCAGCCGGGTCAGGGCCGGGGCGGGCAGGTCGGGGGAGAGGGGGCAGATCGCCGGGCCGCTGCCGTCGAGCGCCGCCTCCAGGCGGCGGAACAGCAGGGGCCCGGGCGGCAGGATGACGGCGTGCAGGCTTCGGCTCATGACGCCGACCAGCCTAGCCTGATCAATTCTTCAAATTACTATGTAAAGGACGGCGCTTCGAGAGCAGTCGGTTCGGGGCCTCGGGAACGACGACCCCGGGGGACGCCGCCTGCGGGGCCATGCCGCCGACGCGCTTGAATAGAGCGGGCGCCGACAGGCAGCGGGCCGCCGGCGGGCTGGAAAGGAACACCGCATGGTCTCCGAGCTGTTCGACCCGGACGCGTGGAAGGCGGTCGAGGGCTTCGACTTCACCGACATCACGTACCACCGGGCGGTCGACCAGGGCACGGTGCGCATCGCGTTCGACCGGCCCGAGGTGCGCAACGCGTTCCGGCCGAACACCGTCGACGAGCTCTACCGCGCGCTCGACCACGCCCGGATGTCCAGCGACGTCGGGTGCGTGCTGCTCACCGGCAACGGCCCGTCGCCCAAGGACGGCGGGTGGGCGTTCTGCTCGGGCGGCGACCAGCGGATCCGCGGCCGGGACGGCTACCGGTACGCCGAGGGCGAGACGGCCGACACCATCGACCCCGCCCGCGCGGGACGGCTGCACATCCTGGAGGTGCAGCGGCTGATCCGGTTCATGCCCAAGGTCGTGATCTGCGTCGTCCCCGGCTGGGCGGCCGGCGGCGGGCACAGCCTGCACGTCGTCGCGGACCTGACCCTGGCCAGCCGCGAGCACGCGCGGTTCAAGCAGACCGACGCGGACGTCGCCAGCTTCGACGGCGGGTTCGGCTCGGCGTACCTCGCCCGGCAGGTGGGGCAGAAGTTCGCGCGGGAGATCTTCTTCCTGGGCGACACGTACGACGCCGAGGCCGCGCACCGCATGGGCATGGTCAACGCCGTCGTACCGCACGCCGAGCTGGAGCGGACCGCGCTGGAGTGGGCCCGGAAGATCAACGGCAAGAGCCCGACCGCACAGCGGATGCTGAAGTACTCCTTCAACCTCATCGACGACGGGCTGGTCGGCCAGCAGGTCTTCGCCGGTGAGGCGACCCGGCTGGCGTACATGACCGACGAGGCCGCCGAGGGCCGCGACTCCTTCCTGGAGAAGCGCGCCCCCGACTGGTCCCGTTTCCCCTGGTATTACTGACCGGCCCGTGCACGGGCGGCGGACGCGCGGCCCTAAGGTAAGGCGGGAAACAGCGTCTTTGGACAGGGGGGTCAGGCCATTGCGCGTGTTCGCCATCCCGATGCGCACGCGGTTCCGCAGGGTGACACGGCGAGAGGGGCTGCTGGTGCGAGGCCCCGCCGGATGGGGGGAGTTCTCCCCCTTTCCGGAGTACGGCCCGAAGGAGTGCGCTCGCTGGCTCGCCGCGGCACGGGAGGCGGCACATGACGGATGGCCGGCGCCGTTGCGTTCCCGCATCCCGGTGAACGTCACGGTTCCGGCGGTGGACGCCGAGACCGCCCACCGGATCGCCGGCGCGTCCGGCTGCCGTACGGCCAAGGTGAAGGTCGCCGAGCCCGGGCAGACCGAGGCGGACGACCTGGCGCGGGTCGAGGCGGTCCGCGACGCGCTCGGCCCCGGCGGAAAGGTCCGGGTGGACGCGAACGGCGCCTGGGACGTCGACACCGCCGTCCGCGTGCTGCGGCGCCTCGGCGAGCTCGAGTACGCCGAGCAACCCTGCGCGACGCTGGACGAGCTCGCCGCCGTGCGCCGCCGCGTCGAGACGCCGATCGCCGCCGACGAGTCGATCCGCCGCGCCGAGGACCCGCTGCGGGTCCGGGCGGCCGAGGCCGCCGACGTCGTCGTGCTCAAGGTGCAGCCCCTGGGCGGGGTGCGCGCCGCACTGCGCGTGGCCGAGGCGTGCGGGCTGCCCGTGGTCGTCTCCAGCGCGGTCGAGACCTCCGTCGGGCTCGCCGCGGGCGCCGCGCTGGCCGCCGCGCTGCCCGAACTGCCGTACGCCTGCGGGCTGGGAACCCTCTCGCTGCTGGAGGGCGACGTCGTTGCCGACCCGCTCACGGTGACCGACGGCGCGATCGACGTACGCCGCCCCGAGGTCGACGAGGACGCCCTGCGGCGGTACGAGGTCGACGGAGAGGCGTGGCGGCGCCGGGCGGCCGAGGCGCAGCGTGAGCTGGGCGGCGCTCCGCTGGTGACGGATGCCGAGGGCGTGCGATGAACCCGGCGACCGCGCTGGCGACCGTGCTGGTCGACGAGTTGATGCGCTGCGGGATGACCGACGCCGTGCTGGCCCCCGGCTCGCGGTCCGCGCCGCTGGCGCTGGCGCTGTACCAGCAGTCGAAGATCCGGCTGCACGTGCGGATCGACGAGCGGTCGGCGTCGTTCCTGGCGCTGGGCATCGCCAAGCGCAGCGGCCGCCCGGTCGCCGTGATCTGCACGTCGGGGACGGCCGCCGCGAACTTCCACCCGGCCGTCGTCGAGGCGCACGAGTCGGGGGTGCCGCTGCTGATCCTGACGGCCGACCGGCCGCCGGAGATGCGCTACACCGGCGCCAACCAGACGATCGACCAGGTCAAGCTGTACGGCACGGCGGCGCGCTGGAGCTGTGAGGTCGGCGTGCCTGAGGAGCGCCCCGGGATGGTGGCGTACTGGCGGTCGCTCGCCAGCCGCGCCTGGCACGCCGCGCTGGAGCCCGACCCGGGCCCGGTCCACCTGAACCTCGCGTTCCGCGAGCCGCTGATCCCCGACGGGGACGAGGACTGGTGCGAGCCGCTGGAAGGCGACGTCAACGGCGCCTGGACCAAGGTGCGCGCGGCGACGCCCGGCTCGGTGCTGCACGTGCCCCCGACCCGCCGCGGCGTCCTCGTCGTCGGCGACGGAGCGGTGAACGTCAAGCGCTATGTCGCCGCGGCGTCGATGGCGGGCTGGCCCGTGCTGGCCGAGCCGAACGGCAACGCCCGCTACGGTGACCACGCCCTCTCGGCGCACCACTTCCTGCTCGGCGTCCCGGAGTTCGTCGACCGGCACCACCCGGACGTCGTCGTCACGCTCGGCAAACCGGGCCTGTCCCGTCCGCTGCTGTCGTTCCTGCGCCGTGCCGAGCAGCACGTCGTGGTCTCCCCGTCGCTGGCGCGCTGGCCGGACCCGGTGCGGTCGGCCACGCAGGTGGCGCAGGAGGCGGAGATCCCGGTCGTGTCGGGCGACGACTCGTGGCTGAAGTCCTGGCGGACCGCCGACCTGATCGCGCGCAACGCGGTGGACTCGGTCCTGGACTCCACCGACGAGCTGACCGAGCCGCGGCTCGCCCGTGACCTCGTCGCGACGATTCCCGGCGGCTCGCTGCTGCTGGCGGCTGCGAGCATGCCGATCCGCGACCTGGATCAGACGATGCATCCGCGCCGGGGCATCCGCATCCTCGCCAACCGCGGGGCGAGCGGCATCGACGGCCTCATCTCGACGGCGATGGGCGCGGCGCTGGCACACGGCAACCGCGCCTACGCCCTGCTGGGCGACCTGGCGTTCCTGCACGACCAGAACGGCCTGGTGATCGGACCGCAGGACCAGCGGCCCGACCTGGCCATCATCGTGATCAACAATGTCGGCGGCGGGATCTTCTCGCTGCTGCCGCAGGCGTCGTTCCCCGAGCCGTTCGAGCGGGTCTTCGCCACGCCGCACCAGGTGGACATCGCCTCGATCGCGGCGGCGCACGGCATCCCGTACGCCCGGCTGGAGTCGCTGAGCGACCTGCCGAAGGTCGTGGCCAAGGAGGGCCTGCGGATCGTCGAGGCGCGCACCGACCGCACGGCCAACGCCGAGTTCCACGCCCGGATGCGCGACGCGGCGCAGGACGCGGTCCGGGCGCTCCTCGGCGTCTAGGGCACCCGGCCCGGTGCCTGACGCCGCCCGGCCGGCCGGCTCCTTCAAGGCCGCCCGGCCGGTCCGCGTCATCGCAGGGGCTTGCGGCTGCTCGGACGGTCCGTGTCTTCGCGGGGCCTGTGGCCGCTCGACCGGTCCGCTCTTCGGTGCACGTTCGGCTCGGCGCGTGCCCCGGCCAGGCCCGGCCCGCGGTCGCGCGTGGCGGCTCAGCCGGGCTCGTACGCCTTGGCCTGCAGGGTGAACAACTCGGCGTAGCCGCCACCGCGGGCGAGCAGCGTCTCGTGGTCACCGGCCTCGGTGATCCGGCCGTCCTGGAGCACGATGATCAGGTCGGCGGTGCGCGCGGTGGAGAACCGGTGCGAGACGAGCAGGGTGATGCCGCCGGCCCGGCGCCCGGCCCGGGCCAGCGCGGCGAACCGGGTGAACAGCTCGGCCTCGGCGGCCGGGTCCATGGCCGCGGTCGGCTCGTCCAGGACGGTCAGCAGGGGGTCGGCCCGCATCAGGCCGCGGGCGAGCGCGATCCGCTGCCACTGCCCGCCGGACAGCTCCTGGCCGCCGGTGAACCAGCGGCCGAGGGGAGTGGCGAGACCGTCGGCCAGCCGGGACGGCAGGCCGTCGGCGCCCGCGGCGGCCAGCGCGGAGCGCACCGCGGCCTCGTCCTCGATCCGGGGCAGGTCGCCGATGCCGACCGCCTCCCGGGCGACGAGGTTGGGGCGGACGAAGTCCTGGAACACCGCCGTGGTGCGGGCGCGCCACTCGTCGGGGGACAGGCCGGCCAGGTCGGCGCCGTCGGCCAGGATCCGCCCGTCCGTCGGCCGGTACATGCCGGTGAGCAGCTTGACCAGTGTGGTCTTGCCCGCGCCGTTCTCCCCGACGATCGCGACTGTCGCTCCCGCCGGCAGGTCCACGGTGAGGTCGGACAGGACGTCCTCGTCCGATCCCGGATAGCGGAAGCCCACGCCCTCCAGGCGGATGCCCGTACGGAGGCGGTCGGGTACCGGCGTCCGGCCGGGAGCCCGGGTCTCCTCCGCGACGTAGTCCTCGAGCCAGGCCAGCCGCCGGGCGGTCCGGACGGCCCTGGCGAGGGACCCGGCGGTGTCGGAGGCGCCGGCGACCTGGCGCTGGGCCCGTCGCATCAGGCTCACGGCCATGACGACCTGGCCGGGGGAGGTGTGCCCGTGCGCGGCGCGCAGCACGAGCACGATGATGACGCCGACGAAGGCGGCGGCGTACCCGACCCAGCCCAGGGCCTCCCACGCCGCGGCGCGGATCGCTCCCCGCACGTCGCGGCGGCGGGCCTCTTCGGCGAGCGTGGCGTGGCGGGCGGCCAGCGCGTCGGTGACGCCGTACGTCCGGAGTTCCTTGGCGGTCTCGGCGGTGGTGGCGAGCGTGAACAGGTCGCCGATCAGCCGCCGGGTCGGGGCGAGTTCGTCGCCGGTGCGGGCCTGGACGCGCCCGGCCCGCCGGTCGGCGAGCGCGGGGATCAGCCCGAACAGCGGCATGAGCATGACGGGCGGGTACACGGTCGCCAGCAGCAACATGATCGCGCCGCCCCGGATCACCACCTGCCACGCCCGGAGCAGCTGCCGGGGCGCGGCGGCCAGGCTCCGGCGGTCGTTGCGGAGCTGGTCGATCTCCGACAGCAGCTCCCGGTGTTCGAAGTGCTCCAGCCGGGGCGCGGTGCTCAGCAGCAGCGCGATGCGCCCGGAGACGAACAGGTTGAGGCGGTCGGTGAGCGTCCAGTTCCCGGTGACCGACAAGGTGGTGAGCGTCGTCGCCACGCTGAAGAGGATCGCCACGAGGGCCACGCCGAACGTGACCTCGCCGGAGCGGTGGGCGAGTGCCCCGTCGACCATGTAGTGGAAGCCGAGGGGGAAGGCGGCCGACGCGACGGCCCCGACGGTGGCCGCCGTGAACGCCCACAGCAGCGTCATGGGCGCCGCCCGCCAGGCCGTGCCGATCAGCGTCGTGACGGCGGAAGTGCCTTTCACCGGCGTGCCTCCCGGTTCGGTGCGAAGCGAGCGGCCTGGATCCGGAACATCTCGGCGTAGGTGCCACCGGCCCGCAGCAGCTCGTCGTGGCCGCCGTACTCGGTGATGCGGCCGCCGTCGAGGACGGCGATCCGGTCCGCTTTGCGGACCGTCGAGAAGCGGTGCGAGATGATCAGGCTGGTGACGCCCTCGGTGATGGTCAGGAAACGGTCGTAGAAGCGGGCCTCGGCGCGGACGTCGAGCTGAGCGGTCGGCTCGTCGAGGACGAGGACCCCCGCGCCGCGCTCGACGGCGTACAGCGCCCGCGCGAGGGCGATCCGCTGCCACTGCCCGCCGGACAGGTCCCGGCCGCCGTCGTACTGCGCGGACAGGACGGTGTCCCATCCGTCCGGCAGGTCCGCGACCAGCTCGGAGGCGCCGGCGCGGCGCGCCACCGCCGCCAGGACCTCCGGGTCGGCGGGCTCGCCGCCGAGGCCCATCGTGACGTTCTCGCGGGCGGTGAGCGGCAGGCGGGTGAAGTCCTGGAAGACCGCCGCGACGTGCCGTTGCCAGTCCCGTACCGGGAACTCCTCCAGGGGGACGCCGTCGACGAGGACGCGGCCCTCGGTCGGGGTGCGCAGGGCCGCCAGCAGCGAGATGAGCGTGCTCTTCCCGGCCCCGTTGACGCCGACGACGGCCGTGGACCGGCCGGCCTCCAGCACCAGGTCGAGGCCGTCGAGCACGTTCCGGTCGGTACCGGGATACCGGAACGAGACGCCCTCGAACCGGATCTCGCGGTGCGGCCGTCCGGCCACGGGCCGCCCACCGCCCGCGGGGAGGGGAGCGGGCCGCAGGTCGGTGGTCAGCGCGTCCAGGTCGGGGACGGACGACAGCATGGTCTCGACGGCGACGTCGGCCGCCGTCAGGCCGCCGACCTGCATCGTGGCGGGCAGCATGGTCAGCATCGTGACGAGCGTGCCGAGCGGCAGCGAACGGTCGTACGCGGCCGTGCCCAGGGCGACGGCGGCGATTCCGTACCCGGCCAGGATCAGCACGGTGGACGCGGCGATCCGGCCGTTCAGCGCCCGCATCTCGTCGGAGGCGGGCCGCATCGCCTCGGTGTTCCGCTCGCGGTAGTTGCCGACGAGCCACGGCCCCAGGCCGAACACCCGGACCTCCTTCGCGGCGGCCGGGCGGAACGCCAGGTGAAGGTAGTACCAGCTTCTGCGCAGCGGCTCGGTGGCCTTGCGGAACGTCGCGATGCGCGCCCGTACCAGCGCCTGCAGCGGCCGCCGGACCAGCAGCCACATCACGAACAGGCCCAGCCCCAGCCACCACCGGAAGCTCGCGAGGACGGCGCAGGCGATCACGCCCGACAGCCGGTCGCCGAGCTGCCCGATCAGCGTCATCGCGGCTCCGGCGGGTTGGTAGGCGGACAGTTCGCCGCGCGCGGACGCCAGCCGGTCGAGCACGTCCGGGTCCTCCAGGTGCGTGATCCCGGCGGGCGCGCTGACCGCCTCGATCAGGCGTTCCTGCTGGACCGCGCTCATCTTCGCCTGCACCATCGCGGTCAGGACGTCCTCCGCCGGTCCGCGTAGCAGCGACACGGCGTACACCAGGCCCGCCACCGTCAGCCGGGACAGCAGCACCTCCCCGTCGTGCCCGCCCAGCCCGGAGCGTACGGCCGCGGGGATCGCCCCGACGGTCCGTCCCATGGCGATCAGGACGAGGTTGGGGATGAGACCCTCGGCGAGCATGAAGACGACCGCGCCGGTCAGCAGGCCGGGCGAGCCGGCGGCCAGTGCCTTCAGGACGCGGTACCGCGGCGAGTCCCGCAGTGCGGCCGGCGGGCTCACGGGGCGGTCACCTGGTCGTCGTCCCACGCGGCCAGGGACTCCATCAGCCCGCCGGCCAGCCGCAGCAGCTCCCGCTCCGTGGGGGTCAGGTTCTCCTCCATCCGGTGGGCCAGCCAGTCGATCCTCGGCCGCAGATGGTCCTCCAGGCGCCGCCGCCCCGCCTCGGTGAGCCTGATGCGCAGCCGCCTGCGGTCGGCCTGATCGGGGACCCGGTCGATCAGGCCCTCCTCCTCCAGCCGCGACAGCGTCCGCGTCATCGTCTGCGGTTCGACCTTCTGCAGCTCGGCGAGCGTCCCCGGCGTCAGGGGCCCGGCCCGGTCCAGGTGGGACAGCACGCTGACCATCGACAGGCTCAGCCCGTCGCGCGGCCGCTCGGCCCGCATCCGCTGCGCGAGGCTGTTCGCCGCCCGGGCCACCACCTCCGCCACCTCATCCATGGCAGCCGAACTTAGTTCGCAGTTGCGTACCGATACAACCGATTTATCGGAGACTTACACCATGATGCTTCGCAGCTACGAACCATCAGGCGGGCCACGGCACACCGCTCGCCATCTCGCCAACCGGCCCGGCCGCATGAGGACGGACCAGTGGTTCCCCTACCAGGTCAACAACCCCGGCGCACGCGGCCGGCTGCGGTCCTCGGAGCGGACCGGGATACGGCCTGCTCTGGGTCATCGCTCAGGGCGGGTCGGAGTGGACCGCCGCGGCGGGTGGCCTGAACAAGCACTTCGCCGAGGTCCAGGTCTGGTTCGCCTGGATGAGGCTGCACGACCGGGTCTCGAGGATGCCGCGGGCTCGCCGGCTGGTCTGGTACGACTGGGCCGGCACCCCGAGGGGGGCGAACCACATCGGCATGATCGACCACTGCACCTCCTCGACGATCTGGGTGTGGGAGGGCGATCATCACCACCGGGTGGGATTGGTCGAGCGGCCCCGCGACTCTCAGATCATGGGCTACGGCGAATGGTGGGAGTTCATCGCCCGAACCGCGGCGCCGGCGGACGACTCCCGCCCGGTGGGGTGACCACCGTGCTCCATGGATTCGACATCTCCGCGTACGACTCGGCCACAGCGCCGGCCGCGGACTTCGTCATCGTCAAGGCCACCGAGGGTACGAGCTACACCAACGCGAAATTCGCCGCGCAGTGGAAATCGGCCAAGGGCGGGGCAAGGCACCGTGGCGCGTATCACTTCGCGCGTCCGGAGGACTCCTCGGCGGCCTTGCAGGCCGCCAGGTTCCTGTCCGTCGTGAAGCCCGTGCCGGGCGAGTCGGTGTGGCTCGACCTGGAAGTCGGCGACCTGGACCAGGTTAGGACGAACGCCTGGGCGAAGGCATAGGGTGACCACATCCGCCGGCACTCGCGCGGCGTCACCTCCGGCATCTACCTGGGTTCCGCCTACGCCTCCAACGGCACCGGCCGCGGGCTCGACCGGCACTACGACCTGTGGTGGTACCCCCAATACCCCAGCAGCGCCCGCACCTCGACATGGCCGCGGACGTTCGACCCGTGGCTGCCCAAGAGGCTGACGTGCGGCTGGCAAAGGCCGGACATCTGGCAGTTCACCGACGACTTCGATGGCCTGGACGCCGACATCGCCAGGCTCACCATCGACCAGCTCGCCGGAGGTGGGCATGCCCCACCCGCGCGGGACGAGACGCCGTAGGGCGGCCGGAATCGGGACCGGCAACGGGACGGTGACGCTCCGGGTCCCGGAGCCTCGTGATCGAAACCGGCGAAGGCACGGAATCACGCATGAGGAGCGCGGTAGACCCGGACCCAGTCGACCTGCATGGTGATCCGCTCGGGCGTCGTAGGCGTGCGGTGGAACCCCTCCCGCATCTCGATGCGCAGGTAGAGCTGCATCTCGGCCTGGTGGGGGACGAACGACCCGGAATAGGTCCAGGTCTCCTCACCGTCCATCCAGAACGTCACGTAGTCGGGCAGCCAGTCGACGCCCATGGTGTGCCACTTGGTGAAATCAGCGTGGATGGTGCGCTGCACCTGCCGGTCGTCGGGCCCGTGATGGATGAACAGGCCACCGCTCTTACGGTCACCCGACAAGATCTCGGCGAAGTCGATCTCGGCGTACTCCGGGTCGCCCATGTGCACCGGCCACAGGAACGCGGTCGCGGAGTAGCCGTCGCCACGGTCGGCCCGGACGCGGGCCTCCCAGCGGCCGTAGGTCTGGGCAAGACGGGAGATGACGCCCGCGTTCTGGTCGTGGCCGCCGTAGAGCCCGCCCACGAGGTTGAGGACCCTGCCCGAGACGTGGACGCCGTCAGGCGCCTCGTCCACCTGCCACTTGCGCGAGTCAAGCCGGGTGCCCCCGAAGTCGTCCGACAACACCGGCGTGCCCCAGTTCTCGCCCCTGTCGAGTGCCATACCCTCACGAAAACACGTGGGGCTCCCCTCATATCAAGCGCGAACATACTCTCCGTGTGGGCACAGGCGCATGGCGTGGCCGGGCGGCTTCCTCGCTGACCTCGATGACGACGCCGTCCAGACCGGTGGTCTCGACGTCGATGACCGCCGCCCCGGCTTCGGCGGAGCGACGTTCACCGATCGCGCCCTATTCGACCGGGCGGCGTTCACCGGCGACGCCGGGTTCCGCGACGCGGACCCGGATGTCGTGGTCGGCGCCGTCGGCGGCGAAGGCCAGGAGCCGGGCGCCCTCTTCCAGCAGCGCCGTACGGTCCGGCGCGGCCAGGGGCGCGTACGGCTCGACGTCGAGGATCGCGCGGTCCCGCTCGCGGACGATCCGCCAGGTGCCGTGGACGAACCCGTCGATGAGGAACGCCGGCCGTGGGGAGTCGTTCGGGGTGGCGAGCCGGCCGCGATGCTCCTCCGGGAGGACGCGGGTACGGTCCGCGTGCGACCGGAGCAGGTTGTCGTACTCGGGGAGGAACCGCGGGGGAGCGGGAGTCTCCGGGTCGGGCCTGGGCGCGTCCGGCAGGTCGAGCAGTTCGGTGCCGCGCTCGTCGCGGAAGGACAGCAGACGGGGCCGGAGCCGGTCGACCACCTCGCGCTGCCGGGTCAGGCCCGACCAGGCCTGCAGGTCCTTGACGGAGGCCGGGCCGTACGCGGCGAGGTAGCGGAGCACCAGATCCTCCGGCGACGGGTCCGCCGACAGGGGCCGGCCCAGCCATGCCTCGGCCGACGTGTGCACGGCCTGCCCGCCCCGGCCCCAGACGCCCCGGGGCGGCAACTGCACGAGCGGCACCTGGGTGCGTACGACCGCGGTGAGCGCGCCGGTGTCACGGTCCGGGAGGCGGTCGCCGAGCGCCGCGCCGAGCTCCGCGAACGTGCGCGGCCGTTCCTCGACGAGCGCCCGGCCGGCGGCCGCGACGGCATCGAGGTCGAGCCCGGCCAGGTGCCGGCCGTACCCCGCCCTGAGGGCGCGGTCGAGCACGGGCTGGACGAGCGGGCGCAACTCACGGCAGTCGTCCGCGCTGAGCAGGTGGATCGTTCCGCGGATCAGCGCGATGCGGACGAGGTCGCGGCCGTTGATCCGGTCGGCGAGGTCGTCGGCCCGAAACCCCGCCAGCCGGGTCCACAGCCCCACGTACGGCGCGAGCGGAGCCTGGGCCTGCATCGCGACCAGGCGCTCGACCGCCCGGACGGCCGGCAGGGTCTCGCGGGCGAGCAGCATCTGGCGGGAGAGCAGCGCCCGGTTCAGCGCGCGGCGGCCGAGGACACGGGGGGCGGCCGTCGTGGAGGCGGCAGGCGCCGGTCCGGGGGAAGGAAGGATCTCCATGACCGGCACCGTACGGGACATTGCGGCCGGTTTTCGACCGCAATGGTCGCCCGGTCAGCGCTGACGGAACCGGCCCAGGTCGAGATCCAGGTCGACCTCGAACCCGATGTTCGTGTGCACCCGGCCGTGATGGACGCCCGTCGGCACGTACGCCCGGATGGACGGATCCAGCTCGTAGGTGTAGACGACGGGCCGCTGACCGTCACGCTCGATCCGCCAGAGGTACCTGATCCCGGCCTCGGAGTACTTGATCGGCTTGGTGAACCGATCGCGGTCCTCGGAGTCGGGCAAGACCACCTCGACGACGAGCCGTACCTCTTCGGGCAGGTAGTAGGTGCGGTCGAGGTCGTCGGGGCGCTGATCCGCCACCACCATGACGTCGGGCTCCGGACGCTGCCGCAGACCGAGCTTGACGGTCATCTCCCGCACCACGGTGAGACCCTCGGGGGGCGGATGCCGAGCCGTGCGTCCGTGAGCAGGTCGACCACCAGCATGTGGAACTTGGTCTGCGGTGACATCAGGACGAGGGCTCCGTCGACCAGCTCGACATGCTTCGGGGCGTCGGGCGGAAGGGCGTCCAGGTCGTCCGACGTCCAGCCGCCCTCCGGCCCGGGGTAGAGCCACTCGGGCAGTGAGGTCATAACAGACGTGATTCCCCAATACTCGGTGTCGGCGGCTTGAGCAGGACCCTAACACGCAGAGCGAGACTTCGTCACCGAAAGTCATCGACTCCCGTCGCGGAGGGTGGCGCGGAGGGCGGTGGTGTCCGCGTCCGTCCAGCCGTGGCGTTCGAGCCAGCCGAGCGGGCCGCCGAAGTGCTCGTCGATGACGGCGAGGAACTTCTCCATCGTCTGCGCGTGCGGCATGTGGGTGTCGGCGGGCCGGGAGTCGAGGTCCTGGGCGTAGACGGGGCTGGAGCGCAGGCGGGCGAGGATGGCCTCCAGGCGTTCGCCGGTCGCCGCGTAGTCGGCGACGATCTCCTCGCGTGGTACGCCCGCGACGGACAGGGCGAAGGCGACGACGACGCCGGTGCGGTCCTTCCCGGCGGCGCAGTGCACGATCGACGTGCCGCTGGGGACGACGCGCAGCGCGCGCACGACGGAGTCGGGACGGTCGGCCAGGTAACCCAGGTAGTGGCCGACGGAGCGGTCGCTCTCCGGGCCGTCCTCCTGACGGCCCTGCCAGGGCAGCACATTGTCGGTGTCGATCGTGTCGGCCTCGACGTCGGTGAACCGGCCGCCCTCGCTGAACAGCGACAGGTGGTGGATCGTGACGGTGGGCTCGCGGGTCAGCGGTCCGGGGCCGGTGAGGCTCACCTCGGTGTCGCTGCGCAGGTCGACGACGTTGCGCAGGCCGTGGTCCGTCACCAGGCGGCGGACGTCGGCCGGGGTGAGGTCCTGCAGGTTGTCCGAACGCAGCAGCGCGCCGGTGCGGATGGCGCCGCCGTCGACGGTGGGCAGGCCGCCCAGGTCCCGGACGTTGACCGCGCCCTCCAGTTCGATCATTCACTCATGATCTGGACCCTATCCGGGGTGCATGGCCGCTCCACGTCGCAAGGGGGCGCGCCGATCGGCGGCACGGTTACGGGCGGGATGCGCATTCCGCGCCACCGGCCGCCCCGAAGGCCGGCCGGTGCGCCGGGTCAGCGGCTCAGCCGCCGGAATCGGCGTACGGACAGGGGAAGGAAGACGGACGTGATGAGGACCGGCCACAGGACGGCGAGCAGGAGGGAGTGGCGGGCGGCCCAGGATCCGCCGCCCCAGCCGGGGTTCCCGAACAGCTCACGGGCGGCCGACACCGTGGCCGACAGCGGGTTCCACTCGGCGATCGTCCCGAGCCAGCCGGGCATGGTGGACGGCGCGGCGAAGACGTTGGACAGGAAGCCGACGGGCCAGACCAGGATCTGCACGGCCGCGAGCAGCTCCGGGTTCCCCGCGACGAGGCCGAGGTAGATCCCGGCCCACAGCAGGGCGAAGCGCAGGAGCAGCAGCAGCCCGACCGCCAGGAGAGCCCGCCCCGCGCCGTCGTGCCAGCGCCAGCCGACCGCGAGCCCGCAGGCGACCATCAGGGCGAGGGCGAGCGCGGAGTTCAGCAGGTCGGCGACCGCGCGGCCGGTGACCACCGCCGATGAGGCCATCGGCAGGGAGCGGAACCGGTCGGTGACGCCCTTGGCCGCGTCCCCGCTGACGGCGGCGAAGGTGGTCTCCAGCCCGAACGCCATCGTCATCGCGTACATCCCCGGCAGCAGGAACTGCGCGTAGCCGCCACCTCCGGGCACCCGCATCTGCCCGCCGAACAGGTAGCGGAACATCAGCACCGTCATGACGGGGAACAGCAGGCCGACGACGACCTGGGCGGGCCGGCGCGCCCAGTGCGTCAGGGCGCGGCGGGTCAGCGTCCATCCGTCGGTGAGGGCCCAGCGCAACCGGGCCGCCGGCGTCCGGGGGATCGGGGGGACGTGCACGGTCATGCCGGCACCTCCTGCCCGTTCCGGTTCGGCTCGCCGGCGCGGTGCCCGGTCAGGTGCAGGAAGACCTCGTCGAGGGTCGGGCGCCGCAACGCGATGTCCTCGGCATCGATGCCCGCGTCGGCCAGCGCCCGGACGACCCCGGTGAGCGCCGTGGCGCGGTCGCGCACCGGCGCCCCGGCGCGGCGCAGGTCCGGGTCGACGTGGGCCGTGGTCCCGCTGACGCGGCCCAGGAGCTCGGCGGCGACCGGCAGCGTGGCCGGGTCGCGGACGACGACGTCGATCCGGTCGTCCCCGGTGCGGGACTTCAGCTCGTCGGGCGTGCCCTCCGCGACGACCCGGCCGTGGTCGACCACGGAGATGGTGTCGGCGAGGTGGTCGGCCTCGTCCAGGTAGTGGGTGGTGAGCAGCACGGTGGTGCCCTCACGGGCGAGCGCGCGGACGGCGTCCCACATCTCCAGGCGGCCGCGCGGGTCCAGCCCGGTCGTCGGTTCGTCGAGGAACAGCACGGCGGGCGCGAGGATGAGCGCCGCGGCGAGGTCGAGACGCCGGCGCATGCCGCCGGAGTAGCGCCCGACGGGCTTTCCTCCGGCGTCGCCCAGGCCGAAGCGGTCGAGGAGTTCGGTGGCGCGGGCGCGCGCAGCGCGCGCGCCCAGGTGATGCAGCCGCCCGAACAGCTCCAGGTTCTGCCGGCCGCTGAGGATCTCGTCCACCGCCGTGCGCTGGCCGAGCAGCCCGATCCGCGGGCGGACCTCGGCGGGCCGGTCGAGCACGTCGAACCCGGCGACGGTCGCGTGCCCTTCGTCCGGCCGCAGCAGGGTGGCCAGGATCCGTACGGTCGTCGTCTTGCCCGCGCCGTTCGGCCCCAGGAGCCCGCGGACGGTGCCGGCGGGCACCGCGAGATCGAGGCCGTCCAGGGCGGCGGTGCCGCCGTACCGCTTGCGCAGTCCTTCGGCGGCGACGGCCAGGTCGGTCGTGGTCATCCCATCCCCTTAACTCGGTACGTCGTACGGAGTATCTGGGTCAAACAATACCGTACGGCATACGGAGTTCGGTCCGCCGAGACGGGTTGGAGACAATTGCGAGGTGACGACGGAGTACAGCGGCAGCGGCGACCCCACGAGGACGATGGAGCTGCTCTGGGGCGTGCAGGCACGCCCCAGCAGGGGACCGAAGCCGCGCCTGACCATCGAGCAGATCACGCGGGCCGCCATCGAGGTCGCCGACGCCGAGGGCCTGCCCGCGCTGTCGATGCGGCGGGTCGCCGAGCGGCTGGGCGTGGGCGCCATGTCGCTCTACACGTACGTCCCCGGCAAGGCGGAGCTGATCGACCTCATGGTCGACGCCGTCCACGGCGACCGGCCGGGCCGGGTGGAGACGTCCGGCGGCTGGCGGGAGCGGCTGGGGCAGGTCGCCCGCGCCAACTGGGCCCTGTACCGGCGGCACCCCTGGATGCTGCAGGTCGCGACGGTCCGCCCGGCCCTCGGGCCGAACGCGCTGGCCAAGTACGACGAGGAACTGCGTGCCGTCGAGGGGATCGGGCTGACCGACGTGGAGATGGACTCGGCGCTCACGCTGGTCCTGCAGCACGCGGTGAGCTCGGCGCGCCTGCTGGTCGAGGCGGCCGAGGCGCAGAGCCGTACGGGCATGACGGACGAGGAGTGGTGGGCGGCGCACGCCCCGCTGCTCGCGAACGTCTTCGAGGCCGACCGGTATCCCGTGGCCGCGCGCGTGGGCGCCGCCGCGGGCGAGGCTCACCAGGCCGCCCTCAGCCCCGAGTACGCCTTCGAGTTCGGTCTCGCCCGGATCCTCGACGGGATCGGCGCGCTCGTGGAGTCCCGCTCGGGCTGAGGAGGGTCAGCCCTCGATGGCGTACTGCATGGCGCGCAGTTTGGTCTGGGTCTCGGCGAGTTCGGCGGCGGGGTCGGAGCCGGCGACGATGCCGCCGCCGGCGTACAGGCGGGCCCGCCGCCCCTCGATCCGCGCGCACCGCAGGGCGATGCCCCATTCGCCGTCGCCCCGGGCGTCGATCCAGCCGACGGGCCCGGCGTAGCGGCCTCGGTCCATCGCCTCGAGTTCGCGGATCACGTCGAGGGCGGTGTCGGTGGGCGTGCCGCCGACCGCCGGCGTCGGGTGCAGCGCGCCGACGACGTCCAGGACCGAGCGGTCCTCCTCGAGCCGGCCGCGTACGGGCGTGGCCAGGTGGATGAGGTTCGACAGGCGCAGGATCTCCGGCTCGGCGGGCACCGTCAGGTCCCGGCACAGCGGGGCCAGCGCGGCGCGGACCATGTCGGCGGCGTAGGAGTGCTCCTCGCGGTCCTTGGCCGAGGCGAACAGGGTGGTGGCGGCGCTGGAGTCGCCGTCCGAGCCGCGGGCGATCGTCCCGGCCAGCACCAGCGACTCGACCTGGCCTCCCATGCGCCGGACCAGCAGTTCGGGCGTCGCTCCGACCAGTCCGGCGCACGCGAAGGTGTAGCAGGACGGGAAACGGTCGGCGAGGCGCCGGAGCAGGATCCGGCTGTCGATCGGCTCGTCGGTCACGGCCAGCAGGTCGCGGGCGAGGACGACCTTGGACAGCTCTCCCGCGCGGATGCGCTCGACGGCGGCGGCCACGGCCCGCATGTGCCGCGGCGCGGTGACGTCGCCGTCGGCCCACCGGACGGCGGCGGGCGGCGCCGGAGGGCGCAGGAGGGTCAGCGGGTCGGCGTGGTCGCCGATCGTGGTGTACCAGGCCTGCCCGTCACGGCGGCCGAGGACGGTCCGCGGCACGATGAGGACCGAGTCCTCGGAGCGGGGGTCGAAGGAGAAGCTGCCGAAGGCGACCGGCCCGGAGCCGGGCACCTGGAGCGGGTCGTCGATCGTGGCGGCGTCGAAGAGCGCCGAGAGCCACTGCCGCGCCCAGGTGAAGCGGTCCTCGCCCGGCGGGACGGCGACGCGTGCGGCCTCGCCCCAGCCGACCAGCCCGTCGCCGTGGCGTACCCAGGCCAGGGCGGCCGCGTGGGGGAGTCGGGCGAGCAGATCCTCCGGCGCGCGCACGGGGACGGTGCGGACGGCGAGTTGCTCCGGCAGTCCAACAGCGAGGGTCACGAGACCCCACTGTACGGGAGATTTGAACCTGTTCAAACAGCAGGGTCCGGTGAGATTCGCGAGCTTCGGCCCGATCGATCCGTCGCCGGGATGGAGGGTAGCCGCCCAATCCTGCTGTAAACATTGCGACATATCGGTTGGCGGGGTGGATGGCCGGAGTCGCGCCGCCGGGCGGCGGCGGTGGCTCAGTACGACTGCAGTTCCAGCAGGTTGCCGTCGGGGTCGCGGACCAGGGCGTTGCGGAGGGTCGGTCCCCACTCCGGCCGGTCGGCCGGGGCCGCGACCGCGCGGGCGCCGTGGCGCAGGCAGAACTCGTATCCGGCGTCGACGTCGGCGACCCTTCCGACGAGCATGGCCCTGTCCTGGGCGGGCGCCTCGGCCGGGAGGTCCGCGGTGCCCGCGGCCGCGGCCATCGCCGCGCGGTCGAACAGCGCGAGCGCCCCCTCGCCGTCGACGTCCCAGCTCGCGTACGGCCCGGTCGCGCCGCCGCGCGCGAGGGTCGCGCCGGTCAGCTCGGGCAGCACCGCGTCGTAGAACCCGAAGCACTCGGCGAACCGCCCGACCAGCAGGCGGGGGTACAGCGCGTCCATGACGCCTCCAATTCATAGGTGGGCACCCACTATTGGTGGAGACCCTACACTGTGCGGACATGGAGGAGACACCGCCCAGCCTGCTGGCGCTGACCCCGTACCTGCTGTCACGGGTGGGGAAGACGGCCCGGGGCCGGATCATCGAGCGCCTCTCGGCGCGCGAACTGCGCCTCTGGCACATGGCCGTCCTGGCGGCGCTGGCGGACTTCGGGCCGCAGGCGCAACGCGACCTCGCCGCCCGGCTGCGGATCGATCCGAGCGACGTGGTGAAGGTCCTCGACGAACTGGCCGCGGCGGGCCACGTCGAGCGGGCACGCGACCCGGCCGACCGGCGCCGGGCCACGGTGACGCTCACCGCCGCCGGCCGTACGGCGCTCGCGGACCTGATCGCCGAGACGACGGCGGTGCGGGAGGAGGTGCTGGCGCCCCTCGACGAGGACGAACGCGCCGTGCTGCACGCGCTGCTGCGCCGGCTCTTCGCCCACCTGCACGAAGGAGATTAGGGAACGATGACGGTGGCGCCCGCGGCGGGGGCGGTGCCCATCGACGCCAGGGCGGCCGGAGCGTCGGCCAGGCCGATCGTCCGGGTGATGAGCAGGTCCGGGCGCAGCGAACCGTCCGCGACCATGGCCATCATCGGGCCGTACGCGTGCGCGGCCATCCCGTGGCTGCCCAGGACCTCCAGTTCGAGCGCGATGACCCGGTGCATCGGCACGACGGCGGGGCCGGCGGCGGGGGGCAGCAGCCCTACCTGGACGTGACGTCCGCGGCGGCGCAGGCTCTCGACCGACGCCGCGCACGTCGCCGGGCTCCCGAGCGCGTCCAGTGACAGGTGCGCGCCGCCGCCGGTGACCTCGCGGACGGCCTCGGCCACCCCGTCGGGACCCTCGACGCATGCGGCGGCGCCGAAGCGTCGGGCCAGGTCCAGAGCGGTGGGGGAGACGTCGACCGCGACGACCCGTGCCCCGCAGGCCGCCGCGATCATCACGGCGGACAGCCCGACCCCGCCGCAGCCGTGCACCGCCACCCACTCGCCCGGCCGGACGCGCCCCTGCGCGGTGACGGCCCGGAAGGCCGTCGCGAACCGGCAGCCCAGCGCGGCCGCCGTCGCGTACGGCAGGTCACCGGGCAGGGCCACGAGGTTGACGTCGGCATTGTCGATCGCGACGTACTCCGCGAACGAGCCCCAGTGGGTGAATCCGGGCTGCGTCTGCCGCTCGCACACCTGCTGGTCGCCGGCCGCGCAGGCCGCGCACCGGCCGCACGCGCACACGAACGGCACCGTCACCCGGTCGCCGGCCCGCCACCCGGTGACCTCCGGGCCGGCCGCGGCGACGACGCCGGCCAATTCGTGCCCGGGCACGTGCGGGAACCGCGTGATGTCGGCATCGTGGCCCATCCACCCATGCCAGTCGCTGCGGCACAGGCCGGTCGCCTCGACCCGGATGACCACCCCGGCACGGGGCGGCTCGGGATCGGGCACCTCCCGAACCTCCGGCATCCGCTCGAACCCGTCGTACGCCACCGCCCGCACCGGCCCGCTCCTCTCTCGCTCCCGGCACACCGTACCGACGCGGACCGCGCACGAAGTCCGCGGGTCGACGGACGGCTGGACGTATGCTGACCGCCGACGGGACGCAGGGCGCCGCCGTGCTGGCCGCGCTGGCCCGCCCGGTCCGGCTCCTGCTCCTTCTGCCGCGCTCATCGTCCGGCTGCGCCCGGCGGAGCGCGAGCCGGTGCGGGTGAGCCCACCCGTGCGAGGGCGGTGGGTTCCGGTCAACAGCCCCGCCGACCGCGTGCCCAGCCACGGCGTGCACGGGTCGGCCAGACGTACGCGATCGACCTGGTCCACCATCCGGATGCCGGGCGGGACTGGGCGGGCGTGTACGCCGGCCCGCCGGCCCGCCGGCCCGCGTCCTTCCGCGGGTTCGGCCGTCCCGTTCTCGCTCCGGCGGACGGTGTGGTGATGCGTGTACGCGACCGCGGCCGTGACCACTCCGGCGGGCGGCGGCCCTTCACGGTGTCCTCGCCCGTCTCCGGGTCTTCGTCCGTCTCCGACCGCCCGGATCGGGGCTGAGGGGGTTGGGCGTCAGCGCGTGCCGCGGGCCAGCAGGGCGTGTGCGGGCACGCGCACCCGTCCGTTCCCGGCCGCGTACGGCTTCAGGAGCCCGTCGTAGGCGTCCTTGACCCGGGCGATCGTCGCGGCGTCCTGCCGGGCGAGGACGACGCCGTTCGAGCCGACCCTGGCCAGTGCCCCGGTCCGCCACCACTCCTCGGGCTCGAACTCGAAGTCCCAGGTCAGCTCCTCCACCGCGACGTCACCGAAGACCCGTCCCATCAGGTCGCCGAACGCGTCCGGCCTGCCGTGCTCCATGAACGGGCTGGGCGGCACGTCGTCCGGCCACGGGACGCCGACCTGGTCCATCGCGTCGCGGACGAGCGCGAGCACGCCGCTGCCGGGCATCCTCCAGCACGTCAGCGCGGCCCGGCCGCCGGTCCGTAGGACGCGGCGCAGCTCCCACAGCGCGGTCTCGGGCTCGCCCACGTGGTTGATGACGAAGTTGCCCGCCACCGCGTCGAACGCCTCGTCCTCGTGCGGGAGGACGGGCAGCACCGCGACGCGCACCTCCGCCTCGGGCGCGTTGCGCGCCGCCGTCCGCGCCATCTGCGGATCGGCGTCCACGGCCGAGACGACGGCGCCCCTGCGGAGGGCGGCGGCCGCCACGATCCCCGGGCCCGTGCCCAGGTCGAGCACGCGGCGGCCCGTTCGGGCCCCGGCGGCGTCCAGCAGCGGCTCGACCGTGTGCGCGGTCAGCCGGGCGAAGCCGCGCTCGTACGCGTCGGCCCGGCCCGCCCACAGCTCGCGTTCGTACGCGTCGAAGTCGGTCACCTGCCGCAGCGTACGGGCCCCGGCGCCGCGGGGGAGGCCGAGACTCTGTATTCCTTGACAGGAATATAGCTGTCTCGTTATGTTTCCTGGGTGAGCACGACCTTCGACGTATTGGCCGAACCCGCCCGCCGTCGCATCCTGGACCTCCTGCTCGAGCGTCCCCGTCTGGTCGGGGAGCTGACCGAGGCGCTCGGTCTCACCCAGCCCGGGACTTCCAAGCACCTGCGCGTCCTGCGTGAGGCGGGCCTCGTCAGGGCCCGGCCCGAGGCGCAGCGCAGGTGGTACGAGCTGCGCCCCGAGCCGCTGGCCGAGGTGGACGCGTGGCTGGCGCCCTACCGGCGCCTGTGGTCCGACTCGCTCGACGCACTGGAACGGCATCTGGACACGATGGAGACCGACGACACATGAACCCGACCCTGGAGACCGCGGACGGCCGTAGCGTCCTGCGGTTCGAGCGCCGCCTCGCCCATCCGGTGGAGAAGGTCTGGCGCGCCCTGACCGACCCCGCGCACCTCGCCCACTGGTTCCCCTCGGCGGTCGAGGAGATCGACCTGCGCCTCGGCGGCGAGGTCCGCTTCACACAGGAGTACGAAGAGATCCCGCTCGGCTCGGGAGAGATCGCCGAGCTCGATCCGCCGCACGTGCTGGCCTTCACCTGGTACGAGGATCCGCTCCGCTGGGAGCTGCGCCCCGACGGCGAGGGCTGCCTCCTCGTCTTCACCCACACCTTCACCGACCGGCCCATGGCCGGCAGCTTCGCCACCGGCTGGGAGGCCTGCCTGTCCGCGCTCGGCTCCGCCCTCGCGGGCGCCCCCACGCGGCCGGCGCCGGAGGACTACCCCGAGCGGCACGACGCGTACGCCGAGGCGTTCGGCCTGGACGAAGGCGTCGTGGTCGAGGACGCCGACGGCTGGACGATCCGGTTCGAGCGGAACATCCCGCACCCGATCGAGCAGGTCTGGCCGGCGCTCGCCGGGCCCACCCCGGCCGCCGCCGGCGACGTCCCGCCGCCCGGGGCCACCGTCGGCCCGGTGCCGGCGGGCGAGGTGACCGAGGCCGCCGCGCCGGAGGTCCTGGAGTACTCCTGGCCGGCCGGCGACGCCCTCGGGCGCGTGCGGTGGCGGCTGACCGGCGGCCATCCGGCGGGCACCCGTGTGGTGCTCACCTGCACCGGCCCGGCCGCGGAGCGCGGCCGGTGCGCCGCCGCGCTGGCCGCCTGGCACCTGCGGTTGCGGTCCCTGGCCGACCGGCTGCGGGACGCCGAGCGCCCCGGCTCCGACGAGACCGGAGAACTGGAGCGCCGCTACGCCGCCCGGATCGAGGCCAGGTAGACGACGTCGGGTTCGCCGCGCGCGACCTCGACCGGATGCGCGGACACGCCCGCGAACCGTTCCCGCAGGCGATCCTCGAACACGGTGACGGCGGCGGCGCTCCAGACCGCGAGGACGCCGCCGGGCCGCAGCCGGCCGGCCAGCAGGTCCAGCCCCTCCGGGCCGTAGAGCGCGGCGTTGCCCTCGCTGACCGTCCATTCCGGGCCGTTGTCGATGTCCAGGCAGATGGCGTCATACGGCTCGCCCGGCGCGCGCAGCCAGGTCAGGAGATCGGCGCACTCGACGCGCACGCGGGGGTCGTCGAGGGCGCCCTCGGAGTACGGCCGGAGCGGCCCGGCGTGCCAGCCGATCACCGCGGGCTCCCGCTCCACGACGGTCACCCCGCGGGTGTACGGCGAGCGCACCGCCTCGGCGAGGGAGAAGCCCACCCCCAGGCCGCCGATGAGCACGTCGGCCGGGCGGGCCAGGCGGTCGAGGGCGGCGCGGACCAGGAGGCGCTCGGACGCGCCGGCCCGGGTGTCCATCAGGAACACGCCGTTGCTGATGATCTCGAAGTGCTCGCCGTCACCGCGAAGGACCAGCTCGCCGTGCGGGCCGGTCCGCCGATCGTGGACCTCCATGAGCCGCCAGCCTACCCCGCAAGATCACCATCCGCGACGTGAGTGAAAGGTGACGCAGAGTCGTCATTCGAGGTCGTGGAGCCGAATAGGTCCTCAACGATGGGGAATGACCAGCCGCGTACAGCTTCGTACGGAAGGGGAAACCGATGGGTCTCCTGGACAAGCTGAAGAACAAGGCGGAGAAGGCGAAGGGCCGCGGCAAAGAGGCGGCGGGCCGGGAAGCCGGCGATCCGTACCTCGAGTCCGAGGGGCGCAAGGATCGCATGAAGGGCGGCGCCAAGCAGGTCGGCGAGCAGGCCAAGGACGCCGCGAAGGAGGTCCGTCGCACCTTCGAGCGGTGAGGGGCCGGGAAGCGGGAAGGT